>WYBA01000290.1 GCA_011526095.1 Myxococcales bacterium | reverse complement strand
TGTCAAGGGGCGGGTGTGCTGACCACGCGCGGGGCGGCCAAACTGACCACGCGTATGTGGTCGTCGGCGGTGGGCCTCGTGCCGTCGACGGTGCCGGGCGCGAGGGGCGGCCAAACTGACCACGGATGATCATCGCGCCGCGGCCTCGACGGCGCCGGCGCGGCCGCCGCGGTTGGGCCGACGGGTCGGCGGCGGATTGCGGAAGGAGTCGCCCTCGATCACGAGCACATGGGCGCCGTGGAGCAGGCGGTCCATGGCGGCACTGGCGAGCAGCGCATCGTGGAAGAGCGGGTGCCATTCTTCCAGGGCGCGGTTCGACGTCACGACCGTGGACGCGCGCTGGTAGCGCTGCCGGATGATCTCGTAGAGGTCGATGGGCTCGTCGTGCGCCAGTGGACGCAGACCGAGGTCATCGACGAGCAGCAGGTCAGGGCTGGTGAAGCGCAGCATGCGGCGGTCGAGGCTGCCGTCGGCGCGCGCGGCGCGGAGCTGGGTGAGCATGTCGTGGGCGCTGGTGTAGAGCACGGAGTACCCGGCGCGGCAGGCGCGGTGGCCGAGCGCCTGCGCGATGTGCGACTTGCCGACGCCGGTGGGGCCGACCAGCAGCACGTTGTCCTTGCGCTCGACGAAGGCGCAGGTCGCCAGGTCGATCACCTTGGCCTTGGGCACCGTGGGGTTGAAGGCGAAGTCGAAGTCCTCGAGGGTCGTGCGGTGCTCGAAGCCGGCGCGGCGCACGCGCTGCTCGAGCTGCTTGCTGTCGCGGCGCTCGACCTCGTCGGACAGCAGCCGGTACAGAAACTCGTCGTGGCTCAGGTCGTCGTCGACGGCCTGGCGAATGCGCAGCTCGAGCGACTGCAGCACGCCGGACAGGCGCAGCTTCTTGAGCAGCGGGATCAGTTCATCAGTGGAGCTCATCGATACTCTCCTTGGTCAGGTGAAGCAGGTCGGACATGGCGCGCGCGTAGCGCGGCGCCGGCAGCGACGCCGCGGGCGCGGCGGCGCCGGGAAGCGGGTGCAGGTCGAGGCCCTGGCGCAAGATGGCCTTGATGCCGCCGTAGCTGTAGTTGCCGAAGTAGCGGGCGCGGCGGCACGCGGCGGCGGCGCGCTCGCGCGGGAAGCCCTCCAGGTGCGTCACGATCGACTGCACCGTGCGCAGCATGCTCAGCACGTCGTCGGCGTCGAAGACCTCGCGGACGTAGGCGCCGACGTCCGCGTGAATGCGATCGGCGCGCTGCTCCCAGAAATCGCGGCTGCGGTGGCGCAGCGGCGCGCGCTCCGGCGGCAGGTGCTCGTCGCGCGTGGACCGCGCGGTCCGGCCGCGCCGATCGTGGCTCGCGACGCGCTCGTCGTTGGCGTACACGTCGACGGTGTGGGCCGTGGCGCGTACCCACACGCGCTGGCCGATGAGACGCCACGGCACCGAGTACAGGCGGCCGGCAAACGCGACGTGCGCGTCGCGGTGGACGCCGGCTTCATGCCACACGACGGGTTCGTAGGCGACGGCCGGCAGCGACCGCAGCGCGGCGCGCTCGTCGGCGTCGAAGAGCTCGATGGGCCGGCGCTGGGTCGTGCCGTGGATGCGCTGGTTGGCGATCTCGGCGCTCCACGCCGCGAGTTGCGCGCGCACGACGTCGACCTCGGCGCCGGCGAGCCCGGCCAGCCCGTTGTGCTTGACGTAGCGCACGCCGGACTCGACCTTGCCTTTCTTCTTGGGCGCGCGGACCGGCGTCGGGTCGACCTTGAAGCCGTAGTGGCGCGCCAGTTCGCGATAGCTGCGGTTGAGCGCCGTCGCGCCGTCGACGCCGAACGCCGCGCGGATCACCGCCGCCTTGAGGTTGTCGGGCACGACGGTGGCGACCACGCCGCCGAGCTCGGCGAACGCCTCGACGTGCAGCCGCAGCCACGTCTCCACCTTCTGGTCGAACGCCAGGCGCGCGACCATGAGCCGGCTGTAGCCGAGCACCATCACGAAGGCCCACGCCCGCCGCAGCGTCCCCGTCGACGGATCGTACACGCGACCGATCTCGCCGAAGTCCACCTGCGCCACGTCGCCCGGCACCGTCTCGACGGGAATCGCGACGTCCTCGGCGCGCACACCGCGCTCGCGGCGCAGTCGCTTGACCAGGCGCTTGGTCGACCAGTACGTGCCGTCAAACGCCGGGTCGAGCCGCAGCCGATCGTAGATCGCGCGCGGCCCCACGCCCTTGTCGACCAGCGCGCGTACCGGCTCGATCCACGCTTCCAGCGACGAGGTCGATTGCGGCGCCTCCTTCGGCGGCATCGCCGACAGCACGGCGGCCTTGAGCACGTCCAGCGCCGGCAGCGCGTCGACGCTGCCGCGCAGAAGCTCCGCGGCGTCCAGCGCGACGCGATACTGCCGCTCGGTGTTGCGGCTCATCCCAAGCAGGCGCGCGACCTCGCAGGCGCCCGTCTCCAGCCGGTGCAGCCGCACCAGCTCCTGTAGTCGATCCATCTCAGTCCTCCGCATGCACATCGGGTGTCCTCCTCGCGTCGTGCTTCCGCGAGGAGCGTCTCGGTCGGGTGCGACGGCTGCCGGGCGCACCTCCGCCCTGCGCCGGCGGCGGCGCTCATGCGCTGCCCCGGCGCCCCCTGGGCGCACCCGTGCCCCTCGACCCCGCCTCCGGCGATGGTCAGCTTGGCCGCCCCGCGATGGTCAGCTTGGCCGCCCCGCGATGGTCAGCTTGGCCGCCCCGCGATGGTCAGCTTGGCCGCCCCGCGATGGTCAGCTTGGCCGCCCCGCG
>WYBA01000289.1 GCA_011526095.1 Myxococcales bacterium | reverse complement strand
CGGCGGAGGCGACCGCGTGAGACCGCTTGCGCTGACCGGCCTCGCGGTAGCCGTCACCGTGCTCGCCCCGCCCGCCGGCGTTGTTCTCTCGCTGCTGATCGCCGGGTGGATTCACGCCACCCGGTAGACCCGTGTTCCCGACGGAAGGAATGGAGCCCTGAGATTCATCGTGATCGCGCTCACCGTATTCGCACTCGCCCCGGCCGCCGCCCACGCAGGCGACCGCTCCGACGTTGCGCGCAAGCTCAACCAGGGGCTTGCGGGCACCCCCATGCACGGGCTCGGCTACGTGCTCGAGGCCGAAGGGCGCAAGCAGGGTGTGCACCCGGCGTTCATCGCCGCGGCCGCCGGCCTCGAATCCGCCTGGGGCCGCCTCGCCTGCCATGGCAACCGCTACAACGTGTGGGGCCTCGGCTCCTGCGACCGCGCCTGGACCGTGCCGCACTTCGCAAGCTGGCGGCAGGCGATCCGCTACTACGCCCGGTTCATCCGCGAGCGGTGGCCCAACGCCCGCACCCCGTACGACCTGCACGGCTACTGCGCGTGCGGCGCCCGGTCGTGGGGCTCACGGGTCGCGTGGAACATGCAGCGGCTCGGGTTCCCCGCACGAGTCAGGTACGGCCGGCGATGAGCCGCTACGCGCAGAAGACGGCGGTTCCCGTTGAGCGGTCCCGCAACGAGATCGAGGCGACGCTTGCCCGCTACGGGGCGCAGCAGTTCATGTACGGCTGGGACGCTGGCGGCGCGCTGATCGCGTTCGTCGTCGAGCCGCAGCCCGGACAGAAGCGGCAGGTTCGGTTCCACCTTCCGCTCCCGTCCCGCGACGAGCGGCGGTTCACCCACCACTCGCGAGGTCGCCGCACCTCCGAGGCCGCGGAGCGAGAGTGGGAGCAGGCGTGCCGCCAGCGGTGGCGTGCGCTGCTCCTCGTCGTCAAGGCGAAGCTCGAGGCGGTCGAGTCAGGCATCGCGACCTTCGAGGACGAATTCCTCGCCTACATCATGCTCCCGGACGGCCGCACGGTCGGCGGATGGATCGGCCCGCAGCTCGACGCCGCTTACGACCCGGACCGCGGGATCATGCCCGCTGGCCTGCCGCTTCTCCAGCTCGAAGCAGGAGACCCCAGCTGATGTGGCTCGTGCTCGCGATCGCGTGCGCCTCGTTCCTCGCCGGCTGGCTCATCCGCGACGGCCTCCACGGAGACGACGAACGATGAACGTTGCCGGCATCGACTTCTCCACCCGCGCCATCGACGTCGTCCTCCTCCACGACACCGGACGACTCGAATGGCACCGCTTCCCGCTCGCAGGACAGGACGCCTGGGAACGCACCCGGCAGGTGCCGCTCGCAATGCCCGCCCCCACAAGCCAACTGTGGGACGAAACTATCGGCTTCGCTCTGGAGGACCCGCGCGGCCACAACGCCGGCGCGCTCTTCCGCGTCCAAGGCGCCGTCCTCGCCCGGCTCCCCGCCGCCACCCTCACGAACCCGTACATCCCGTCGCGCTGGCGATACCTCAACGGCCTCTCAGGCCACGCGTCCAAAGACGAGATCCGCGCCCGGTCGCTCCAGCTCGGCGCCCCCGAATGGCCCGTCCAGGACGCTCATGACGCCCATCTCCTCGCCCGCGCCATCCAAGCCGACCTCGACGCGCAACGCAAGGCCGCCTGATGAGCCGCGACAATCTCAAGGAGTACGCCGCCCGGATCCGCGCCCAGAGGCTCGCCGAACAGCACGTCACCGGCCGCTGCCACCTCTGCCCCGACTGGCACACCGTCGGCACCCTCGCCGAAACCACCGCCGCCCACAAAGCCCACCGGCTCAAACACCACCCCCACCTACGCGAACGCAAACACAAACAGCACCGGATCCGCTCGTTTGTGTCCGGCAAGACGCTCGACCAGAACATCGCGAATGCCCGCCTCGACGGCGCCCATTACAAGGATGACGCCGCATGAACCAACCCGAACTGTTCTCCCCGGCCGCCACCGTCCCCCAGGCCTGCCCGGTCGGCCACTGTCAGGCCATCCGCCTTCCCGACCAGGACCGCGTCCTCACCTGCGCCCACGACCTCGACCCCGAACCTAGTCGAAGGCCACGCGGATGCCTCAACGCGTACGACCCCGCTACGGCGCCCATGCCGGAGGGCTACTAGATGACCCACCAAGACGCCGTCCCGATCCTCGCGCGCTGGAACCGCGAGCTCCGCTACGACCTGGACGTCCTGCAACGCCAAAACGACCGTCTCGCCGAACACAACCGACGGTTAGAGCAGGCCATCCGCCGCCGCGCGCTCGAACGGCGCCACTGGACGCTCGCCAGGCAACAGGAAGCCCGGTGAATACGGTTCCCCCGTTCAACGCGGAAGCCGAAGAACACGTCGTCGGCGCCTGCATCACATCCGCCAACGCGCGCGACAGCGTCGCCGAGATCCTCGAGCCCGGCCAGCTGCACTCGACCAGGCTCGCCGCCATCCTCGACGCCTGCCTCCATGCACACGACCAGGGCCGCAACGTTGATCCGGTCATCCTCGCCGAACAGCTCGCCGACGAACAGACCGTCGCGAAGATGCGCGATCTCGCCGCCAGCATGTACCCGGCCGGCAACGTCGCCCACCACGCCCGCATCGTCCGCGACCACTGGACCCGCCGCCAGCTGATCACCGTCGGCCAGAACATCGCCCGGCTCGGCTGGGAACCACCCGACCCGCTCGACCAGGCGCTCGCCGAAGCGGAACAAGCCGTCTACGACCTCACCGTCCAACACGAGCCCGGCGAACTCCGCCACGTCTCCGAAACACTGCCGCACACGTTCCAGCTGCTCGACCGGCCCGGCGGCGAGATCACCGGCACCCCCACCGGGCTCACAGACCTCGACCGCGCCACCGCCGGCCTTCAGCCCGGAAACCTAGTCGTGGTCGCCGCCAGGCCCGGAATGGGCAAGTCCGCGCTCGCGCTCCAAGCAAGCCTCGCCGCCTGCCGCAAAGACACGCCGGCCGCGCTGTTCACCCTCGAAATGAGCGCCGAAGAGATCAACCAGCGCGCCCTCTCCGCGCTCTCCAACGTGCCGCTCATGCGGATCCGAACCCGAAACGGGCTCACCCCCACCGACAGGGCCGCGCTCAACCAGGCCGGCGAACACCTCCAACGGATGCCGCTCTACATCGACGACACCGTATCCGCCCGCGTCACCGACATCCGCTCCCGCTCCCGCCGGCTCAAACAACGCCAACCAGCCCTTGGCCTCGTCGTCGTCGACTACCTCCAGCTCATGCTCACCGACGCCAAGCACGACAACCGGAACCTCGAGATAGCCGCCATCAGCCGCGGCCTCAAACTGCTGGCCCGCGAGCTCGACGTGCCCGTGATGGCGCTCGCGCAGCTGAACCGCAACGTCGAAGGCCGCGCCGACAAAACCCCGATCCTCTCCGACCTGCGCGACTCAGGCGCCATCGAACAAGACGCAGACGTCGTCCTCTTCATCCACCGGGACACCGGCGAAGACGCCGACCCGGCCGCGCACCTCACGATCGCCAAGCACCGAAACGGCCCCACCGACCAGATCCGGGCCGCCTGGCTCAAAGACCGCGCCATGTTCGCCAACCTCGCCGAAGGACACTAGATGGCCCAACCACGATACGCCCGGCTCGACGTCCAGTTCCCCTTCAAGCGGACAGCGAACAAGCTGCTCGACGAGCTCGGCCCCTACGGGCCGCTCGTGTTCATCTACCTCATCCTGGCCGCCAAGGACGGATCACCTCCAGGCTCGTTCAGCTACCCGAACGACGCGGTCGGATGGCAGAAGCTCGGACTCGACGGACGGGAGATCCCGTTCACCCTCGACGAGTTCTTCGGAGCGCTCGGACGGATGAAGCAGTCGTCACGGAGACGTAACGGACGCGTCTGGAACGCGTATTTGACCCGTTACGGAGAGTGGCAGAAGGAGTCACGGAGATACGAGGAAGCCGTAAGAAAGTCCAGCAAACGCCGTGAAACCGCAGCGGACACCGAGCGGACACCACAAGGGACACGCAGCGGACGCAAGGGGGGTCCTAGTTCTAGAACTAGAACTACCCCAACCCCACGGGAAAAAGGAACGAACCCCAGAGCCAAAGGCACCACGCCACGGCAGAACGGAACCGCGCCTCGCGACCTCGGCACAAACCCGCGCAAGCTCCGCGAGATCACCTGCCCCGAATGCGGCGTCCCCAAGAAGACCGAACGCAGCCTCACCGAGCACCTCGAATACATCCACGGCATCCTTCCCGCCGAAACGCCCGCATGACCGACCAGCGCATCCACGAGCTCGCCCAACGAACGCTCACCCGCAAGCAATACGACGTCCTCAGACTCCACCTCGCAGGCCTCGGCACAACGCGCATCGCCCGCTCACTCGACATCAGCGAACCCACCGCCCGCGAACACCTCCGCGTCGCCAAGCTACGGCTCCGCCAAGCACTCGACCAGGAGAACGCCGCATGACCCACGACAACGCCCGCCGAACCCTCAGACGCCACGGCGTACGATTCGCATCAGACGGCCGGCCCTACCTCAAGGAGCAGCAGCCAGCGTGACCGCAGACGACCTCCTCAAGACCCTGCACGACCAGCACGGCGACTACCTCGCAGAGGTCTCGGTCGAAGACTACGACGGCCACCTCAACATCAACGTCGCCCTATCGAAAATCCCATCGGACGAAGCCCTGGGAATCGTCTCGTTCAACGCGCCCACGCTCGAAGAGGCGCTCACGAAAGCCGTCACCTACCTCGAGGAGACCACCGCAGCATGAGCACGCTCGTCATCGACCTAACCCACGACCCACTCCAAACCGAGCCCCGCAACGGTGAGCGTGTCGCGTTTCTCGTCGAAGGCATCGTCAGACGAGTCGAAGACGACCTCGTCGACGTCACTGGCCACTCCGATCGACGTGAATACCTCCACGGGTCACGCGAAATCGAAGTCGCAGTAACCCGCCTACTGCGCCAGCCAGTACCCGTGGAGTTCGTCCAGTGAGCCGCTTCAACGTCATGCCGCGCCCGGAGCCCGCAACATGAGCCAACCCCTCCCCCGCTACCTCGACACCCGCGCCGACGACGACCGGAAACTCGCCCGCATCATCCTCGAAGCCGGAGACACCGAACCACCAGCCACCGTCACCCGCGCCACCCTCCCAGGAGACACACGCCGACTCCGCGGCATCCCCGTCGCAGGCGGAGCCCCAGGCACAAGCCCAGGCACAGACCCGCTCGCCGAGCTCTTGCGCAACGTCCGCACCGGCCGCTAACATGCCCGACTGAGAGAACCCAGAGGCAGCGAGTACGCCCTGCCTCGAGCGAAACACCCTCGCTCGCTCGCCACGCCCGAAGTGTCACTTCAGCCGCCCACCGAGGCGGCTTACGTATGCCCATCACACGAAGCGGATACGCGCCACCGCGCGACACAACGGTTGAGCGCGGCTATGGCAACCAGCACCGCAAACTCCGCGCCGCCATCTCGCACGCCGTCGCCGCAGGCAACGTCCGCTGCGCCCGCTGCCACCAGCCCATCCACCCCGGCCAAGCCTGGGACCTCGACCACACCGACGACCGCGCCGGCTACCTCGGAGCCTCACACGCCGTCTGCAACCGAGGCAACACGCCGCACCCGGGCACCAAAAAAAATCCCTACCGATGACGACGCAACGACGACCCCGGCACCTTTTCGCGAAACACACCTCCTGAGACGTGTCTACCGTTGCGACAACGCGTGGTCGGGCGAAGTTGCCGGGCGAGCCGTTCGGGGTGGAGCATTTCGAGGCGTGGTCGCGACGGCTGATCCTGGACTCTGGCGAGCCGTGGCAGATCGAGCCGTTTCAGGTTGCGTTCGTCGCGGACTTGTTTTCCGGCCGGAAAGAGAATCTCCTGATTGTCCCGGAGGGCAACGGGAAGACGACGTTGATCGCGGCTATCGCGTTGTACGGGCTTCGGTTCGCGGATGACGCGATGATTCCGGTGGCGGCGTCGTCGCGGGATCAGGCGCGGATCATGTACCGGCAGGCGAAGGGGTTTCTGCGCCGGTCGGAGTTGGATGATCCGGGGTTCCGGTTTGAGCCGTTCGATGGGTATCGGCGCATCGATTTGCGGGGGCCGGGGGCGACGAAGCGGGGCGAGGTGTTGGGGTCGATCGAGGTGCATGCCGCGGACGCAGGGTCTGGCGATGGGATCATCCCGTTTCCGTTCTCGCTGCTCGACGAGCTGCACCGGCACCGAAACCTCGACCTGTACGAGACGTGGCGGGGGAAGCTTGACAAGCGGGACGCGCAGCAGGTGGGGATTTCGACGGCGGGTGAGGCTGGCGGCCTGTTCGAGGAGATGCGGGAGCGGGTGCGGCAGGAGACGCCGGTCGTGGAGTCGCGGCCGGGGTTTGTGCGGTGCGTGTCGGACGCGATCGTGTTGCACGAGTACGCGCTCGAGGAGGGCGCGGAGCAGGATGACATGGTCGCGGTGAAGCGGGCGAATCCGTTGCCGTCGATCACGGTGGAGTCGTTGCGGGCGAAGCGTGAGTCGCCGACGATCTCGGCGCATCATTGGGCGCGGTTTGTGTGCAACGTGGCGGCGAGGTCGGGAACGTCGGCGATCGCGGAGTCGGAGTGGCATGACGCGGCGACCGGCGAGCCGATCCCGGATCATGCGGACGTGTGGGTCGGCCTGGACGTGGGTTTTCAGCACGACACGACGGCGCTGGTGCCGTTGTGGTGGAAGAGCGACGAGCACCGGCAGTTCGGGCCGGCGACGATCCTGGAGCCGCCGGACGGTGGCGAGCAGCTGGACGTCAGGTTGATCAAGCGGGCATTTGTGGAGTTGCAGGCCCGGTATCGGGTGTCGACGGTGGTGATGGACAGGTCGCGGGCGGAGGACATCGCGGCGTGGCTGTCTGACGAGCTTGGCCTGGAGGTGGTGTATCGGGCGCAGTCGACGGCGCCGAAGAGCGAGGATTACGAGCGGTTCATGGCGGCGCTGCGGCAGGGGTGGCTGCGGCATGCGGGCGATGCGGGGCTGCGTCGGCATGCGTTGAACGCGGTCGTGAAGCTGCTGCCGGATGGTGGCGCGAAGTTCGCGCGGCCGTCGGATTCGCGGACGAGCGTGCCGGCGCAGCGGTCGAGGGTGATAGACGCGTTGGACGCGGCGGCGATGGTGCATTCGGTCAGGTCGGAGTCGTCGTCTGCGGTGGCCGCTGCGTGGAGCGTGGTGTGAGCGCGTCTTTGTGGTTCGTGGTGCCGTCGGCGGGTCGGGAGGCGATGGCGGCGGCGTGTCTGCGGCAGCTGGCGCGGACGTGCGAGGCACTCACGGACAGCGGGTTGCGCGCCTCGGCGGTCGTGATCGCGGACGACGAGACGCTCGAGGTGGCCGACGGGCTCGGGTTCGCGACGGTGCGCCGCGAGAACCGTCCGCTCGGCCGGAAGTGGAACGACGGGTACCAGTTGGCGGGCGAGAGCGGCGTTGATTTCGTGGTGCCGTTCGGGTCTGACGACTGGATCGACCCTGCGGCGATCCTGGCGGCGCCGCTGCCCGGCGAGGGCGAGATCCGGTGTTTCATGCGTTCGGCGATCGTGCGGGAGGACGGGCGCCGGCTCGCGAGGCTGAACATCCAGTACCCGTCCGGCGGCGCCTGTGTGCAGGGCGACGGGATCAGGATCATCCCGACGGGCCTGCTGCGCGGGTGCGGATATCGGCCGGCGGAGGAGGATCGCGACCGGGCGATCGATTCGAGTGTGTGGCGGACGCTGGCACGGTCGGCGAAGCCGCGGTACACGTATTTCGACCTGCATCCGTTGCAGATCGTCGATTGGAAGAGCGGGGACGGGTGGCAGCTGAACAGCTACGCGGATTGCCAGCGCTTCCGGGAGGGGCCGGAGCTGACGGATCCGTTCGAGGCGGTCGCCGAGGTGTTTCCTGCCGGGTCGGTTGACGAGATGCGCGAGGTGTACCGGCCTGCGCTGTTGCCGAAGCCGTCGGTGATGGTGGCGTTGTGAGCGCGGTGGCGTACGACGCGGCCTGGTACGACTGGGCGATGACGGAGCCTGACGCGCCCGCGATGCTGCCGCTCGAGGAGTCGCCGTGGCGGACGGTGTACGACGAGGTAGCCAGGATGATCGACCCGCACGAGGAGGTCGTCGATCTCGGGTGTGGCACGGGCCGGTTCGTGGAGCTGTTGTACCGGCGCGGCCATTACGCGCGGGTGACCGGGGTGGACTGGAGCGCCGCAGCCTTGGAGGAGGCGGCCCGGTATGCGACAACGCGCGTCGGGAACAACGAGGATGTGCCGCCGGAGCCGCAATGGCAGCAGGTGTCGCTCGAGGAGTGGCGCCCGGATCCGTTGCGGTCTGGCGGGGCGGTCTACACGTGTATGGAGGTGCTCGAGCATCTCGAGGATGACCGCGATCTCGTGCGGCGCGTGCCGCCCGGGCACAGGCTCATCTTGACCGTCCCGAACTTCGACTCCGAAAGCCATTTGAGGGTGTTTCGGAGCGTGTCGGAGGTGTGGAAGCGTTATGACCGGCTGGTCGACTTTCGCCGTTGGGTCATGGTGGGGTCGGCGCGCCAGGGGGTGCATGTGTGTGAGACGCGGCGACGGGACACGTCATGGTGAGAATCTGCGCGGCGCTCTGCTGGTTCGAGGAGCCCGTCGAGTTCCTGCAGCGTTGCGTCCGCTCGCTCGCCGGGGTGTGCGACGAGCTTGTCGCGGTGGACGGCGGCTGGCGGCACTTCCCTGGCGCGGCGCCGATGAGCGGCCCCGACCAGGAGGAGGCCGTGTGGGCGGCGGCCCGCGCGGTCGGCTTGCCGGTCAGGGTGAAGGTGCCGGATCGCGTGTGGGGGTCGCAGGTGGAGAAGCGGGCGGCGGTGATGGAGATGGCCGGCGAGTTCTGCGACTGGGTCTTGGTGGTCGACGCCGACGAGTACGTCGCGCACGCCGATGGGGATGTCGTCCACGCTGCGCTCGAGGTGGCCGCCGAGAACGTCGGGATCGTCACCCACCGGAACCTGCATCGCGGCTGGACGGCGGACAACCCTGACCCGCCGCGCGCGGGCATGAACCGGCGGCTCTACCGGGCAGGGACGACCGTGATCGTCGTCCATTCCGGCTACATCCGGCACGGCGAGTACTTGCACGTCGCAGATCCGGTCGACCTGCGTGAGGCGCTGACAATCGAGCATGACAACTGGAACCGCGGCGACGAGCGGAACCAGCGGGCGAAGGACTACCGGCGCGAGCGGGAGCGGGCGCGCGTGGAGGTGTGGCAGTGAGCGAGCGGTCAGAGCATCTCTCCCGGTTGCGGATGGACGTGACGGGCCGGCCGGAGCCGGTGCGGCCGGTCGGGTCGGTGACGATAGGCCCGCCGGCTCCTAGTCGTGGCGCGAGGCTGATGGCGGCGGTCGGCAGCGGGCTGCGGCGGCTTCGGGCGATGGTGTTCCGGTCGAACCTGAACCGGATGTTCTGGCTGCCTGGGTCTCGGCGCGACTACCAATCCTCTGTTGGTGACGGCACGGGCTCGTCGACGGTCACGGCGCCGCTGTTCTGGGTTGCCCGCACGTTCCCGGAGGCGCCGCCGGCGTTGTGGGAGAAGCTCGACAACGGGCAGGAGCAGCAGGTGCGCGACCATCGGATCCTGCGGCTGCTGGAGAAGCCCAACGCGTTCTTCACCGGGGTTGAGCTGTGGATGGCGACCGTGCTCGACTACTACGTGGATGGGAACGGCTATTGGATCAAGGTGCGCGATGCCGCGGGCGCGGTCGTCGAGTTGTGGTGGACGCCTTCGTGGCTGATGGGGCCGAAGGGCTCGGACGACGCGTTCATCACGCACTACGAGTACACGCCGGGGTCGGAGCCGCTCGAGGTGGCCGCCGAGGATGTCGTTCACTTCCGGTTCGGCGCCGATCCTGACAACCCGCGGATGGGCCGGTCGCCGTTGAAGAGCGTGCTACGGGAGGTGTTCACCGACGACGAGGCCGCCCAGTTCACCGCGTCGCTGCTCGCGAACATGGGCGTGCCCGGGCTGATGGTGAGCCCGGAGAAGGGCCTGACGATCGACGCGGCGCAGGCCCAGGAGGCGAAGGACGCGCTGTCGAGCAAGTTCTCGGGGGACCGGCGGGGCGAGCCGATCGTGATGACCGGGGCGACGAAGGTCGATCAGTTCGGGTTCTCGCCGGAACAGCTGATGCTCAGGGAGTTGCGGCGGATCCCGGAGGAGCGCGTGACCGCCGTGATGGGCGTCCCCGCGATCGTGGCCGGGCTCGGGGCGGGCCTCGACCGGTCCACGTTCACGAACATGGGCGAGGCCAGGGAGGCTGCGTACGAGTCGGGGATCATCCCGACGCAGCGGATTCTTGCGGAGACGATCCGGTGGCGGCTGCTCCCGGACTTCGAGCGCGACCCGTTTATGTGGCGGTTCGGGTTCGATTTGTCGAAGGTGCGGGTGTTGCAGGAGGATCTTTACCGGCTGGCGCAGCGGCACGCGATCGGGCTGCGCGAGGGTGGCGAGATGGTTTCGGAGTTCCGTCGCGCGCTCGATCTGCCTGTGGATGACCGGCGCGACGATGTGTTTCTGCGGGCCGCGAACGTCGTCACGGTTCCCGCGGGTGACGCGGGCGGCCCGGTGCCGATTCCTTCGACCAACGGCAACGGCCGCGCACACAATCTGCCCGCCGAGATCTCGGCGGCCGTCGAGCAGATGCTCGACCGTCGCGACCTGATCCCCACCTAGCCAGGAGCGAACGATGAGCGAAAACACCATCCCCGCCGGGGAGGACGGACGCTACCCGCAGGTCGTCCGTCACCTGGTCGAGACGCCGTGGGCGATCCTGCCGCGGACGCTCGCGACGATCCGGGAGTTCGTCGCCGTCCGCTCCGCAGGCGCCCGCTTCACCGCCGATGAGATCCAGGCGAGGATCGGCGCGAAGCCGGCCCGCAGGGACGCGCAACGCGCAGGCACCGTCGCCGTGATCCCCGTCTACGGGGTGATCACCCCCAAGGCCGACCTGATGACCGACATGTCTGGCGGCACGTCGGTCGACAGGCTGCGGGGCGCGTTCTTGAACGCGGTCGAGGATCCGAACGTGTCGGCTGTCGTACTCGACGTCGATTCGCCGGGCGGCCAGGTTGATCTCGTGCCGGAGCTTGCGGCGGACATCCGGGGTGCCCGCGGGACGAAGCCGATTCTTGCGGTCGCGAACACGCTGGCGGCGTCGGCGGCGTACTGGGTCGCGGCGCAGGCGGACGAGCTGTTCGTGACCCCGTCGGGGGAGGTCGGGTCGATCGGCGTGTTCGCCGCCCACGACGACATCTCGGGGATGCTGGAGAAGGCCGGTGTGAAGACGACGCTGGTTTCGGCCGGCAAGTTCAAGACGGAGGGCAACCCGTTCGAGCCGTTGTCGGATGAGGCGCGCGCGGCGATCCAGGCCCGGGTCGACGACGCCTACCGCATGTTCGTCCACGACGTCGCCAGGGGCCGTGGCGTTCCTGTCGACACGGTGCGCGACGGGTTCGGACAGGGGCGTGTCGTCGTTGCGAAGGACGCGCTCGCCGAGGGCATGGTCGACGGGATCGCCACTCTCGACGAGGTGGTCGCCAGGGCCGCCCGCCCGCAGCCGGCGGCGGCGTCCGCCGCCGAGACGGCAAGTTTCTCCGAGGCCCGCCCGGGCCTCACGATCGTCGGTCGGATCGAGCGGCTGCGTGACAGCGCGTTCGAGCTGGCCGAGATCCTTCCCTCGCTTGCCGAGGTGAAGGACGGCCGACTCACGAAGGCCAAGCGCGAACCGCTCGCCGCATGTTCGGGGGCGCTCCGCGACGCCGCAACCGCGATCGACGCGGTACTCGCGGCAACCGAACCCGTAAAGCACAGGTCGCTGCTCGACATGGTCGCGCTCAACGCGATCGCCCGACAGCACGGCCTCGAACGCAAGGAGACACCAGTATGAGCGGAACGCTGAACGACCTTCGCGGCAAGCTCCAGGCCAAGCGCGACGAGCTCGCGCTCATCTTCGAGCAGGCCGGCCCCGACAGGGACATG
>WYBA01000288.1 GCA_011526095.1 Myxococcales bacterium | reverse complement strand
TCCGGCTCGGCCACCGTGCCGTTCGTCGGGTTGAACGGCGTCATCGGGTTGCCGTCGCGGTCGAAGCTCTGCTCGCCGAGGCCAGGGTTCCAGGTGCGCCAGCCGACGACGGTCTCGACGCTGACGCCGCCCGGCTCGGACCACCTGCGGACGTAGGGCTGGACGCGCGTCACTTCGGTCCCCGGTGAGTCGAAGTAGCGGACGTCGCCGGCGGCGAGGTCGCGCTCGAAGGCGGTGGGCTCCTCGCCGTAGTACGCGAGCGTGGCGTCGACGCGGTGGAAGTTGGTGTAGGGCTCGAGCCGCGTGCCGAGCGGATCGCCCAGCCAGCGCGTGCTGTTGTCGTGGCAGCCGGCGGGGCAGTCGAAGCCGCTCTGCTTCGACTGCTTCTCCAGCCCCAGCGGGTCGATGAACGACAGCGGCGACGCGTCGACGAAGCCGTAGAGGTTCGGCCCGGCGGCGAGGCCCAGCGGATCGCGCGTCAGGAACCGGCCCCAGGCGGGGCGGTAGACGCGGGCCCGCATGTCGACAAGGCCAGTCGCCCAGTCGTGGGCCTGGCCCTGGAAGCCGAGGCGGTTGCCGATCGCGGAGGCCGGGATCGTCGAGCCGAGGGCGTTGCGGATCGTCGGCTCGCCGTAGGCGGAGTACCGGTACCACTCGAGCGCCTGGCCGGTCTCACCGGTGACGAGCGAGATCGAGCCGAGCCGATCCTGATGGTAGTAGCGGCGCGCCCCGCCCTGCTGGATCGTGACCAGCGGCTCGTCGAGGCCGGCGCCCTCGATCGTCACGTCGACGAGGCCGTCGGGCGCCTTGCGGAACGTGCGACGGAGCCCGTCGTAGGCGAACCGCGTGGTCTGGCCCGAGGACAGGTCGGTCTCGGCGATGATCCGGCCGAGCGCGTCGCGCTGGTAACGGCGGCGGTGACCGCCGACGTCGACCTCGGCGAGCTGGCCGAGCGCGTCGTAGGCGAACGTCGACGCGCCGTCCTGGAGCAGGTTGCCGCCGGCGTCGTAGGTCGGCGACGCGGTCCCGATCGTCGTGTAGGCGTCGAGCGCGTCGCGCTTGTACGTCGTCGTCGCGCCGGCCGCGGTGCGCGTGTCCCACGAGCTGCGGCCGGTGAGCGCGTAGCGGATCGACTGGGCGTTGTTGACCTGCGGGTCGATGGCGGCGCTCGCCGCGGCGAACGACGCAGTCGGCGCCAGCGCGGGCGGCGCGGTCGCCAGGCCGTGGCGCTCGCCCGCGACCCGGCCCGCTGTGTCGACGCCGAACGCGCTGTGGAACGTGCTCCCGACCTGAAGCAACGACGCCGTCCGCGGCACGCCGTCGAGCGGCAGCTCCCACGCGCCGCGGGCGAGCGTCCCGCCCGACGGGGTGAGCTCGGTGATCTGGTCGATCCGCCCCAGCAGGTCGCGCCCGTAGCTGGTCTTGACGCCGTTCTTCAGGGTCCGCAGCGTCGGGCCACCTGGCCCGGGCAGGTAGTTGAACGTCGCGGTCGCGCTCGGCTCGTTGTCGACGACGACCGCGGTCAGTCTGCCCATGACGTCGAACCTCCGACCGACGGTTCGCGCGCCCAGCACGCTGCTCACCGGCAGCCCGACGCCGTCGTGGGCGTGCGTGCGGGTGGCGCCGGGACCGAAGCTCGAGTCGCTCTCCGACGTCACGTTGCCGAGCGAGTCGTGGACGAACCAGGACACGGCGTCGTCGCCGTCGAGCCCGTCGTCGCGGACCGCCTTGGTCACGCGCCCCAGCGGGTCGTGGGTCCAGCGCAGCTGCACGTCGGGCGTCACGCCCGGCGCGTCGGCGACCATGCCGATCATCTGCCCCGTGCTCGACCACGCGAACGTGCTCGTGATGCCGCTGGGGTCGGTCGCCAGGAACGGCAGCGAGGACAGGCCCTCGAACTCGACCTCGCTCACCCCGCCGCGCGGGTCGCGCTGACGCCAGGTGCGGCCGAGCGCGTCGACCTCGAACGCCCAGCTCGCGACCGTGCCGGCGCCGTCGTCGCCGTGGCGCGCGCGGACGCGGCCGTCGCGATCCCACTCGATCGTGACCGTCTCGCCGGGGACCGAGGTGATCAGGACCGGCCGGTCG
The DNA here is from genome assembly GCA_011526095.1 of Myxococcales bacterium. Taxonomy (GTDB): domain Bacteria; phylum Myxococcota_A; class Polyangia; order Haliangiales; family Haliangiaceae; genus WYBA01. The sequence goes on along the minus strand of WYBA01000288.1, from coordinate 10,099 downwards.
AACGCGTCGTAGTGCGTCGAGGTCTCGGCGCCCGATTCGGCGATGGCGCGGACCGGGCGCAGGCGGGCGTCGAAGCCGACGGTGCCGGTGACGAGCTCGGTCCCGGCGGCGACGACGGCCGACTGCCAGGGCTGGCCCCACGAGGTCAGCTTCGTGACCGACGTCTGCGGGATCCCCGCCACCGTGGCGCGGCGCTCGACCCGGCGGCCGCCCTCGCTGACGGTCGTCCGGATCGAGCTGCCGTCCGGCAACCGGACCTCGACGACCCGCCCCGCGCCGTCGCGCACGACCGTCGTGGTCGCCCCGTTGTCGTCGGTCATGGAGAACGTCCGTGCCACGTCGTCGCGGGCGAACCGCGTGATCGACAGGCCGTCTCCGATCGGCGCTCCGCTGGCGTCGAAGTGCCAGTCGCGGCGCTCGGTCACCTCACCGCGCGCGTCGTAGAACCACTGCGACGCGGCGAGCAGCCCCGGCTGCCCGAACGTCGGCGGCCCGTAGGCCGCGGCGGCGCCCGGCGCGAAGACCGCCTCCCACGTCACGTTGCCGAGCGCGTCGAACCCGCGGCGCGCGGTCGTGCCGTCCGGGCCGTGGACGATGACCGGCCGGCCGAAGCCGTCGACGGTGACCTCGGAGCGCACGCCGCGCTCGTCCTCCATCCACGCCAGCCGGCCGGCGACGTCGTAGCCGAACCGAGCCACGGTGCCGGACACGCTCGGGCCGGGCGCGTGGTCGGGGCACGCGTCGTCCCACGTCCCAGGAGACGGGCCGAGGTCGCCGGCCTCGATCGAGGTGACGCGCCCCTCGCCGTCGTAGGCGTAGCGCGTCCGGTGCCCCTCCGCCGTGACGGCCTCGAGCACGCGACCGCCCGGCGCCAGCGCCTGGCAGCGCACCTGCTCGTCGGCGCTGCCGTCGAGCGCCGTGACGCGCTGGTCGATCAGCGAGCCGATGACGTCGTGGCGCAGCGTCGTCTGGCGCTGGCCATCGAGCACGGTCGACAGCTTGCCGTCGTCGTCGTAGCCGTAGGCCGTCGTGCCGGTGAACCCGTCCGCCTCGTAACCGCTGGCCGCAAGGAACGGCCCGTCCCAGCTCCAGGTCTGGATCGCGCCGAGCGGCCCCTGCGACCACACCGGCCGGCCGGCCTCGTCGGCGACGACCTCGCTGCGGAGCTGCGCGCCGGTCGCGTCGATCGTGTGCGTGTGCAGGGTGCCGGTGTCGACGTCCCAGGTCAGGCGCTGGACCGCGCCGCTGGGGTCGATCACCTGGGCGGGCTGGGCGCGGTCGGGTCCGTCGCCGCCGACGCGGGTGATCGTCGTCGGCAGGCCGGCGGCGTCGAGGGTGCGCGTGAGGTTGCCCGCGGCGTCGTACTCGTAGCGCGCGAGCGCCGCGGTCGGGTCGCGCGGGTCCCACACCGCGACGGTGCGCGACGGATGCATCTGGTAGCTGACGCGGTGCCGGACCGGATCGAGGGTCGGCAGGCTGCTCGGGGCCGGCAGGTCGACGCGCTCGACGAGGTTGCCGACCGCGTCGTACGTGAAGCACTGGCGCGCGCGATCCGGCGCCTCGACGCCGACGAGCTGCCCGGCGGGATCGTGCTGGAACGACCACACGGCGCCGGTGGCGTGGTTGACGGTGCGGATCATCCGACCGCGGTCATCGGCGTACAGCGTCCACCGCCGTTCGTGCAGATCGGTCACGACCGTGGCCGAGGCGGGGACCGGGCCGGGCATCAGCGCGCCGACGCCGCGGATCGCCGGATCGGGGCGATCCGGATCGCACGGCGGCGACCAGTTCGGCGGCGCGTTGTCAGTCGGGGCGAATGGCCCGTCCCACGGTGGCATCTCGATCCCGGCGATGGCGTGGTGGAAGACGTAGAACGGATCGTCCAGCGACGCCGCGGTCGGCGCGCTCAGCATCGGCACCTTGGAGAACGTGGCGGCCGCGAGGTCGGCGGCCCGCTTGTCGCCGATCGCGGACGCGGGCTTCTCGCGGGTGTACGTGCCGTCGCCCCACGACCGCCAGACGGCGCCGAGGCGCTCGGGCACCAGCACGGTCGGGTGGAGCTGGCTGGATGTGATCGCCGGGTTGCCCTTCTGGAGCCAGTCGAGGCCGAGCGTGGCGGGCGCGGCGGAGGCGAGCGGCGCCAGCCAGAGATCGCCGGTGCACGCGTTCGACGGCGACAGGCGGATCCGGTCGTCTGCCGTGCGCTCGACGTGGAACGGCCGGTCGCAGCTGCCCGCGGCGATCGCGAGGACCGCGGCCGCGTGGCCCGCGTGGACGCGGACGCCTGAGGCATCGGACAGGATCGTGAGCTCGCCGAGCTGGGCGAGCGCGTCGATCGCGGCCGGCTCGCCATTGACCGCCCAGGTGGTGCCACCGACAGCGAGCGACGCCGTGCCTTGCGGCAGCGTGATATCGATCTTGCCGCGTGCCCTGGCGAGCGGCCCGGTGTAGGCCCGCGGGGTCAGCAGGGCGACGACACCGTCGCCCTGCCTGCGGAACCGCACGATCGTCGGAGGGATCGCGCCGCGCGGCAGCAGCGTCGCCTGCACGGCGAGGCCGGCGCGGTCGCGCTCACCGCCGGCGACGCCGCCCTCGAACACGAGCACCGTGTCACCGAGCGGGACGAGCACGTCGCGCAGGTCCGGCGCCGCCGTGTCGCAGTTGCGCGGGCAGATGTGGACCTTCTCGTACGAGTCGAGGTCGTCGACCAGCGCCATCGTCGCCGGGTCGGGCACGAGCCCGAGGCCTTCGGCGTGGGCGCGCAGGTCGACGTGCGACATCTCGGCCGTGAAGTCGCCGTAGCGCTGATGGACGACGGTGTCGAAGTCCGGGGACCGGACGTCCTGGCCATACTCGTTCTCGAGCCACAGGTTGCCGGCGCCGTCGTAGATGCGGACCAGGTTGTAGTCGAGGTCGGCGGGGTGGCCGTACTTCGGCCCCGGGTCGTCGCCCGCGGCGTGCGCCGCGTCGACGCAGGCGTCGGTGCAGGAGGACTCGCACATGCCGGCGAAGTCCTGCTGCTCGCAGTAGGCGGCGCAGTCGTTGACGTGGCAGACGGTGTCGCAGTGGTCGCCGCACTCGCCCTCGCACGCCGGGATGCACCCTTCCACCTCCACGAGCTGACCGGTGGCGTCCGGAAACGTGCCGCCGTTGCGACACTGCGAATTGCAGCCATCGACGCAGTGCTGACGGACCTTCGGCTCGCATCCGTTGTTCGCCGCCCAGGCGTCGGCGCTTCCGATGTAGGGATCCGCGAGCGCGTCTGCGTACTCCTGCGTGCCCATCACCGGCGGCACGCCGCCCGCCGTCAGCACGCTCGGCACGGGCGCCAGGCACCCCGTCCCCATCGGATCGCCGCGCCACGTCGCCTCGCAGCTGTCCTCGCACTCGACGCCCACGTTGCAGCTCAGGTCGGCGCAATGCTCGCCGTCGATGCAGCACTGGGTGGCGTTGTAGTCACAGGCAGCCTCCCAGGCGCCCTGCATCTGGTCGTCGTCGCAGTCTCCCCACACCAACGAGATGAGGCACTGAACCCCGTCGACGATGGCCGCACCGGCCCACTGGAACAGGTGCAGGCTGTCCTGGAGCACGTCCGACCACAGCTCGCCGCCCCAGCCCTCGGCGTAGCAATACGCCGACGTCTCGTCCGGCCCCGGCTCGGCCGTGTGGTTCACGCTGCAGTTTCCGAACAGGTAGCAAGGCGTGTCTGCGACCTGACGACACACCTCGTCGCACTCCTCGCACGCCTCCTTGGCCCCCGTGGAGGTCCAGAGCCGATCACACTCGGCGTCGATCGCCGCCCGCTGCTCCGTGCTGTCGCACATCGCCTGGCAGCTCGAGCGGCAGCCCCGGCACTCGGTGTCACAAAGAGACGAGCAACCCTCTCGGCACTCCGTCGAGCACTGGCCGCACGCGGCTCCGCACGCGGCCATGGCGTCAGCCACCGGCCCATCGCACACGCCCCCTGCGTCGCAGGAAGACGACGAGACCGCGCAGGATCGCGCGCAGGAAGCGTGCAGCAGCGGCTCGGCCACCCAGTCGCCGCGCTCTCGCCCGAGCACGTCGTAGCCGTACGTCTCGGTGCGTCCGTCCGCCCGGGTCGCGCGGTCGAGCGTTCCTGTGGGGCCGTAGCCGTAGCTCGCCTCGAGCCCAGACACGGGCTCGGCGACTTTTGTGAGCCTCCCCGCACCGTCGTACTCGAACGTGATGATCCTCCCGACGCTGTCGGTCACGACTGACGGTGCGAGCCCACGGACCGTCTCCTGCCATTGCAGCGTCAACCCGACGCCATTGCCGTCGACCCACCGGACGAGGACGCCGCGGTCGTCGAAGTGGCGAACGTCGCCTTCCTGCGTGCGCAGCTGCCAGGTCACCGCTTCGCCGTCGTCATGTCCCGTCAGCGCCAGCCGGGACGCCGGGCTTCCATACAGGACCGTCTCGCCACCCGAGGGATCGACCGACCTCGCCTGCTCGCGGAACCGCAGCGATGTCGCGTCGCCTGTGGCGAGGACCACGACCGGGCCGCAGCCCGGCCGGTCGTCCGGCAGTGGCAGCGGTCCGGGCAGCGGTCCAGCAAACCAAGGCGGCTCGTCGACGATTCGCTGGTTGTAGACGTGGTCCCAGCCGTGTCCGAGCGGGCCGTCGAGGTCGACGCGGCTGCGATACACGCGCCGGAGCACGAACGGAACACCGAAGGACGGGAGCTGCAGGTCCGTGTTCTCGACCACGAACTCGCCCGTGATGGGGTCCACGGGATCGGACAGACGGCCGCCGGTGTCGTAACCACGCGCGTCGCCGGTGTTCTCGTGGTCGCGCTCGACGCCCTGGTCCACTGCGATCGCCGGTGACGCGCGCGGCGGCACCGCGGGCGGCGTCCCATATCCGAGATCCTGGGAGAGGTTCCTGAGGGTCTCGTTGATCAGCAGGAGATTGAGGTCGCCCGGCAGGACGCTGTAGAGGTCCTGCGGGGTCGGAGCGTGAGTGGCGGTGGGCGAAGCGAGCTCGACCGCGGCGTCGAGGCCACCGAGCGCCTGGGCAGCGATCGGATCGCCCGGGCTGACCGGGTAGGCCACCTTGACGCCGTCCTCGGTCTCCACGGGGACCCAGGGCAGCGTCTCGCCGGCGCAGAACCGGTCGCACTCGGGCGCCATGTCATCACACGGCTCGCCCTGGTAGAAGCAGTCCTGCGACTGCGCGTGCGAGATGCGCGCCGTAGCGACGAGCACGGCGATGCTGGCGAGGCAGGCGCTGACGAGGCGATGGCTGGAAAGCATGGACGGGCTCCGGGCGTACGCGGACCGCTGCCTCCGACTGGCGTCGGGTGGGTCCGCAGATGGGGTCGTGTCTCTACCTCTCGCCGCCACTCACCGGAGCGCCGCCCTGCCATCACGCCAACGAGAGTGCACGTACCAGAACGCTCTCGTTCCGCGCAAGGCAGAACGCGCGTCAGGCATGTGGCAACGAGCGGCAGGCGCCACGCCCGTCCGGTTTCCGGACGTCGAGTCTCCCGCCCGGGCGGCGCCGTGCGCCGAGGGGGCGAGCGATGTCGGCCGGGGCGCGGCGCGGTTGCGTACGATCTGCTGACCGACGCTGGCCGCGGTGAGAACGCGGCGTGGGCTGACGGTTCAGTACCCCGCGAGCCGGCCGAAGCGGTCGCGGTGGTAGACGGCGTCGCCGAAGGTGAGCTCGGAGGCGCGGGCGCGCTTGTAGAAGAGGCCGAGGTCGAGGTCGTCGGTGACGCCGATGCCGCCGTGGAGCTGGATCGCCTCGGCGGTGACGCGGACGTAGGCCTCGGAGGTCTTGGCCTTGGCGGCCGAGACGAGGGCGGGCGCGTCGGGGGCGGCGGTGTCGAGGGCGACGAGCGCGGCGCGGACGATCGACCGGGTGAGCTGGAGCTCGCAGAACAGGTGCGCGGCGCGGTGCTTGAGGGCCTGGAACGAGCCGATCGGCACGCCGAACTGGCGGCGCTCCTTGAGGTACGCGAGCGTGCGCTCGAACGCCTCGAGCGCGCCGCCGAGCATCTCGGCGCAGAGGGCGGCGGTGGCGCGGGCGAGGAGCGTGTCGAGCAGCGGTGCCGCGTCGGGCGCGTCGACGAGGAGCGCGTCGTCGGGGACGGTGACATGGTCGAGGCGGACGCGGGCGGCGCCGCGGGCGTCGACCAGGGTGAGCGGCGTGACCGTGACGCAGGGCGCGGCGGCGGGGACGAGGAACAGCGCGACGCCGGCGGCGGTGCGCGCGGCGACGACGAGCTGCTCGGCGGCGGCGCCGTCGAGGACGTGGACCTTGGCGCCGTCGAGGCGCCAGGCGCGCGAGGTGGGGAGGTGCTGCGCGGTGGCGTGGATGGCGTGGGGCGCGAAGCGGGGTTGCTCGTCGAGGGCGAGGGCGAGCGTGACGTCGCCGCGGGTGAGGCGCGCGAGCAGCGGCGCCGCGAGCGGCGAGCGCGACGCGGCGAGCGCGCCGGCGGCGAGCACGGTGGTCGAGATCAGCGGCGTCGGGGCGAGGGTGCGGCCGCACTCCTCGAGGATCAGGCCGAGCTCGGCGAGGCCGAGGCCGGCGCCGCCGTGCGCCTCGGGGAGCGTGATGCCGGCCCAGCCGAGCTCGGCGGCGGCGCGCCAGAGGGTGGGCGAGAAGCCGAGCGGGTCGCGCGCGTCGCGCAGCGCGCGCAGGTGCGAGGTGGGCATGCGCTCGCGCACGAACGCGCGGGCGGCGCGCTGGATCTCGTCTTGCTCGGGGGTGGGGATGAAGGTGGGCATGTTCGACGCGGTTGGTGGGAGGGAGCAGAGGCGCAAGTGACTGTCAGCGTCCTTCGACACGGGCCTCGCTGGCGCTCGGCCCTGCTCAGGACGAGCGGGGGTTTCGGGGTTCTGTTCGCATCTGCTCGATCTCCGTCTTCGCTCCGATTCCGTCTCCGATTCCGTCTCCGATTCCGTTTCCGATTCCGTCTCCGTCTCGGTCTCCGCCTCCGTCTCGGTCTCCGCCTCCGTCTCGGTCTCCGTCTCCGTCTCCGTCTCCGATTCCGTCTCCGTCTCCGCCTCCGTCTCGGTCTCCGCCTCCGTCTCCGCCTCCGCCTCCGTCTCCGTCTCCGCCTCCGTCTCCGCCTCCGTCTCCGATTCCGTCTCCGCCGACCTCTCGGCTGCGGACTCGGCTGTACCGCTCGTCCTGAGCAGGGCCGAGCGCCAGCGAGGCCCGTGTCGAAGGACGTCGCCCCGCCTGACTCGCCTCAGTCCGGAAGGCCCAGCACGCGCTTGGCGATGATGTTGAGCTGGATCTCGCTCGTGCCGCCCTCGATCGAGCTGGCGCGCGAGCGCAGCCAGTCACGCGTGGCTTGCAGCTCGCTCGCCGCGAAGCCTTCCCCCTCCCAGCCCAGGCCCTGGTAGCCGGCGAGGCGGACGCGCAGGTCCTTGCGCCCCTTGGACAGCTCGGTGCCGTAGAGCTTGAACATCGAGCTCTCGGGGCCCGGGCCGCGCCCCGCCTGCGCCGACTCGCGCGAGCGCTGCAGCGTCAGCCGGTTGCACAGGAAGTCGATGTTGCTGCGGATCACCTCGTCGCGCAGCACCGGGTCGGCGATCCGGCCGTCCTCGTCCTCGCCCAGGCACCGCTTCGCCAGCGCCTCGAGCGTCTCGCTCTCCTCGGGCGCGGCGTCGCGCATCACCGAGATGATGCTGCGCTCGTGCTCGAGCAGCCGCTTGGCGATCGTCCAGCCGGCGTGCTCCTGCCCGACGAGGTTGCGCGCCGGCACGCGCACGCCGTCGAACCGCGTCTCGCAGAACGGCGAGCTGCCGCTGATCAGCGTGATCGGCCGCGTCGTCACGCCCGGCGCCGCCATGTCGATCAGCAGGAACGAGATCCCCTCGTGCTTGGAGGTCCCGCTGCCGGTGCGCACCAGGCAGAACATCATGTCCGCCTTGTCGGCGTGGGTCGTCCACACCTTCGCGCCGTCGACCACGTACTCGTCACCGTCGCGCACCGCGCGCGTCTGCAGGCTCGCCAGGTCCGAGCCCGCGCCCGGCTCGCTGTAGCCCTGGCACCACCGGATCTCGCCTCTGACGATCGGCGGCAGGTGCTCGCGCCGCTGGTCCTCCGAGCCGAACTCCAGCAGCACCGGCCCCAGCATCCACACGCCGAAGCTGATCAGCGGCCGGCGACAGCCGAGGCGCCGCAGCTCCTGCTCGAAGATCGCCGCGCGCGCCGCGCTCAGCCCCGCGCCGCCGTACTGAGTCGGCCAGGTCGGCGCGGTGTAGCCCTTCTCCGCGCACCGCTGCAGCCACGCGCGCGCGTCCTCCGACGGGAACACGCACTTGCGCCCGCCCCACACCTCCTCGGCGGCGGTCGCGGGCGTGCGCAGCGACGCCGGGCAGCTCGCGTCGAGCCACGCCCGGATCTCCTCGCGGAACTCCTCGTCGGTCACGGCCCGATCTTCTCGCGCGCCGCGCGCGCCATGTCGAGCGCCAGGTCCTCGATCAGGTCCTCCTGGCCGCCGATCGTCTGGCGCCGCCCCAGCTCGACCAGCAGGTCGCGCGGCGACACGCCGTACTTCGCCCCGGCGCGCTGCGCGAACAGCAGGAACGACGAGTACACCCCGGCGTAGCCGAGGATCAGCGCGTCGCGGTCGATCCGCACCGGCACGTCCATCATCGGCACGACGCGCTCCTCGGCGACGTCCATCAGCGCGTACAGGTCGACGCCGTGGTCGGCGCCCATCCGATCGAGCACCGCGACGAACACCTCGAGCGGCGTGTTGCCGGCGCCGGCGCCCAGCCCCGCGGCCGAGCCGTCGATCCGGTACGCCCCCGCCTCGACCGCGGCGATCGAGTTGGCGATGCCCATCCCCAGGTTGTGGTGCCCGTGGAACCCGACCTCGGTCTCGGGCCGCAGCGCCGCGCGCAGCGCGCCGACGCGCGCCGTCACGTCCGCGGGCAGCATGTAGCCGGCCGAGTCCGTGATGTACACGCAGTGCGCGCCGTAGCTCTCCATCAGGCGCGCCTGCTCGACCAGCCGCTCCGGCGGCAGCATGTGCGCCATCATCAGGAAGCCCACGGTGTCGAGCCCGAGCTCGCGCGACAGCCCGAGGTGCTGGCGCGCGACGTCGGCCTCGGTGCAGTGGGTCGCGACGCGCACCGTCGCGACGCCGCAGCCGTGGGCCATCCGCAGGTCGTCGACCGTGCCGATCCCCGGCAGCAGCAGCGCCGAGATCTTCGCGCGCCGCATCCGCGGCACGACCGCGCGCAGGTACTCCTCGTCGCTGTGCAGCCCGAAGCCGTAGTTGATCGACGCGCCGCCGAGCCCGTCGCCGTGCGTCACCTCGATCAGCGGCACGCCGGCCTCGTCGAGCCCGGTCGCGACCGACACCATCTGATCGAGGGTGATCTGGTGGCGCTTGGGGTGCATCCCGTCGCGCAGGCTCATGTCGTGGACGACGACCTTGCGCCCCGCGAGGCCGCTCACGACGCCCTCCCCGCCGCGAGCGCGCGCTCCGCCCACACCTCGCCGGTGCGCAGCGCCGCCGCGGTCATGATGTCGAGGTTGCCGGCGTACGGCGGCAGGTAGTCGCCGAGGCCCTGGACCTCGACGAACGTGGTCACCCGCCGCCCGTCGAACACCGGGCCGTTCTTGAGCGCGTAGCCGGGGACGTAGGTCTGGACCTCGCGCACCATCGCGCGCACCGACGCCGTGATCGCCTCGCGGTCGGGCTCGCCCTCGGTGAGGCAGTGGATCGTGTCGCGCATGATCAGCGGCGGCTCCGCCGGGTTGAGGATGATGATCGCCTTGCCGCGCCTCGCGCCGCCGAGCTTGACAACCGCGCCCGCGGTGGTGCGCGTGAACTCGTCGATGTTGTTGCGCGTGCCCGGCCCCGCCGAGCGCGACGCCACGGTCGCGACGATCTCGGCGTACGCGACCGCCTGCACGCGGCTCACCGCGGCGACCATCGGCACCGTCGCCTGGCCGCCGCACGTCACCATGTTGACGTTGCGCGCGCCGCCGTCGAGGTGCTCGGTCAGGTTGACCGGCGGGATGCAGTACGGGCCGATCGCCGCCGGCGTGAGGTCGACGACCATGACGTCGTGGTCGACCAGCCGGCGCCAGTTCTGGACGTGGGCGT
>WYBA01000287.1 GCA_011526095.1 Myxococcales bacterium | reverse complement strand
GGTCGGCGTCGGGGCCGGTGCCGCCGCCGCGGCCGTCGGCGTCGGCGCCGCCGGTGCCGGTGCTGGCCGTGGCGCCGTTCCCGTCTCCGTCTCCGCATCCGTCTCCGTCTCCGTCTCCGTCTCCGTCTCCGTCTCCGGTTCCGGCTCCGTCTCCGTCTCCGTTTCCGTCTCCGTCTCCGGTTCCGCCTCCGCCTCCGTCTCCGTTTCCGCCTCCGTTCCCGTCTCCGCCTCCGTTCGCCGCGCCGATCCTCGACGCCCCGACGCTCGTCGCGGACGCGCCGATGCCCGCGGCCCCGACCGTCGCGGCGCCGGTCGCGCCGACGGCGTTCGCGCCGGTCGCGCCCACGGCGATCGCGGCACCGCGCAACCCGCTCGATAACCCCGAGTACCTCGCGGCGCTCGCCGCCTACAACGCGGCCGAGGCGCAGCGCCGCGCGCGCATGGTCGACGTGATCGACCTCGCGCCCGCGTCCGCGCGCGCGCCCGCCGCCGCCGCCGCGCGCGCGCCCAGCGCGGCGCCGCGCGGGCGCTCCGTGCTCGCCACCGTCGCGATCGTCGTGCTGCTGTGCGCCGTCGCCGCCGCGCTCGGGTTCTTCCTCGTCGACGCCGTGTTGTGACACCATCGACCCGATGGGCGCGCTGGCCCCGGGCGAGGTCCTGGACGGACGGTACGAGGTGCTGCGGCCGCTCGGCGCCGGCGGCATGGGCGAGGTGTTCGTCGCGCGTCGGCTCGCGCTCGGGGACCTCGTCGCGATCAAGCGCCTGCTCCCGGCCCAGGACACGCCCGCCAACCGCGCGCGGTTCCTCGGCGAGGCGCGCGCGGCGGCGCACATCCACCACCCCAACGTCGTGCGGGTGTTCGACTTCGGCGACCACGGCGGCGCGGGCGGCTCGCCGTACCTGGTGATGGAGCACCTCGACGGCCCGACGCTGGCCGACGAGCTGGTCGCGCGCGGCCGGCTCGCGCCCGACGAGGCGCTCGCGCTGTTCCTCCCCATGTGCGCCGCGATCGAGGCCGGGCACCGGCGCCAGGTCGTCCACCGCGACCTCAAGCCGGCCAACGTGATCCTCGCGCGCGCCGACGACGGCAGCCGCGTCGTCAAGGTGCTCGACTTCGGCCTCGCCGTGATGGAGGCGGCCGGCGCCGCGCGCCTCACCACCCCCGGCACGATCGTCGGCACGTGCAGCTACATGGCGCCGGAGCAGGTCGCCGGGCTGCCGGCGATGCCGGCGACCGACCTGTTCGCGCTCGGCGTGATCCTCTACGAGATGGTCACCGGCCAGCTACCGTTCGCCGGCGACACGCAGATGGCCGTGATGTTCAAGATCTCGCAGGGCCAGTTCCGCGCGGCGACCGAGTGGGTCGACGCGCTGCCGCCGGGGATCGTCGCGGCGATCACGGCCGCGCTGCAGCTCGACCCGGCGCTGCGCCCGGCGAGCGCCGAGCAGCTCGCGGCGATCGCCGGCGGACAGGTCGCGCTCGCGCGGGCCGCGGCGTCGCCGTCCTCCTCCTCCTCCTCGCCCTCCTTCGCTGGCCGTGCGCCGGCGCGGCCCGGCGGCGACGAGCCCACCGCGGTCCTCTCCAGCTCCGACGCCGCGACCGCGCTGCCGCCCGACGCGCGCCGGTTCGACTCGTCGGTGCGGCGCGCGCAGCAGGCGCCGCGGCTCGACGTGTTCGTCGGCCGCGCCGCGGAGCTGGCGCGCCTCGACGACGAGCTGCGCGCCGCCAACGGCGGGCACGGCCGGCTGGTGGTCGTGGTCGGCGACGAGGGCGCCGGGCGGTCGCGGCTGGTCGAGGCGTTCGCGCGGCGCGCCGCCGCCGACGGCGCGGTCGTGCTCGCCGGGCGGTGCTTCGACGAGGCGAGCCGCCCGCCGCTGTTCGACGCGTTCGTGCGCATGCTCGGCGGCTCGGGGCCCGGGCGCGCGGCGGCCGCGGCCGCGCCGCTCGCCGCGGCGACCGCGGCCGATCCCGCGGCGTTCGACGCGTTCACCGAGGCCGTGCGCGCGCGCGCCGGCGCGCGGCCGCTGGTGCTCGCGCTCGACGACCTCCACCTCGCGCGCCCGCCCGAGCTCGCGCTCGTCGATCACCTCCACCGCGCGCTCGCGGCGCGCGGCGTGCTCGTCATCGCCACCGCCAGCGGCGCGTCGGTCAGCCGCGGCGGCGCGCTCGCGGCGTGGCAGCACGGCCACGTCCAGCGTCGGACGGGCGTCGTGTTGCGGCTGCGGCCCCTCGCCGAGCCCGAGGTCCGCGCGTTCCTCGACGCCGCGTTCGGCGCGGTCCACGTCCGCCCGCGCGAGCTGCGCCGCCTCGACGCCGCGGCCGGCGGCAGCCCGTTCTTCCTCGCCGAGCTGGTGCGGCACGGCCTCGCCGCGGGCACGATCCGCCGCCGCGACGAGGAGTGGGTGATCGAGGTCCCCGACGACGTCGAGGTGCCCGCGACGGTCGCGGCGCTGGTCGAGGCGCGGCTCGCCGGCGTCGACCCCGAGCTGCTCGGCGTGCTCGAGCTGGGCGCCGCGGCGGGCGACGCGCTGGCGTTCGACCTGCTCGCCGCCGCGGCCGGGCTCGACGACGCCCGGCTCGAGCCGCTGCTCGAGCGCGCGGTCGACGACGGCCTGCTGACCCGCGACGGCGTGCCCGACGGCGCCGACTACCGCTGGCGCAGCACGCTGCTGCGCGGCGCGGTCAGCGCGCGGACCTCGCCGCGCGCGCGCCGGCGCGCCCACCGCCGGCTGCTCGACGCGAGGCTGGCGCGGCCCCCCGGCGACCCGGCGCGCGCGCCGCACGCGCTCGCCGCACACCACGCCGCGCTCGACCAGCTCCCCGAGGCGTTCGCGTGCGCGCTCGAGGCGCTCGCCGACGCGGTC
>WYBA01000286.1 GCA_011526095.1 Myxococcales bacterium | reverse complement strand
GTCGCGTGTGACTGGCCTGCTGGGGTGGGCTGTTCCGCTCTGCTCCCCCGGCGCGGGGGGGGGGCGGCGAGCCCCGTGTGGTCAGTACGCGACGCCCAGCGTGCCAGCGACGCCGATGTAGCGGTCCATGGCCCCGCCGACGTCCTGGGTCGCGAGGTCGTCGTCGCGCCCGTTGCTCTGCTCGCCGTTGCCGACGAAGTCGAAGCCGATCTGCGCCCAGCTCGCGCCGAGCCGCAGCACCGCCTGCCGGGTCACCTTGACCTCGAGCCCGCCGTCGGCGGTGAACCCGGTGATCTTGGCGCCGCCGTACTCGCTCTCCGACTGGATCGCGCCCGCGGTCCGGATGAGGTACGCCTTGCCGCCGACGTCGAGGGCGAGGCGCGCGCCGAGGGGCAGCCGCACGGTCAGCCCGGGGTCGAGGTAGCGGTAGTCGGTGTCGGGGAAGTCGATCTCGGCGTCCGCGGGCAGCGCGCTGCGATCGACGATGAACGCGCGGCGGCCGTAGCCGACGCCGAGCGTCACGGTCGGGGCGGACGCGCTGGCGCCGGTGATCCAGCGGTAGCGGGCGCCGACCGACCACGCGCGCTGCGCGGTCGGAAATTTCTGGTCGGGGGCGTCGCTGGTCTGGGTGCTGAGCGTCAGCGTCTGGTCGAACGCGACCGCGACGCCGAGGCCCGACGCGGCGCCGGTCTTGCCGCCGAACGCCATCGGGTAGAGCTCGGCGTCGACCCGCGCGCCGGGGACGAACGTGGTCGTCGTGCCGTTGGGGATCTGGGCCTCGTCGAGGTCCGGCCGGACCGTGAAAGCGAGGTTGCGGGCGGTGGCCGAGACGCCGGCGAACACGCGGAGCGCGGCGCGGCGCGGATCGGCGGGCGCGCGGTCATCGTCGCGATCGCCGCGATCGCGGCGCAGGCCGAGCGGCTCGTCGTCGTCCTCGTCGTCGCGCGCGGCGACGCGGTCGTCGTCGTCACCGCCGCGGTCCTCGTCGTCGTCGCGCGCCGCGTCCGCGTCCGCATCCTCGGCGTCGTCCGCGTCACGCGTCTCATCGTCGCGCGCCAGCTCGCGGGCGGCGGTGCGCGACTTCTTGCGCGCGCGGGACACCTTGCGCCCCTCGCCGTCGTCGTCGCGGGCCTCGTCGTCGCCGCCGTCACCGCCGTCGTCGGCGATGCCGAGCACGCGGTCGACGCCGTCGAGCACGCCGGTGCCGAGCCGCCGCTTCGCCTTGGCCGACAGCCGCGGCTTGGCCAGGTCGACCGTGATCTTCTTGATCGTCTTGCCGCTCTGCGCGCGGACGCGGACGACCAGCGTGAAGCCCTCGTCCTCGCGCGACAGCTGGCCCTCGATCACCGCGTCGGCGTCGAGCTTGCGCGCGACCTTGCCGATCGCGGCGGCGTCGAGCTCGTCGAGGCCGGCGCGGCGCGCGGCGCGCTCGAACTCGCCGGAGGTCACGAGGTCGTGGCGGTCCTCGACGATCGCGATCAGGCCGTCCTCGAGCTCACCGTCCGGGTCCCCCTGGACGGTGAGCACGGCGACGCGCCCGGCCTCGGCGGCGGCCGGGGCGGCGAGCCCCGCGGCGGCCGCGGTGGCGAGGACGAGCAGATGGGGCGTGCGAATCATGGTGGGTCTCCCGGTGGCAACCTGGGTTCTGCAAGGTCGGATCCAGGGAGTTTGTCCGGTCAACCCCGCGAGATCCTGCGTGTTGCCGGCCCGGGCGCGTGGGGAGCGGCCTCCCCGGCCAGCGCCCCGAATGGTCCCGCCCTTCCCCACGTCCAAGCCCTCGACTCGAGAATCAGGAGGGTGAGATGAAGCACGACAGCCCCGCGCTCCCCACGCTGCCGACCGGCGCGCTCGTCGGCCTGCGCTACCGCGTGACCGGCCTGCTCGGCCGCGGCGGGATGGGCACGGTCTACCGCGCGCACCACCTCGGCCTCGACCGCGAGGTCGCGCTCAAGGTCGTGCCGCCCGGGATCGGCGACCGCGCCGCGACCGTGCGGTTCGAGCGCGAGGCGCGCAACGCCGCGCGGCTCGACCACCCCGGCTGCGTCCGCGTGTTCGACGTCGGCGTCACCCCCGACGGCTCGCGGTTCCTCGCGATGGAGCTGATCGACGGCGTCACCCTGCGCCAGCACCTCGACGCCCACGGCGCGGTCGCGGCGCCCGACGCGGCGCGGATCGGCGCGGCGCTGCTCGACGCGCTCGCCCACGCCCACGCCCGCGGCGTGATCCACCGCGACGTCAAGCCGGAGAACGTGCTGCTCGGCCCGTCCGGCCCGGTGCTGATCGACTTCGGGCTGTCGTGGGCGCTCGGCGACGCCCACGTCACCCGGCGCGGCACCACCGTCGGCTCGCCGTCGTACCTGGCGCCCGAGCGCGCGCTCGGCCACGACGGCGACGCGCGGGTCGACGTCTACGCGCTCGGCGTGGTGCTGTTCGAGCTGCTCGCCGGCGCGCGGCCGTTCGCGGCGGCGAGCCCGGTCGAGCTGGCGTGGATGCACGCCCACCGCGAGGCGCCCTCGCTCGTGCGCGCCGCGCCGGGCGTGCCGCTGCCGCTCGCGGCGACGGTGCAGCGCGCGCTCGCCAAGGCGCCCGACGCGCGCTGGCCGACCGCGGCGACGATGCGCGACGCGCTGCTCGCGAGCGCCGCGGCGCCCGCGCCCGCGCCCGTACCCGCGCCCCGCCCCGCCGCCGCGCGCGCCCTCGTCCGGCGACCGCCGCCCGAGCCGTCGCGCGAGTCGACGACCGGCGTGGTGCTGCTGGAGCGGTCGTGGCTGCGCACGCTGTGGGCGCGGCTGCGGTTCGGCCGGTGGCGGTGGCGCGCGGCGGCCGGCTGACCGGCCGCCGGCTGACTCGGACGGGTGAGCGCTACTTGAGCTCGTCGTGGGACGCCGCCCACGCCGAGATCAGCTCGAAGTCGTCGACGATGCGCGAGTGGTAGTGGCCCCAGATGTTGGAGATCATCACCATCGAGCCGCGCGACAGCTGCGGCGTGAGGTAGAGCGCGTAGTACTGGGCGCCGGTGCCGTCGTCGACGTCGCCGACGAGATCGAGCGGCTGCTTGGACACCGGGCAGAACAGCTCGCACACCGTGCCGACCGGCAGCTCGATCCCCTGCTTGCGGCTGTCACCGTGCAGCGGCGACAGGTGGACGAGGCCCTCGACCGGCCCGTCCGGCGTCACCGCGCGCACCCCGATCGTCACCGCCGGGTTGCCGTCGAACGTCACGTCCGAGATCCCGACGAGGTTGTCGCCGCGCGGCCCGTACGCCTGGGTCACGACGATCACGACGTCGGTCGTCTCGTCGTGGACCTCGACGCTCGGCTGCTCGACCGCCTTGTGCTGGCCGGTGACGCGCAGGTTGCGACGGTCGACAGATTCACTCATGGCAGGCCCCTCGGGTTGCTCGCCCCCGAAGGTGGCCACACATCCCGACCGCGGCGCAAGGGACCCGGTCGGGCGTTCGCGCGTGCACACCTCTTGGCGGGGTGGGTCCCGCGCGGCTTCGCCGCGCGGGCGGGGCGGCGAGCCCCGTGTGGCTAATGCACGATGTCGCCCATCCGGTCCCACCGGATGCCGTCGATGTCCGACTTGGAGTACCAGATGAACAGCGCCTTGCCCTTGATGTTGTCGAGCGGCACCGGGCCCCAGATCCGCGAGTCGCTGGAGTTCTGGCGGTTGTCGCCCATCACGAACACGTTGCCGGCGGGGACGACGTAGTGCACCTGCGGCGCGCACGGCGTGACCGGCGGCTGACCGACCGGCAGCGTGCGCACGATCTGACCGAGCGCGCCGGGCGTCTGGTGGCGCCGGTCCGACGGGCACGCCGGCACCGGCGGCAGCCGCCCGCGCTCGTGCTCTCCGATCAACGGGAAGTCGTGGGTGTCGTCGTACTTCCAGTACGGGCCGCGATCGCCGGCGGCGAGACGATCCGCGTCGTCGCCGGGGCGCTCGGGGCCGTGGAGCGTCTGGAACGTCGTGCCGCCGAGCTGCTCGCGGTAGAGCGAGCAGCTGCGCTCGTCCCACTCGTGCGAGCCGTCGTCGTAGTCCCAGTAGCGGCAGCCCTCCGCCGCGTCGCCGCCGGGCGGCGGCGCGAGCAGCTCCGCGGTCACCGGCTTGCCGTTGACGTAGAGCAGGTTGCAGCGGACCTCGACCGTGTCGCCGGCGACCCCGACGACGCGCTTGATGAAGTCCTTCTCGGGCCAGCACGGGTTCATGAACACGATCACCTCGCCGCGGCGCGGGGACCGGAACTCGCCGAACTTGACCGTCGTGTACGGGATGCGGACGCCGTAGAGGAACTTGTTGACGAAGATGTGATCGCCGATCTCCAGCGTCGGGATCATCGAGCTCGACGGGATCTTGAACGCCTCGATCACGAACGCGCGGAGCAACAGCGCGATCACCACGGCGATGCCGATCGAGTCGGCGTACTCGCGCACCGTCGACTTGCGCGCCGCCGGCAGGTGCTCGTCGAGCAGGGCGTCGAGCGTGACCATGCGGTCGCGCACCTCGCCGAGCCGGCCCGCGGCGAGCGCCGCCTCGACCGCGTCGGCGCAGCCCTCGAGCTCGCCCCGCCACGGCACCGTCGACCGGGTGCGGAACAGCCCCTGGCGCGCCTCGCGCACGAGGGCCCGCGCCTCCTTGCGCACGCGCTTGTCGAGCTTGGCGGCGGCGATCATGGCGAGCTCAGTCGTCGACCTTGAGCACGGTCAGAAACGCCTCCTGCGGCAACTCGACCGAGCCGACCGCCTTCATCCGCTTCTTGCCCTTCTTCTGCTTCTCGAGCAGCTTGCGCTTGCGGCTGATGTCGCCGCCGTAGCACTTGGCGGTGACGTCCTTGCGCATCGCCTTGACCGTCGAGCGCGAGATGATCTTGCTGCCGATCGCCGCCTGGATCGCGACGTCGAACATCTGCCGCGGCACGACGTCCTTCATCCGGTTACACAGCTCGACGCCGCGGTGATACGCGCTGTCGCGGTGGGCGATGATCGACAGCGCGTCGACGCGATCGCCGTTGATCAGCACGTCGAGCCGCACCAGGTCGGCCTCGCGGTACCCGGCCGGCTCGTAGTCGAGGGAGGCGTAGCCGCGGGACAGCGTCTTGAGCCGATCGTAGAAGCCGAACACGATCTCCCCCAGCGGCATCTCGTAGACCACGCGGACGCGACCTCCGGGATCGTAGTGGAGCGCCTGCTGGATCCCGCGGCGCTCCTGGCACAACTGCATGACCGGACCGACGTATTCCTGCGGGACGTGGACCGTCGCGGTGATCGCCGGCTCCTCGATCGCGTCGAACCGGCCGCCGTCGGGGACCTTGGCCGGGTTGTCGACGACGACGACCTCGCCGTCGTTGAGCCGGACCCGGTACTGCACGCTGGGCGCGGTCGTGATCAGGTCGAGGTCGAACTCGCGCTCGAGCCGCTCCTGGATGATCTCCATGTGGAGCAGCCCGAGGAAGCCGCAGCGGAACCCGAACCCGAGCGCGGCCGAGGTCTCCGGCTCGTACGTCACCGACGCGTCGTTGAGCGTCAGCTTGCCGAGCGCGTCCTTGAGGTTCTGGTAGTCGGCGGCGTCGACCGGGAACAGGCCGGCGAACACCATCGGCTGGACCGTCTTGAACCCGGGCAGCGGCGCGGCGCACGGCCGGTCGTTGTCGGTGACGGTGTCGCCGACCCGGGCGTCGGCGATGTCCTTGATCGAGCCGGCCAGGATCCCGACCTCGCCGACGCCGAGGTCGTCGACCTCGACGAGCCCGGGGCTGCGGACCGCGACCATCGTGCAGCCGTGGACCTTGTTGGTCGCCCAGAACCGCAGGTTCTGGCCCTTCTTGATCGACCCGTCGATCACGCGGACGAGCACGACGACGCCGCGGAACTGGTCGTACCAGGAGTCGAAGATCAGCGCGCGCAGCGGCGCGTCGGGGTCGCCCTTGGGCGGCGGGATCCGATGGACGATCGCCTCGACCATCTCCGGCACGCCGAGCCCGGTCTTGGCCGACACCTCGAGCGCGTCGGACGCGTCGAGGCCGATCCGGTCCTCGATCTGCTGGCGGACGAAGTCGGGGCGCGCGACCGGCAGATCGATCTTGTTGAGGACCGGGATGATGTCGAGGTTGCCGTCGAGCGCGACGTAGACGTTGGCCAGGGTCTGGGCCTCGACGCCCTGGGCGGCGTCGACCACCAGCAGCGCGCCCTCGCACGCGGCCAGGCTGCGCGAGACCTCGTAGTGGAAGTCGACGTGGCCGGGCGTGTCGATCAGGTTGAACTGATAGGTCTGCCCGTCCTGCGCCTTGTACTGCAGGCGGACCGCCTGCGCCTTGATCGTGATCCCGCGCTCCCGCTCCAGCTCCATGTTGTCGAGGAACTGATCGGTCTTCTCGCGCGCCGTCAGCGCGCCGCAGTGCTCGAGGATGCGATCGGCCAGGGTGGTCTTGCCGTGGTCGATGTGCGCGATGATCGAGAAGTTGCGGATGCGATCCGCCGGGAAGGACATTGGGAGCGGACTGTGTAGCGCCCCGACCGAGGGTGCGTCCAGCCAAAGCGCCCGATCTCGGGCGCGCGGCGGCCCGCCCGGAGGTCGGTCAGACCTCGTCGCGCGCGGCGAGCAGCGCGGCGAGGTCGGTCTGCCCGGGCAGCTGATCCTTGTACTTCTCGAGCACCAGGTCGATCCCCTGGCGGATGTACTCGGCGACGGGAACCTTGGTCCGGCCGTGCAGCAGCTTGAGCCGCGCGTCCTGCTCCGGCGTGATGTACACCGTCGTCGAGATCTTCTTGCGCGACACGGGCCAAGGCCACCTTACGTGCCCGATCGATCACGGTCAATTTGCCGACCCTCGCCCGCGGGGTTGCGCGGGCTGAGCCGCCCGAGTACCGTTGCAGTCATGCGGAACGTCTCGGGATTTCGTGTCGCCGGTCACGTGGCCGCCAGCCTGCTCGTCGCCGGTGGCGCGATCGGTGGGCTGGCCGCGTGCAAGAAGAACACGGGCGACACGACCAACCCGTCCAACGCCGGCGGGGACACCTCGACGGCGGTGCCCAAGGTCGACGCGACGCTGTGCGACACCGCCGGCAAGAACGTCGTCACCTACGATCTGAACCGGGACAACCGCCCGGACGTGTGGCGCCTGTTCAAGAGCGAGGACGAGGCCGGCACCCGGATCGACGTGCTCACCTGCAAGCAGGTCGACTTCGATCACGACGGCCGCAAGGACTGGGTCGTCGCGTACAACCGCAAGGGCGCCGTGCTGTTCGAGAAGGCCGACTTCGACTACGACGGCCGGTTCGACATGTCGGCGATCTACGACGTCAAGACGGGCAAGATCGTCGAGGTCGAGCGCGACAGCGACTTCGACGGCAAGTACGACCTCAAGGAGCTGTACGACACCGCCGGCCAGCTCACCTCGGTCCACCGCGACCGTGACGGCTCGGGCGCGGTCGACCTGTGGGAGCAGTACCGCGACGGCAAGCTGATCGCGATCCTCTACGACGACGACGGCGACACCAAGGTCGACCGGCGCGAGGACGTGCCCGGCTCGCGCGAGAAGGTCGAGATGCCCGACGTGCTGCCGACCGCATCCGGGGACCTGGGCGGGACCACCGACGACAAGACGCCGGCGCCCACGCCGAAGTCGAAGTGACGGCCGTGGCGGCGACCGTCCCCAAGCCGTGGGGCCACGAGCTGATCTGGGCGAGGACCGACCGCTACGTCGGCAAGATCCTCCACATCAAGGCGGGCGAGGCGCTGTCGCTGCAGTACCACCGCGTCAAGGACGAGACGGTGATGGTGCTGCGCGGCCGGCTCCAGTTCGTCCACTTCGCCGACGGCGAGCCGCCGCGCTCGACGGTGCTCGAGCCGCACCAGCCGTTCCACGTCACGCCCGGGCTGCGCCACCGGATGATCGCGCTCGAGGACACCGACGTGCTCGAGGTGTCGACGCCGGAGCTCGACGACGTCGTGCGGCTCGAGGACCGCTACGGCCGCCAGGGCACGAGCGCGCCGTAGCGCGGCGCCCCCGAGCGCCAGGTCGCGGTCGCCGCAGGATCAGCGCCGGATCAGCGCAAGATCAGCTCGGCGTCGACGACCAGCGTCCGCGTGCCCTTCGGCGCGGCGACGACGCGGCCGAGCTCGAGGCGCTCGAACCGCGCCTCGTGGTCGACGACGAGGTGCGAGGCGCGGCGCAAGAGGTTGGCGAGCGCGACGCGGTCGGGCTCGGGCTCGCCGGCGCGCGTCGCGGTGACCGCGGCGGCGAGCGCGGCCGCGTCGACGACGCGCAGCGGCGCCGGGGCCGCGACGGCGCCCGCGCCCGCGACCTCGACGACGACGGTCCACCCGAGCACGCCGAGCCGCGCGATCGACACCGACAGCTCGCGCCCGGCCGGCGGGGTCTCGCGGACGATCACGGCCGCGCCGTCCGCCTCGCCGCTCGGCAGGCCGGCGGCGCCGAGCACCGCGACGAACGCGCGCCGCACCTCCGACGCGGTCATCAGGCCGCGCTCGACCGGGCAGCCGGCGCGCTCGGTCGGCGCGTCGGGCCCCCACGGCTTGAGCTCGACCGGGAACCCCGCCTTCTTGGCGTGCTGGGTTGCCCCCGTCGGCGTCGTGGCCACCGCCTGCCGCGTGATCGGCACGCCGTAGCCGGCGAGCAGCACCTTCACCTCGTGGTCGCCGAGGCGCCGGTCGCCCGGGTGGATCTTGTCGAGCTGGCGGCGGACGCGCTCCTCGTCGACGTCGAGCTCGGCGCGCGCGGCCGCGGGCGCCGGGCCCAGGCCGGCCGCGATCCGCTCGGCGGCGCGCCCCGCCGCGGCGACCGCCGCGAGCGCCGCGCGCAGCCCGACGATCGCGCCGTCGCCGCGCAGCTCGTCGATCAGCTCGCCGCGCGCGACCACGGGCACGACCAGCGCGCGCGCGCCGCGCGCCGCCGGCACCTCGCCGAGCTGGTCGCGGTCGACCAGCACCGCGTCGGCCGGGGCGGCGTCGGCCGGCGCCGCGACGACGCTGACGCCGCGCGCCGCGCCGTCGAGCTCGACCGCGAGCGCGCGCGCGGACGCGTCGAGCCACGTCCCGGGCGCGGCGACGACGGCGGCGCGCGGTCCCGCCGGCAGCCCGACGCGCGCCAGCAGCGCGATCGCCTCGAGCCACGCGTCCGGATCGCCGAGCACGATCGCGCCGTGGGCACGCAGCGCCGCGAGCGCCGCCGCGTGCTCCACGCCCGCCGCGCCCGCGCGCCGCGCCGGAGGCAACAGCGCGATCAGCGGGCGCCCGGCCTCGGCCGCCGCGCGGCACGCGGGCACCAGCGCCGCGGCCGTGGCCCGGGGGGGGGGGGGGGCGAGGGGGGTGGCGGCGACCCCGCCGCGGGCGCGCGGGGGGGGCCGCGCGGGCCGCCCCGCCCGGG
>WYBA01000285.1 GCA_011526095.1 Myxococcales bacterium | reverse complement strand
GCGTCGAGCAGCGCGTCGAGCGCCGCCATGACGTTGGCGCCGGCGCCGCCGCGATCGCCCGCCGCGGCGGCGGCCTGCCCCAGCCCGAGGTGGGCGCGCGCGCGCTCGACCGAGGTCACGCGCGGCGCGTCGAGCGCGGCGGCGAACGCCAGCCGCGCGGCGGTCGACTGGCCGGCCGCGAGGTGCGCTTGACCGAGGAGCACGCGCGACGCCGCGCCCGGCGCACGCCGCACGACCTCGGTCGCGTAGCGCCGCGCGCTGTCGAGGTCGCCGAGCGCCAGGCCGAGCTCGGCGAGCCGGCGGGCCGGGCCGGCGTCGTCGGGGCGCGCGGCGAGCGCCCGCGCGAACGCGCTGCGCGCCGCCGCCGGCAGCCCCAGCGCCCAGTAGCGCTCGCCGAGCTCGACGAGGTCGGACATCGAGCCTATGAGTACCACGCCGCGCTCGCGCCGCGGGCGAGCTGGCGGCCGTCAGCTCAGCTGCGCCTTGCGCGCCGCGACGTGCTTGTCCAGCTCGGCCAGCTCGTCGCCGAGCGCGCCGGCGCGCTCGACACCCGCCGCGGCGCACGCGTCGAGCAGCTTCTGCATCGCCGCGACGTCGCCCTGCTGCCGGGTCCGCACGGCGACGTGCATCTCGCGGAACCCGTCGTAGAAGTCGGTGAGCATGTCGCCCTTGCGCAGGGGCGTGACGTTGCCGAGCTTGCCGTCCGCCATCCTGTCGAAGTACATCGACACCTTGAACAGCGGGCCCGCGACCTTGTGGGTCATGATGATCAGGTAGAGCGTCAGGATGACGGTGAGCCCGACGCCGGCGCCCGCCATCTTGAGCATCAGCGACTGGTCGCGCTCGTCCATCTGCTGCTCGACCTGCTGCTGGAACTCCTTGTCCAGCGCGGCGAGGCCCTCGGCGACGTCGGCGGTGGCGCGGTGCTCCTGCCGGTAGATCAGGTAGCCGAGCGTCCCCGAGATCACCACCGACATCACGGAGACGAGGATGACGTAACGGAGCTGCAGCTTCTTGTCGAGGAGGAAGTTGGACAGCTTGCGCTTGTGGCGCGGCCGCGGCCCCGCCGGCGGCCGGCTCGACGCGGGCGGGACATCGCCGGGCACCTTGCCCTCCTGGACGACCACGGCCTTCGGCACGGACTTGTCGGCGTCGTTACTCAAGGGACTTCTCCTTCCGCGCGAGGACCTTGCGCAGCTCGGCGATCGCGGCGTCGACCTCGGGCGAGCGCCCCTCGAGCTGCTCCGCCTCGGCCGCCTCGAGCACGGCCTTGAGCCGCTCGATGTCGGCCTTCTCCGCCGCGACGACCCCCGCGTGGGCGTGCTTGAAGTGCTCGTAGAACTCGACGAGCTGGTCGCCCTTGCGCAGGTTGTAGACCTTGTCGAGGCGACCGTCCCGCATCTTCCCCATGTAGAGCGTGATCTTGTAGAGCGGGCCGGCCACCTTGTGGGTCATCTTGATGCCGTAGATCGCGAGCCCGATGACGAGCGCCAGCCCCGAGAGGATCAGCACCAGCAGCACGTCGCGCCGGCCGTTGCGGATGTCGGCGAGCGCGCCGGCCTGGCGCATCCGGCACTCGTAGACGCGCGCGATCTCCTCGGCGTAGCGCTCCGGCACCGGGTTGACCGTCATCGACGATTCGACGATCACGACGCGGCGGCGACGCTCGCCGGGATCCGCCTCCTCCTCGCCGTCGCCCTCCCCCTCCCCGTCACCCTCGCCATCGGCGGCGGCGTCTCCGTCGACGGGCGGCTCGTCGGCGGGCGCGGGCGCGGCGGCGCCATCGACGGGCGCGGGCGCGGCGGCGCCATCGACGGGCGCCGGCGCGGCCGCTCCGTCGGCGGGCGGCGCATCGGCGGGCGGAACATCGGCGGGCGGAACATCGGCGGGCGTCGGCGCGTCGGGCGTCGCCGCCGGCTCCGTCGAGGACCCGATCTTCGGCACCTCGCCGCAGTCGTCCCCCTTCACCTTCGACGTGGCGACCTCGGTCGCCTCGTCGGCGACGAGCATCACCCACCACCCCAGCCCCACCATCAGCAGGGTGGCGAAGATGACCATGAACAGCGTGAAGCGGAGCTGGTACCGCTTGTTGATGAGCAGGTTCTTCCAGCTCCGCTTGTAGCCGCGGGCGCCCCCCGCGGCGCTGGTCGACTGCCGTTCTTCCGCCATGGCGATCTCCTAGATCCCGCTCTTGGTCTTGATGGTGGGGATGATCTTCTTGATCACCAAGTCTTCCACGACCGCCACCACGCAGTCCTCTTTTGCGAGGGCCACGTCGGACGGGTCGCTGGACGCCTGCACGGTCGCCCCGCCCTCCAGGAAGCCGAACATCGACTTCTCGGGGAACGTCGCGATCAGCATGCTCACCTTGCAGCTCACGTTGGTCGACGACCCCGACGCCTTGGTCGTCATCTCCACGATCGTGCCGTCGACGTGATAGGCCTGCGTCTTGGCCGCGTCGAGCTGCTTCTTGGTCGGCGCCTTGCCGCCCGTCCACTTGGTGGACATGTCCTTGGCGTGCTTGGAGAAGGTCTTCTCCACGGTCTTGCGCATCAGCGTCTTGACCGCCGCGGCGTCGGCCACCTTCGCCGACATCTCGCCGATGTCGATGTAGATCCCGCCGGCCACCGCCGCACCGGCGGTGGCGCCGCCGCCGGACTTCAGCTTCTTGAGCTTGTCGAGCGCCTTCTTCGCCTGCTTCTTGACGAACGCGTCCTTGTCGCCCGTGCTGGCCTTCTCCAGCGCCTTGATCGCCGCGTCCCGCTTGTCGGCCGGCGTGTCGGCGGTGATGATCTTGGACAGGCCGAGCGCCGCGGCGGCGCGCACCGTCTTGTCGCTGTCCTTGCCCAGCGCCTTGATGAACGCCGGGATCGCGCGCGGGTCACCGAGCTTGGCGAGGCTCGTCGCGGCCGACAGCCGCACCTTGTAGTCCGATCCGGTGTCGAGCTGCTTGACCAGCTGGTCGACGTTGTCGGCCGCCGCCGGGCGCGCGTGTCCGAGCAGCACGAGCAACACGGCGAGCGCGCCGATCGCGATCGAGATCGTTCGTGTCATGGGCCTCCGCACGCAATGAGACGACGCGACCGCCCCCCTGTTCACAAGGGTGATGATGGGTCGCGCGCGCCCGACCCGTTCAACGTAGCTCGTCGGCGCCCGGCTCGGCAAGGTAGCGCCGCCCGAGCTCGAGATAATGTCCCGCGCTCGACGCGATCCACGCGCGCTCCTCGTCGGTGATCGGCCGCTTCACGCGCGCCGGGGAGCCGATGACCATCATGCCGTCGGGGATCTGCGTCCCCGGCGTCACCAGCGCACCAGCACCCACAATGCAGAAGCTCCCGATGCGGGAGCGGTCGAGGACGATCGCGCCCATCCCGATGATGCAGTCGTCGCCGACGTCGCACGCATGAAGGATCACGTTGTGGCCAACGGTGACGCGCGCGCCCACGTTGGTGCCGGCGACGCCCGAGGTCACGTGCAGCACGCTGTTGTCCTGGATCGACGTGGCCGCGCCGATCCGGATCGGCATCTGGTCACCGCGCACGACGGCGCCGAACCACACCGACGCGGCGTCGCCGATCTCGACGTCGCCGATCACCGCCGCGTTGTCGGCGAGGAACACCTCGCGCCCGATCACGGGCCGGCGGCCCTGGTAGGTCCTGATGATCGCCATCGCGCGAACGATACACCCGCGACCGCGCCGACCACCGCGCCGACGGCGTCCGCGACCGCGTCGCCGACCGAGGCGTCGCGGCCCGGCGTGTGGGCCTGGTGCAGCTCGTCGACCACCCCGTAGGCGGCGGCGAGCGCGATCGCCACGGCCGCGGCGGCCACCCCGCGCCAGCCGCGCGCCACCCCGCCGATCGCGATCAGCGCGGCGAGCGCGCACCACGTCGCGCCGTGGACGAGCTTGTCGACCTTCCACAGCGCATCGGGGCCGAGGTCGTCGGCCGGGCGCGACGACAGCACGGCGACGACGGCCGCGAGCGCGGCCGCGGCGGCCCACCACGGCAGGGCCGCGGCGCGATCGCGCGCGCCCACGCCGCCCACTACCGGCTCTTGTCGCGGGCGCGCGCGGCGCGCTCGACGCAGAACGCCGCGCTGTCGACGTGGGTGGACTCCGGCCCCAGGCCGCTCGCCGCGAACCGCACGACCCCACGGTGATCGACGACGAGGATCGAGATCTGCGCGCGGTCGGTGAGGTAGCGCGCGACGACGCCGTCCGGGTCGATCGCGATCTCGCCGCCGAGCCCGGTGCGCTGGACGTAGGCGCGCACCGCCGCCTCCTCCTCGCCGGCGATCGCGATGACGCGGGCCCCGGCGTCCGTCGCGTCGCCGGCCTCGGCCACCGCGGCGGCGAGCGTCGCGATCGCCGCCGCGCAGTCGTCGCACCGGGTCGAGAACACCGCGAGCACGGCGACCTCGCCGCGCAGCGCGGCGTCGTCGATCACGGCGTCGTCCGCCAGCCGGATCGCGCGCACGGCCGGCAGCCGCCGGTCGACGAGGCGGCGGTGGAGCAGCTCGGTCGGGTCGTCGATGCGCTCGGCCAGCGTCGTGGTGCACCGCCGCAGCTTGAGGCCGCGGCCGCCACGCTCGACCCGGGCGTAGCGGACGACGACGCGGTCGCCGATCGCGCGGGCCTGGACCCGCGCCTGGAGCTGATCGCCGTCGGAGACCTCGACGCCGTCGATCGCGAGGATCTCGTCGCCCGCGCGCAGCCCGCACAGCGACGCCGGCGTGTCGTCGAAGGTGTCGACCACGTGGACGCCGCCGAACGTCGACAGCGTGTGGTTGATGCTGACGCCGAGCCACGGCTTGCGCGGCGGCGCGTCGCCGTCGGCGCGCGCGACCGCCGCGCCGGCGACCAGCGCCAGCGCGCCAGCGCCCAGCGCCACCGCGCGCGTGCCCGAGCAGCTCACGCCCGGATGCTAACGCGCGCGCCGGGGCCCGGCCACCGCGTTCGGAGTCGGCTCGGGCGGACCCACGCCTCACGGTCAGGCGTGGCCGTGGGCGCGGAACCACGCGATCGCGCGCGCGATCGTCTCGTCGAGATCGGTCACGGGCATGCCGAGCTCCGTCCGCGCCCGGGTGCAGTCGAACCACACCCGGCGCAGCGAGTAGCGCGCCGCCTTGACCGTGATCCGGGGCGTCCCGCCGGTGGCCTTGGCCCACCGCTCCATCGCCCACGCCATCCCCAGCACGGCGCGCGACGGCAGCTTGCGGCGGATCGGCGGCAGCCCGGCGAGCCGCGTCACCCGCGCGAAGAAGTCCTGGTAGGTGACGTTGTGCGCGCCGGCGATGTAGCGCGCGCCGATCCGGCCGCGCTCCTCGGCGAGGACGTGGCACTCGGCGACGTCGTCGACGTCGACCGCGCAGAACCCGCCCTCGGTGTAGCCGGGGACGCGGCGGCGCAGCGCCTCGACGATGAACTTGCCGGTCGGGGTCGGCCCGATGTCGCGCTCGCCGAACGGAAACGCCGGGCACACGATCACCACCGGCACGCCCTCGCCGGCGAGGCGGCGCGCGTCGAGGTCCGACAGGTACTTCGAGCGGATGTAGGCGTTGGCGTCGTTCCAGAACCGGAACTCGGACGTCTCGTCGAGCAGCTCGTCGCCTTCGGGCACGCCGAACGCGGCGATCGAGCTGGTGTGGACGACCCGGCGGACGCCGGCGCGCCGCGCCGCGAACAGGACGTTCTTGGTGCCCTCGACGTTGACGTCGTAGATCTTGCGCTCGTCGGGCAGCCACAGCGCGTAGATCGCCGCGAGGTGGTAGACGACGTCGCACCCGGCGATCGCGCGCGCGATCGCCGCGGGGTCGAGGATGTCGCCCTCGACCCGCTCGACGTCGAGCCCGTCGAGGTTGCCGGGCGGCGCCCCCGGCTCGACCAGGCAGCGCACGGCGCGGCCGCGCGCGAGCAGGCGGCGGACCACCGCCGAGCCGATGAAGCCGGTCCCACCGGTGACGAGCGTCTTCACTCGGACATTGTCGGGGCGCCGCCCGCCCGAGGCGCGGCCGCGGCCGGACTTTCCTCATGTGCTGAGATGTAGGTTTATTGCTTTCATCATCCCACCGGGCGATCCTTTTTCGTGCCCATGAAGCCGCGCGCCCAGACCTCGCCCACCATCGGCCCCGGCCGCGAACAGCGCATCCATATGCGCTTCGATAAGATCTTCCCGGTCGTGGTCGGCAGCGAGCTGTACGGGGACGCCACCGCGGTCGCCCGGAACATCTCGGAGGGCGGGATCCTGCTGGAGATGGTCGACCTCCTGCCGCTGGGCAGCGTCGTGTCGATCCACTTCCGCAACGTCCGCCCCGAGGGGCACGTCGACGAGATCGTCGCGCGCGCCGAGGTCAAGCACCACTACTGCCTCAACTTCAACGTCGGGCCCGACGCCGCCTCGACCCGCGCGGTCGGCCTGCGGTTCCTCGACTTCGACGACGACCTGCCGCCCGAGCGGCTGCTCGATCGCTGGACGCCCGACGCCCTGCTGCACTGAACGCGCCGGCTGGCGCGTTGCTCGGGGGTGACCTCCGACGTGCCACACGCCGCCCGCCCTTGCGCCACCAGGGGCAAACCAGCTAGGACCCTCCCGATGCCCCGCCGGGTACCGCTGCTGATCGCGCTGATCGCGCTGGCCGTCTGCCCACCGTGGGCGCCCGCGCGCCCTGCCCGCGCCGACGCCGCCGCCGACGCCGAGCGCGCCCGCGCGCTGCTCGACACGATCGCCACCGGCGCGTCGGCCGACGAGCGCCTCGCCGCCGCCACCGCGCTGATCGAGCTCGGGCCGCACGTGATCGAGCCGCTGACCGCGTTCCTGGCCCGCCCGCGCACCGCCTCGTTCGAGGACCGCCGCGCGGTGCTCAAGGCGATCAAGGCGTCGATGCCCGACAAGGACGGCAAGTTCGAGTCGCCCGGGCGCCAGAAGGCCGAGCAGATCCGCGCCGACGACGACTTCGACTGGCTGCCGCTGCTGGTGGCGCAGCCGCCCGGCGCGGCCGGCGAGGTCGCGGCGGACATCGCGGCGATCCGGGCGCTGACCGGGACCCGCAAGGTCGCCGCGGGCGAGGCGGTGCTCGCGGTCGGGTTCGCCGACGACACGATGATCTACCGCGACGAGTGCGGCCGCCGGCTCCGCCAGATGGCGCCGTACTCGCTGCCCGCGCTGATCGCGGCGTCCCAGGCCGGCCAGCGCCTCGGCGACCACAAGCCGACCGCCAAGGACAAGATCCTCGCGCGCTACGCCACCTACCAGCTCGAGCGGCTCGATCGCCAGGACCCGAGCAAGGCGCTCGGCGCCACCGTCGGCGACGAGGACCTGCAGATCGCGGTGCTCGACGCGTTCGGACGGACCGAGTACCGCGAGGCGGTGGGCGTGGTGTTCGCCCAGATCGATCACGACGCGCCGCGCGTGCGGCGCGCCGCGCGCGCGGCGTGGACGGCGTACGTGACCGCGCCGCACCCGCCGCCGGCGCCCAAGCGCCACCTGACCAAGCCGGGCGGCGAGAAGAGCACCAAGGCCGTGCCGCTGTGGCTCAACGCACTCGAGCTGGCGGAGATCGAGCTGTCGAACCGCACCGAGGAGATCTACGGCGAGCCGCTGGCGCCCAAGGCCGATCTCGTCGCCGCGTCGCAGAGGCTGTTCGACCACTACGACGGGCTGCGCGCCGGGCGCGACGCCGGCGTGTTCGCCGACGGCAAGGCCAAGGCCGAGGCCGGCCAGCTGGCCGAGGCGATCGCGGTGTTCGACCGGCTGATCGCCGAGGATCCGGATCGCCCGCAGCGCGCCGAGATGGCCGCGCACTACCTGGCGTACGCCCGCCAGCTCGAGGACGCCGGCCAGCTCGCAGACGCCTCGGCGATGTACTCGAAGGCCCACGGCCTCGACGCCGAGGGCGAGCAGGCGACCCTGGCGCTCGCGCGCCACTACCTGACGCTGGGCAAGGCGCTCGCCGCCGAGGGCAAGGACGGCTCGGCCGCGCTACGCCGCGCGGTCGAGCTCGATCCGGCGCTGGTCAAGGCCGACGACAGCGCCGCGCGCGCGGCGGCGACGCCGGCGGCGCGGCCGTCGTGGATGCTGTACGCGGCCGGCGCGGTCGCGGTCGGCGCCCTGCTCCTCCTCGTGCTCGGCCTGCGGCGGCGGTCGTGACGCCGCTGATCGTCCTCGAGGGCCTCGACGGGGCCGGCACGACGACCCAGGCGCGCGCGCTGTGCGACCGGCTCGAGCGCGCCGGCCGCCGCGCCCACCTCACGCGCGAGCCCTCCGACGGGCCGATCGGCCGGCTGATCCGCGAGATGCTCGTCGGCGGCCACGCGATCCCCGGCGCCACGATCGACCAGGCCACGTTCTCCTTGCTGTTCGCCGCCGACCGGATGGATCACCTGCAGCGCGAGGTCGAGCCCGCGCTCGCCGCCGGCACGATCGTCGTGTCCGACCGCTGGTACCACTCGTCGCTGGCGTACCAGGGCACCGGCGCCGCGCGCGCGTGGATCCGCGACCTCAACCAGCGCGCGCGCCGGCCGGACCTCACGCTGCTGCTGCGCGTGCGCCCCGAGGTCGCGGCCGAGCGCCGCGTCGCCGCCGGCCGCGCCCAGGAGCTGTTCGAGGACCTGGCGATGCAGCGCAAGGTGGCCGCGGGCTACGACGAGGTCGTCGCGGACCTGCGCGCCGCCGGCGAGCGGATCGAAGTGCTCGACGGCGAGCTGCCGCTGGACGAGGTCGCCCGGGCGATCGACGCGGCGATCGCACCGCTGCTCTAGCGAGCTAGTCCTCCGACCGACACGCAGCGATCGCGTTGGAGGAACTCTGGGCGGGGTGGGTCCCGGCGGGCTCCGCCCGACGGGCGGGGCGGCGAGCCCCGTGTGATCGCCCCCAAAACTTGCGCCCCGGGCGCGCGCGCGACACGGTCGTGCCATGCGCGCCGCCGCCCTGCTCTGCGCCTGCCTGTTCGCGTGTGGCCCCAAGGTGTCGGTCCAGCCGTCGCCGTTCGAGGAGGACGATCCGCGCGCCGGCGCGTCGATCGACGAGCGCGCGCCGACCTACGCCGAGCTGCCCGAGGCGCCGGTCGGCCCCGGCGCGCGCCAGGGCGAGATCGCGCGCGCCGAGCTGGACGCCGTGCTCGACGGCAGCCCGGGCCTGCTGTTCCGGCACCTCGAGGTCGACGCGGTGCTCGACGGCCAGACGTTCCGCGGCTGGAGGATCGTCGGGTTCGCGCCCGACTCGCGCATGTTCGCCGGGGTCGACCTGCAGGCCGAGGACGTCGTCGTCGCGGTCAACGGCCGGGCGATCGCCCGGCCGGATCAGCTCCAGCAGGTGTGGGACTCGCTGCGCACCGCCGACGCGCTCGTCGTCGACGTCCGGCGCGGCGACGCCAAGCTGCAGCTCGAGCTCGCGATCGTCGGGCCGGCCACGCCGGCGCCGGCGGAGCCGCCGGCCGCCGCCGCGGTCAGCCCCGCCCGTCCAGCGCAGCCCTAGCCGCCGCCGGGTCGTTGCAGAACACGCCGTCGACGCCCCAGCTCGCGAGCGTGCGCAGCCGGTCCGGATCGTCGACGGTCCACACGTTGACCGCGTAGCCGGCGCGGCGCCAGCCGCTGACCGTCGCCGCGCTGCACAGCACGTGCTCGGGGTGCAGCAGCGCCGCGCCGACCCACGGCGCGACCCAGCCGCGCCGCGCCGGCAGCGGCAGCTCGGCGTGGAACAACAGCGCCGTGGCCAGCGCCGGCGCCGGCCGCCGCACCTGGACCAGCGCCCACGGGTCGAACGACGACACGACGACGCGCGCGGCCGCCCCGCTGCGCTGGATCTCCGCGGCGGTCGCCCCCGGCGTGTGGCCGGCGCGCCCCGGCCCCGGCGACTTGATCTCGACGTTGACGTCGAGCGGGCCCGCCGCGGCGAGCGCGTCGGACAGGAGGCACGCGCGCCCGCCGGTCCTGCCGTGCACCAGCTCGACCGCCGCCAGCTCGTCCCACGTCAGGTCGGCGACGCGCTCGGGCCGCCCGGCGAGCCGGCGCAGGTCGTCGTCGTGGAACACCACGACCTGGCCGTCGCGCGTGAGCCGCACGTCGAGCTCGATCCCGTCGGCGCCGGCGTGGCGCGCGCGGTGGAACGCCTCGAGCGTGTTCTCGGTGGCGTGGGCGCTGTCGCCGCGGTGCGCCCACACCCGCGGGCGCGCGCCGGCCCGGCGCCACGGCCGCGCGCGCGACCGCCAGCCCAGCGCCGGCAGCACGCGGAGCACGCCGGCCGCGGTCACGCGACGAACGCCTGGTGCAGCGCGCGGGTGAGGTCGTCGACCTGCGCGCTCTCGCACCACAGGGTGATCCGCAGCGGCGACACGCTGACCGCGTTGAGCGGGACGCCCGCGGCGACCGCGGTCTGGCGCGCCTTGTTGATCATCTGCGGGTTGCCGCCGATGCCGTGGCCGACGAGCGACACCGCGCCCTCGTCGCCGAGCTCGAGCTGGCCGGCCAGGAGGCTCTCGAGCTTGGCCTTGACCGCCGGCCAGTCGGGCACGTCGGCGATCGTGAACCACGCGCGCAGCTCCTTGCCCTCGAGGTCGAGGTGGGTCAGCGGGATCGACGCGGCCTCGATGATCTGCAGCGCGTGCTCGACCGCGGCGCCGCCCGAGACCTTGACCCGGATCAGGCTCTTCTGGCCGGTGACGCCGGCGACCGGGCGATCGCGATCGGGCTGGAAGTCGACCCGGGTGCCGCCGCCGTCCTTGCTCGTCGCCCGCGCCCACAGCGCGATGCCGGAGCGCCGCGCGAACTCGACCGACGAGTCGTGGAGCACCTTGGCGCCCTGGGCGGCGAGCTCGAGCATCTCGTCGTGGCTGATCGCGTGGAGCAGCTCGGCGGTCGACACCACCCGCGGGTCCGCGGTGTAGATGCCGTCGACGTCCGAGCAGATCTCGCAGTAGTCGGCGCGCAGCGCGGCGGCGAGCGCGACCGCCGTGGTGTCCGACCCGCCGCGGCCCAGCGTCGTGATCTCGCGGCGGTACGACACGCCCTGGAACCCGGCGACGATCACGACCTTGCCGCGATCGAGCTCGTCCTCGACGCGGAACGGGCGGACCTCGACGATCCGCGCGCCCGAATGACGGTCGTTGGTGAGGATCCCCGCCTGCGACCCGGTGAACGAGATCGCCTCCAGCCCCTGCTCGGTCACCGCCATCGACAACAAGGCCATCGCCTCGCGCTCGCCGCACGTCAGCAGCATGTCGAGCTCGCGCCGCGACGGCGACGCCGACACCAGCTTCGCCTTCTCGATCAGCTGGTTGGTGGTCTTGCCCATCGCCGACACCACGACCACGACCTTCTTGCCGGCGCGGTACGTCCGGGCGATGCGCTCGGCGACCTGCTTGATCTTCTCGGCGTCCGCCACCGACGAGCCGCCGTACTTCTGGACCACGATGTTGGTTGGGGACTGGATCACGGCGCGGACGATAGCGCGAACTTCCGGCCACGGCGCGACGGGGCTGCTACGATCCTCGGCGTGCGCCTGCCCGCCGTGATCGCCGCCGCCGCCGCCGCCGTGCTGCTCCTCGCCGCGTGCCCGCGCGGCCCGGCGGCGCGCTCGGGGCCGGCGGTCGCGGCGATCGCCGACGCGCCGTGGGAGCTCGAGGACGTCGACGACTGGCTCGAGGTGCGTGATCAGCTGTGGGGCCTCGCGCCGGGCGAGCCGCGGCGCGCCGACCTGCGCGTCCAGCTCGCCGCCGCCCAGGCCGACCGCGCCGTGCGCTGGCTCGACGTCAACCGCCCGGTGCAGGCCCACCAGGCGCTGCTCGAGCTGGCGCGGCTGTGGGCCGACGAGCCCGCGGCGCTCGCGGCCGAGCTGGCGCCGGCGCGCGCCGCGCTGGTGCGGGCGCGCGCCGTGTTCGCCCGCAGCGGCGCCGACGCCGAGGTCGCGCTGGTGCTGGTGCTGCTCGCCGAGATCGATCCCCCCGGGCCGGACGGCCGCGACGCGCACCTCGCCGAGCTCGACGAGGTGCTGGCGTTCGCCGACGAGCTGTCGGTCGCGGAGCACGGGCCCGCCGCGATCCGCGCCCGCCCGATCCAGATCCTCGAGGGCATCACCGCGGCCGTCCCGCTGCCCGCGCTGGTCGACCGGTTCGTCGCGCTGGTGGCCGAGCGCCAGGCCGCGCTGTCGGCGGCGCTGCGCCAGGACGGCGCGACGTTCGACCTGGTGCGCGCGCACACCGACGTCGTGCGCTCGGCGCGGATGATCGCCAGCGCGCTGGCGCGCGCCGGGCGCGCGGGCGACATCGCCGCGCACCTCGCCGCGATCACCGGGATCGGCGCCGACGACGACCTCGAGGGCCGCGCCGCGCGCGTCGCCGCCGCCGACGCGACCGCGCGCGACTGGCTCAAGCTCGGCGCCGAGCTGCGCGGCGGCAGCCGCGACGACGGCGACGACCCGGCCGCGGCGCGCGCCGCCTACCTCGCCGGGCTGGCGCGGTTCCCCGACGACGCAGCGCTCGCGGTCGCGGCGGCGCGCGCCGCCCGCGACCGCGGCCGCGTCCACGAGCCGATCCGGCTGCTCGAGCAGGCGCGCCGCGCCGCCGCGGCGTCGGGGACCAGCGCCGGCGACGCCGACGCCGCGGCCGCCGACCTCTTGACCGACCTCTACCGCGTCCGGCTCGCCGGGCTGGCGTTCAACGACCGCCCGACCGAGGCGCGCGCGCGGCTGCGCGAGCTCGAGGCGTTCTTCGCCGACCTCGAGCGCGCCTACCCGGGCCGGCGGTGGGAGGCGACGCTCGGCGACGGGTTCGCCACGCTCGGGCGCGGCCTGGTGTCCCAGGGCGAGCTCGCCGAGGCCACCGCCCTGCTCGAGCGCGCGGTCGAGCTCGACCGCGACGCCGAGGACCTCGAGACGCTGGCGACCGTCGCGCTCAAGCAGCAGCGGTGGGCCGAGGCGCGGCGGTGGGCCGCGCGCGGGCTCGCCGCCGCCAGCGACGATCCGATCGGCGCGTACCGCCGCGCCCGGATCCACCACCTCGACGGCGACGCCGCCGCCGGGCTCGGCGACGGCGCGGCCGCCGCCGAGGCGTGGACCGACGCGCTGTCGATCTGGGCCGACTTCGAAGGCGAGCTGCCGCCGGCGATCGCCGCCGAGCGGCTGATCGAGGCCGGCGAGCTGATGTGGAAGCTGGGCGAGCGCGACCGCGGCCTGGGGCTGCTCGACGCCGCGATCGACGTCGACGCCGACGGCAGCGACACGCACACCCGCGTCGTCGCGTTCCTCGTCGTGCGCGGCGAGTACGAGCGCGCGCTCGACGCGTTCCACCGCGCGGTGCTGTCGACCCAGATCGGCGAGTACCACCAGGTCTACATGGCGCTGTGGATGCTGGCGGAGGCGCGGCGCCGCGGCGTCGCCGCCGACCCGCTCGTCGTCGAGTTCCTGGAGGGGCGCGACGGCCTGCTGTGGCACGACGACATGGCGCGGCTGGCGACCGGGCGGATCACCCGCGAGGCGCTCGCCGCGCGCGCCCACACCCGCGGCCGCCGGGCGGAGCTGGCGTACTACACCGCGGTGCTCGGGCTCGGCGCCGACGGCGCGGTGCGCCCGGACGCGGAGGTCCGCGCGCTGCTCGAGGGCGTGGTCGCGACCGACATGGTGATGTTCTTCGAGTACGAGATGGCGCGCGCCTACCTGGCGACGCTGCCGTGACCGGCGGCGTCACCGATCCCGAGGCTCGCGCGCTCGGGGCCGCGGAGGCGCGCGCGCTGGGCGCCGCGCTGCGCCGCGCCGGGCTGACCGAGCGCGCCGTGCTGGCGTGCTTCGGCGTGCGCGCGATCGCGCACGTGCCGCGGGCGATCGCGGCGGGGCGGCGGTTCGACCCGCGCCCGCCGCCCGCCGCGGCGATCCCGTGGCTGTGCGCCGGCGGCGGCGACGTCGCCGCGGACCTCGTCGCGCGGGCGCTCGGCGACGCGGCGCCGCTGCTCGAGCGCGCCGGGCTGGCGACGCGGGACGGCGACGTCGTGCGGGCGCGGCGGCGCGTGCTGCCCGCCGGGCCCGAGGCGCTCGCGGTGTGCGACGCGCCGGGCCGCGCCGACGCCGACGATCCGGTGTTCCACCCCGACGACAGCTCGCACCACCTCGTCGGCGCGCTGCCGCCCCGCCACGGCGCCGCGCGGATCGACCGGTGGCTCGATCTCGCGACCGGCGCGGGGTGGGCGCCGCTCGCCGCCGCCGGGCTCGCCGCCACCGTGGTCGCCGCGGACCTGTCGCCCCGCGCCGTCGAGGCGGCGCGGCTGGGCGCGGCGCTGTCGGGCGTCGCGCTGGACGTCCACCGCGCCGATCTCGCCGACGGCCTCGACGAGGGGGCGCCGTACGACCTGATCACCGCCAACCTGCCGATCCCCGGCGCCACCGCGCTGATCGCCCGGTTCTGGCGCGAGGCGGCCGCGCGCGTCGCGCCCGGCGGCGAGGTCCTGCTCCACGCCGCGCTCGCCGACGACCCGCTCGCGCCCGTCGCCGAGCTGCCGGGCGAGATCGTCGTCGCGCGCTACACGCCGCCCGACCTCGCCCCGTTCGGCGTCACCGCGTGGCGGCCCGGCCGCCCGCCGGCGCGGCGCGTCCGCGACGTCGCGCTGACCCGGGACGCGCCGCACCTGCGCCGGACGGACCTGAGCTGATCACCGACGGCGCGGCCGCCGGGATCCCCGCCGTGATCGTTTAGACTGGGCGCCGCATGCACGCGCGCCTGGTCCCGCTCGCCCTGGCGGCGCTCGCCGTCGTGGCGGCGTGCAAGCCGGCCCCGGCGACCGACCGCGCGCCGTTCATCGCCGAGGCCGACCGCTTCCCGCACGACCGCCACGCCGATCTGGCGTGCGACGGCTGCCACGATCCGGCGGCGGTCGCGGCCGGCGTCGTCCAGCTCCCCGGCGCGCGCGACCACGCGCCGTGCGACGACGGGCGCTGCCACGGCGCCGCGTTCGAGGCCGCGCCGGGCCCGCTGTGCCGCGTCTGCCACGTCTCCGTCGACGTCACCGGCGCGAGCCCGCCGCTGATGGTCCCGTACCCGCGCACCGCCGGCTGGCGCGTGCTGCCCAGCCGCTTCGCCCACGCGCTCCACCTCGACCTCGGCCGGATGGAGCGCGCGGTCGGGTTCCACGTCGCGTGCGCCGACTGCCACCCCGCCGGCGAGGCCGACGCGCCGCGCTCCGGCGGCCACGCCGAGTGCGCGCGGTGCCACGCCGCGGAGGTCGCGCTGGCGCGCGCGCCGGACATGACCCAGTGCACCGCGTGCCACCAGACGTCCCGGACGTCCCAGACGTCGGGGGGCCCGAGCCCGCGGGTCGAGCGCCATCGCCGCCGGCTGATCACCGGCGATCTGCACTTCGACCACCGCAACCACCAGGAGGACCTGCGCGGCCAGCCGATCCGGTGCCAGCAGTGCCACGCCGGCACCGCCGCCGCGAGCGGGCGCGACGACCACCCCGCCCCGGAGATCGCCGCGTGCGTCGCGTGCCACGACGATCAGGCGCGCACGCCGTCGACCTTGCGGATGCGCGCGTGCCAGACCTGCCACTCGACGCTCGAGGACACGGTCCGCACGCTCGCGCCGCGCTCGCACCTGCCCGGCACCGAGCGCCCCGTCGACCACACGCTGGCGTTCCGCCGCGACCACGGCGAGGACGCGGCGCGCGACGCCGCGCGGTGCGCGGCGTGCCACACGCAGATGTCGGGCGCCGCCCACGCGGTGTGCGACGAGTGCCACCAGGCGATGCGCCCCGCCGACCACAACCTGATGTTCCGCGAGATGGACCACGGCACCGCCGCCGCGACCGACGTCGAGCGGTGCGCGACCTGCCACGTCGTCGACTACTGCGTCGCCTGCCACCAGCAGCGCCCGCGCTCGCACCTGTCGAACTGGATCACGGAGCACGGCGTGCGCGCGAGCGTCGACCCCGGCGGGTGCCTGGTGTGCCACGGCCCGGACGCGCCGGACAGCTCGCGGTGCGATCGGTGCCACGTGGGGGCGCCGTGACGACGAGGACGGCGCTGGCGCTGGCCGCCGGGCTCGCCGCGCTCGCCGCGGCGCCCGTCGCGGCGCGCGCCGACGTGATCGATCTGCGGCTACGCGCGCCGCCGGCGCCGGACGCGCGCGGCGTGGGCCTGCGGATGCGCGTCCGCACCGCCGCAGCGCCGCCTCCGTCTCCGTCTCCGTCTCCGTCTCCGTCTCCGTCTCCGTCTCCGGCTCCGTCTCCGGCTCCGTCTCCGTCTCCGTCTCCGTCTCAGGCTCCGACCACGCGGCGAGACGGCGGCCCGTCGCGCCCGGCGTCGGCCGCGATCGAGGACCTGGTGTTCGCGGCGCCGGCGCGACGTCGGCGCGTCCGCCCCGACGAGGGCCTCACCCTCGCCGAGAAGGTCACCGTGCGGGTCGACCTCGGGCTGTCGGTCGACGGCGGGCGCGACTCCGGCGCGCCCACGCTCGACGGGGACCGCCTCGCCGCCGCGATGCCCGGCTACACCTCGGTCCGCAGCTACGGCTTCGGCGAGGTCTACCTCGGCGCGCGCGGCCTCGCCGTCCCGAGCCTGTCGGCGTACCTGGCGTCGCACTTCCGCGTCCAGTCGAACGCCGAGGCGACGCGGCCGCTGCTCGACCCCTACGACGAGGCCGACCGGACCCAGACGCGGGTGGCCTGGGTCGAGAGCGACGAGCTGTTCGCGCAGCGGTGGCTCGCGCCGCTGCGCGCGCGCGCCGGGCGGATGTACGTCTACGGCCCGGCGATCGTCCACCTCGACGGCCTGCTCGTCGCCTGGGAGTCGTCGTGGCTGCAGGTGTCGGCGTGGGGCGGCGCCCGCGTCGCCGACTACAAGACGTTCGAGGTGATGGACCCCATCACCGGGGATGACGGGCTGCACCGCCAGGACGCGGTCAGCGGCACCGAGGTGCGCGTCGACCTGCGCCGGTTCGGCGTGCCGGTCGTGGCGTCGGCGCGGTCGCTGAGCTACCTGGGGCACGACCACGGCGAGCTCGCGGCGTCGCTGGTGCCGCGCCCGGGGTCGGTGCTCCGCTCGTCGGCGCGGTTCGGCGACCGCCGGCTCGCGAGGCTGCGGCTGGTCGGGCGCGCGCGCGTCACCGAGGACTCGATCGTCTCGTTCGACGCGCAGTACCGCACCCGCGAGGACTGGTTGTGGGACTACAGCTCGCTCGCGGTGGTCGGCAACCCGACCGGCGACCACGACCTCGCGGCGCGCCGCTACCTCGACCTCGGCGAGGTCCGCCCGCGCCTGCTCGCGGCGGTCCAGGCCGGCACCGTGCTCGCGCAGAACGTCGACCTGCTCGGCCGCGGCGCGGTCGCGATCGACACGACCGCGACCGATGGCGAGCTCAACCCGAGCCAGCCCGAGTATGTCGAGGGCGGCGCCGGCATCGAGATCCGGCTGCGGCGCGCGCTGAGCCTCGCCAGCAGCGTGCTGGTCCGCGACTACTCGCGGCCGTTCCCCGACGCGTTCACCGACGAGCCCGACGTCGCGCAGCCGCTGCCGCCGCGCAGCCAGATGGGCGAGGAGTCGCTGGTCGAGGCCGGCGTCACCGCGCGCTACTCGGGCGGCGCGCGGCGCTACTCGATCCACGGCGAGATCTACTGGCGCCGCACCAAGTGGGCACCGCTGTTCGAGGCCTCGCCCGGGGACGTCGGCCCGCTCGATCGCCACGGCGGCGGGCGGTTCTCGCTCGAGGCGTGGGTCAGCCCGCGCGTGCGCGTGCGCGGCGAGTACGACCTGTCGACCGCGCTCGACCTCGCGCCGGAGGTGCTCGGGCTCAAGAGCCTGCGCCTGCTGCTGGAGGGCACGTACTGATGCGCGCGGCGCTCGCGGCGCTGCTCGCGCTGGCGGCGGTGCTCGCGCTCGCGGCGCCGGCGCGCGCGCAGGCGCCCCGCGACGGCGACGACGCCGACGACGCCGACGACGCGGCCGACGCCGACGCGTTCGACCCGACCGTCACCACGCCCTACGGCTACGCCCACATCAACCACGATGGCCGCGTCACCGTCGTCGGCGGGACGGTGCCCGAGTGCGACGCGTGCCACGCGCTCGACGCGCGC
>WYBA01000284.1 GCA_011526095.1 Myxococcales bacterium | reverse complement strand
GCGCGCGCCGCGATCACCAGCCGCGCGGCGTCGTGGGCCTCGAGCGCGGCGCGGCCCGGCTCGCGCCCCAGCCGCTCGCGCAGCCGCGCCGCGACCTCGCCGGAGGCGCCGACGTCGTCGAGCGCGCCGGCGCACACGTCGACGATCACCGCGCCCTCGACGACCTCGCCGCCGCGGGTGAGCAGCCCCGGGTGGCGCCACCCCGCCGAGCCGAGCAGCTGCACGACCTGCGGGATGCGGCCGCCGTGCTTGCGCGCCAGCAGGTCGAGGTCGGGGAACTCGACGGTGCGCAGCTCGACGCCGAGGTACGGCAGGAACGCGGCGACGAGCGCGGCGCGATCGTGGCTGTCCGGCAGGTAGAGCAGCGAGAAGTCGACGTCGGGCGAGAACGTCTGCCAGCCCTTCTTGCCGTGGCGGCGCAGGTGGCGCGCCAGCCGCTCGTTGCGCGCCGGATCGAGGTCGAGGAAGTCCTTGAGGTCGGGCTCGAGGTCGGTCGCGGTCGGGTCGTAGGTGCCGACGCGGGTCACCGCGATGCCGAGCGCGGTCGCCTCGGCGACGAACGCGTCGGCCATCGCCTGGCCGACGTCGTCGCGCGGCGCCAGCAC
This sequence comes from Myxococcales bacterium, assembly GCA_011526095.1. GTDB lineage: Bacteria > Myxococcota_A > Polyangia > Haliangiales > Haliangiaceae > WYBA01. The sequence continues at coordinate 9,068 of WYBA01000284.1, read as the reverse complement.
CGCGGCGGTCGGGACGCTGTCCTGGGCCGCGACCCGCGCGGCGAGGCGCGCCTCGTCGGCGGCGGACGCGACCATGCGGAACACGCCAGCGTCCGGGTCGGCGCCGTCGAGCGGGGCGAGCAAGGCGATCGGGATGCCGAGCTCGACCGCGCGCCGCGCCGCCGCCCCGCCCTCGCGCTCGCCGACCGGCCCGAGGATCGCGACCGCGCCGCGCGCCGCCGCGCGATCGACGGCGTCGATCGCGCCGACCTCGGTCCCGGTCGTGTCGAGGAACACCAGCGTCGCGCCGTCGCGGGGCGCCAGCTCGATCGCGGCGCGCAGCTCCTCGCCGAGCGGGGCGAACCGGCCCGACAGCGGCAGCGCGACCGCGACGACCGCGGGCTCCGGCGGCGTCACCTGCGCCGCGAGCTCCGCGGCGCGGGCCGCGAGCGCGGCGTCGGCGGCGTCCGCGGCGGCGAGGTGGACGTCGAGCCACGCCCGCGCGGCCGCCGCGTCCCCGGCGTGGCGGGCGAGCAGCGCCAGCCGCAGCGCCAGCGCGCCGGACGGCGCGCGCGCCGGGTCCGCGGCCGCCAGCGCGGCCTCGAGCTCGTCGACGCGCAGCGCGTCGATCGCGTCGTGGATCGCGTCGCGGCGCTCGGCGGCGACGTCGACGGCGGCGGTCACGATCGCGACCGGATCGGCCGCGGCCAGCGCCGCGTCGAGGCGCGCGCGGGCCTCGGCCTGGGTGCCGCGCGCCCGCGCCGGCGCGCCGCCGCCGGGCCCGACCCGGCTCTGCCCCAGCTCCTCCTCGAGCCACGAGCCGCGCGGCGTCCGCGGGCCGCAGGCGGGCGCGGCGGCGAGCGCGGCGAGCGCGACCGGGCCGAGCCTCCACCGGGCGAGCCCCCTCGCATCCCGCCGGGCGCGCGCCCTAGTCATCGAGCAACGACCGCACCCGATCGATGAAGCCGCGCCGCGGCACCGCCGAGGCGGGCTCGCCCCCGAGCTTGCCGAGCTCCTCGATCAGCTCGCGCTGGCGCGGCGACAGCTCGGTCGGCACGACGACGATCAGCCGGACCAGGTGGTCGCCGCGGGCGGCGTTCTTGCCGGCGCCGCGCGGCACGCCGCGGCCGCGGATCCGGAACACCCGCCCCGGCTGCGACCCCTCGGGCACGCGCATCTTGATCGGCCCGTCGAGCGTCGCCACGTCGATCACCGCGCCGAGCGCGGCCTGCGCGAACGAGATCGCGACGTCGCTGACGACGTCGTGGCCGTCGCGGCGGAAGGTCGCGTGCTCCTTGATCCGCACGATCACGTGCAGATCGCCCGGCGCCGCGCCGCCACGCCCCGGCTCGCCCTCGCCGCGGATCATCTTGACCGCGCCCTCCTTGGTCCCGGGCGGGATCGCGACGGAGAACTGGCGCCGCGGCCCGTCGATCGGCGGCGCGCCGTCCTCCGGCACGGTGATCGTCCGCGTGCAGCCGAGCGCCGCCTCCTCGAACGTCAGCTCGAGCGTGTAGCGCAGGTCCCGGCCGCGCTGCTTGCCCCGGCGCCGGCGCAGCACGTCGCCGAGCACCTCCTCGACCGCGTCCATCACCGAGCCGAACCCGCCGCCGCTGCCGCCCCCGTCCTGGTCGACGTGGCCGTAGCGGTCGTAGCGCCCGCGCTGCTGGCGATCCGACAGCACCGCGTACGCCTCGTTGATCTCCTTGAACCTCTCGCCCGCCTCGGGGCTGTCGGGGTTGAGATCGGGGTGGTGCTTGCGCGCCAGCTCGCGGTAAGCGCGCTTGATCTCGGCGTCGTCGGCCTCGCGTCCGACCCCGAGCACCGCGTAGTAGTCGCGCTTCCTCGCCATCACCGAGCCTCCACGTCACCGCCGCCGCCGTCTGGGGCGCCGTCCGACGCGGCCGCGGCGTCGGCGGTGGCGTAGATCGCCTCGCCGATCCGCTGCGCCGCCACCTCGAGCCGGGCGACGGCGTCCTCGACCTCGCCGAGCTGGCCGGACTCGATCACCTGCTTGCACGTCGTGATCTCGTCGGCGATCCCGGCGAGCTCCTCGGGCGTCAGCACGTGGCCGAACTCGGTCATCGCGCGCTCCGCCGAGTACAGCAGCGACTCGGCGCGGTTCTTGGCGTCGGCCAGGGTCCTGCGCGCCTGGTCGAACTCGGCCATGTCGATCGACTCCTGCAGCAGGCGGTCGAGGTCCGCCTCGGACAGCCCCGAGGTCGGCAGCACCGTCACGGTCTGCTCGCGCCCGGTCCCGAGGTCGCGCGCCGACACGGTGAGCAGGCCGTCGGCGTCGATGTCGAAGGCGACGTCGATCTTGGGCACGCCGCGCAGCGCCGGCGGGATCCCGGTCAGCTCGAAGTGCGCCAGCGACTTGTTGTCGGCCGCCATCTCGCGCTCGCCCTGGAGCACGTGGATGTTGACGAACGGCTGGTTGTCGACCGCGGTCGAGAACGTCTCCGTCGCGCGGCACGGCACCGTCGTGTTGCGCGTGATCAGGCGGGTGAACACGCCGCCCGCCGTCTCGACGCCGAGCGACAGCGGCGTGACGTCGAGCAGCAGCACCTCCTGGACGTCGCCGGTGAGCACGCCGGCCTGGATCGCCGCGCCGACCGCGACGACCTCGTCGGGGTTGACCGTGCGGCTCGGGTCCTTGCCGAAGAACTCGGCGACCAGGTCCTCGATCCGCGGCATCCGCGTCTGACCGCCGACGAGGATCACCACGTCGATGTCGCGCGCCTCGAGCTCGGCGTCGGCGAGCGCGCGCCGGCACGGCTCGAGCGTGCGGTCGAGCAGCGGGCGGGCCATCCGTTCGAGCTCGCCGCGCTCGAACGGCATCGCGAGGTGGCACGGGCCCTGCGGCCCGACCGCGAGGAACGGCAGGTTGATCTCGGTGACCATGCCGCTCGACAGCTCGATCTTCGCCTTCTCCGCCGCCTCCTTGAGCCGCTGCAGCGCCATGCGATCGCCGCGCAGATCGAGCCCGCCGGACTGCGCGGCGAACTTGTCGATCAGCCAGTCGACGATCGCGTTGTCGAGGTCCTCGCCGCCGAGGAACGTGTCGCCGGCGGTCGAGCGGACGCGGAACACGCCCTCGGCCAGCTCGAGGATCGACACGTCGAAGGTGCCGCCGCCGAGGTCGTAGACCGCGACGCGCTCGGCGCCCTGGTTGTCGAGGCCGTAGGCGAGCGCCGCCGCGGTCGGCTCGTTGATGATGCGCAGCACCTCGAGCCCGGCGATCCGCCCGGCGTCCTTGGTCGCCTGGCGCTGGGCGTCGTCGAAGTAGGCCGGCACGGTGATCACCGCCTCGCCGACCGGCTCGGACAGCCAGTCCTCGGCGGTCTGGCGCATCTTGCCGAGCACCATCGCCGAGACCTCGGGCGGCGAGTAGACGCGCCCGCGCACGCGCACCGCGGCGTCGCCGTTGGGCGCCGCGACGACCTCGTACGGCGAGGTCAGGAGCTGGCGCTGGACCTCGGGGTCGTCGAACTTGCGGCCCATCAGGCGCTTGACCGCGTAGACGGTGTTCTCCGGGTTGGTCAGCGCCTGGCGGCGCGCGACCTGGCCGACCAGCCGCTCGCCCGACGGGGCGAACCCGACGACGGATGGCGTCGTCCGCGCGCCCTCGCTGTTGGGGATGACGACGGGCCGGTCCTGGCCCTCCATCATCACCGCCACGCACGAGTTGGTCGTGCCGAGGTCGATGCCGACGACGCGCGCCACTCAGCTCCTCGACTCGTCGGCTGCGTCGGCCGCCGGGCGCGCGCCGCCGGGCGGAGCCTTGGCGACGACGACCAGCGACGGGCGCAGCAGCCGGTCGCCGAGCTTGTAGCCGCGCTGCAGCACGGTGACGACGGTGCCGGCCGGCTGCGCGTCGGTCTCCTGCTGCGAGATCGCCTCGTGGACGTTCGGATCGAACGCGGCGCCCTGGGCCTCGACCGCCGTGACGTCGCACCGTTCGAACGCGTGGGTGAACTGGCGCAGCACCAGCCGGATGCCGTCGAGGATCGCGCCGGCGTCCGCCGCGGCGCCCTTCGACGCGTCCTCGGCGTGCTGCAGCGCGCGCTCGAGGTTGTCGACGACCGGCAGCATCTCCTTGAGCACGCGGGTCTTCGACTCGGCGCGGGCGTCGTCGAGATCGCGCTTGGCGCGCCGGCGGTGGTTCTCGAGATCGGCCGCCGTGCGCAGCAGCTTGTCCCAGTTGTCCTTCTTCTCCTGCTCGGCCTTGGCGAGGGCGGCCTCGAGCGCGGCGACGCGCGCGGCCGGGCCCTCGACCTCGACGGCGACGTCGAGCACGTCGCCGTCGCCGGCCTTGTCGCCGGCATCGGCGGGGCCGGCGGCGCCGGCGTCTGCAGGTGGCGCGGGCTGGGCGGAGTCGGTCCCCTGCGGGGTGGCCGCGACGTCGGGACCGGTGACCTCTTCACTCATGGGGCCACCATAGTACCCCCTCCGCGCCGGCTCAAGGTCGGCCCGGAGCCTGCGAGGCTTTCAGCCTCACAGGCTCCGACGATCGGCTGGCTCGCCCGCGGACGGGCTCGCGGCGCCTGAACAGAGGTCGCCTCGCTACGCTCGGCTGAGGTCAGAGGCGGCCCGGGCGAGCGCCTCCGCCCCGGCGGCGACCTCGGCCTCCGTCGTGTCGTGGCCGAACGACAGTCGGACGACGCCCCACCCCGCCGGCAGGCCGATCGCCGCGAGCGCCGGCGACGGCCGCGCGTCGCGCTCCGCGCAGGCCGACCCCGCCGACACCGCGACGCCCCGGCTCGCCAGCGTGTTGCGCAGCGCCGCCGCCGGCACGCCGTCGAACGCCAGCGGCAGGACGTGGGGCGCGCGCGCCGCGCCCCCCGGCAGCTCGACGTACGGCACGCCGGCCGCGGCGAGCGCGCCGCGCACGACGTCGGCGAAGCCGGCCCACCGCGCGCGCGCCGCGGCCAGGTCGCCGACGGTGGCCGCGACCGCGGCCGCCATCCCCGCGGCGCCGGCGACGTCCTCGGTGCCGGCGCGCAGCCCGTCCTGCTGGCCGCCGCCGCACCACAGCGGCGCCAGCGGCGCGCCGTGACGCCGCCACAGCGCGCCGACGCCGCGCGGGCCGTGCAGCTTGTGCGCGGCGAACGCGACCGAGTCCGCGCCGAGGGCGGCGACATCGACCGGCAGCTTGCCGAGCGCCTGGACCGCGTCGCAGTGGACGTGGCAGCCGGGCGCGCGCGCCCGCGCCCGCGCCGCGACCTCGGCCACGGGCTGGATCGTCCCCAGCTCGTTCTGCACCGCCATCACCGCGACCACCGCGGTGTCGGGCTCGACCAGCGCGGCCAGCGCGTCGACGTCGACGACGCCGGCGGCGGTGGCCGGCGCGACCCGGACGGGGTGGCCGGCGGCGGCGAGCAGCTCGGCCGAGCGCGCGACCGCGGGGTGCTCGAGCGCGGACACGACCACGGCGCCGCGGCCGCGGGCCCGCGCCGCCCCCAGCACGCCGAGCGCGTCGCCCTCGCTGCCGCCGGAGGTCCACACCAGCGAGCCCAGGGCGCCGCCGGGGTCGCCGATCGCGGCCAGGACCTGTGCCGTGGCCTCGTCGAGGCGGCGGCGCGCGGCCCGCCCGACCGGGTGGGCGGACGACGGGTTGCCCCAGGCGTCCCGCCACGCCGCCGTCATCGCGTCGATCACGGCGGCCAGCGGGCGCGTCGTCGCGGCGTTGTCGAGGTAGATCGTGGTCATGGCCCGGCCCCTCGGCGTGTACCTCCACTTCCCGTGGTGCCGCAAGCTGTGCCCGTACTGCGACTTCGCGGTGATGGTGGCGCGGGCGGCGCCGCCGCACGAGGCCTACCGCGACGCGATCCTCGCCGAGCTGGCGGCGCGCGCGCCGGCGTGGAACGGCCGCGAGCTGACGACGATCTACCTCGGCGGCGGCACGCCCAGCCTGTGGCGCCCCGACTGCATCGCCGAGGTGATCGCCGCGGTGCGCGCGACGCTCGGCGCGCCGGGCGCCGCGCCGCGCGAGATCACGCTCGAGGCCAACCCGACCGACTGCACCCCGGCCAACCTCGCGGCGTGGCGCGCCGCCGGGATCGACCGCGTGTCGATCGGCGTGCAGTCGCTCGACGGCGCCGAGCTCGCGGCGCTCGGGCGCGATCACGCCCACGGCGACGGCGAGGCGGCGATCGGCGCGGCGCTCGCCGCGGGGCTCGCGTCGGTCTCGGCCGACCTGATCCTCGGCGCCCCGCGGGCGGACGACGCTGCCGCGCCGGGCGCGCCGCCGTCGGTCCACGCGCTCGCCCGCTCGGGCGCTCCGCACCTCTCCGTCTACGAGCTGACGATCGAGCCGCGCACGCAGTTCGGCAAGCGCGCCCGGCGCGGCGCGCTGCCCGTGCTGCCCGACGAGCGGCTCGCGGCGCTGTACGAGGCGACCCACGCCGCGCTGACCGCCGCCGGCTACGAGCACTACGAGATCTCGTCGTACGCGCGCCCGGGCCACCGCGCGATCCACAACGGCCTGTACTGGCAGGGCGTCGAGTACCTCGGCCTCGGCGCCGGCGCGGCGTCGTTCCGCCGCGTCGGCGACGGCGGCCGGCGCGAGACCAACCTGCGCCACGCCCGCCGCTACCTCGCCGCCGCCGCCGGCGAGCGCGTCGCCGAGGTGATCGACCAGGACGCGGCCGACGTCGCGATCGACCGGGTGTGGCTGGCGATGCGCACGATCGACGGCGCGGGCGTGGCCGACCTCGACGCGCTCGGCGCCGCCGCGCGCGACCGGCTGGTGGCGCGGCTCGGCGACGAGGGCCTGGCCACGCTGGTCGACGGCCGGCTGCGCCCGACGCCGCGCGGGTTCCTGTTCAACGACCGGATCGCCCGCCACGTGCTCGATGCCTCGGCCGCCAAAGATCGCTAGAATGGACGCGAAGGCCATGACCCAGGGACCCGAGCTGTCGCGACGCGGGCGCAGGATCCTGCAGGCGATCGTCGTCGAGTACCTGCAGAGCGGCGACGCCGTGGGCTCGCGCACCGTGACCCGCCGCCACGACATCGGGCTGTCGCCCGCGACCGTGCGCAACGTCATGGCGGACCTCGAGGAGCTGGGGCTGCTCGAGCAGCGCCACACCTCGGCCGGCCGCGTCCCGACCGAGTCCGGCCTGCGGTTCTTCATCGACTCGCTGCTCAAGGTCCGCGGCCTGTCGCCGCGCGAGAAGGACGAGATCCGCGCCCGCGTCGCCGGCCCCGGCGGCAGCGCGCCGGACGAGGTGCTCCAGCGCGCCTCGCGCCTGCTGTCGGAGATCACGCAGCACGCCGCGGTGATCCTCGCGCCGGACCCGGCGCTGACCCGGTTCGGGCACGTCGAGTTCGTGCCGCTCAAGAACGGCAAGCTCCTGTGCATCCTGGTCACCACCGACGGCCGGATCGAGAACAAGCTGCTGGCGACCGACGCGCTGAGCGGCCCGCTCGACGACGCGCGGCTCGAGCGCATCCACAACTACCTCAACGGCATGCTGTCGGGGATGACCCTCGACGAGGTGCGCGAGCGCGTCGTGCGCGAGCTCGGCGAGGACAAGCACCGCTACGACGAGCTGGTCGCGGAGGCGCTGCGGCTCGGGCACCAGGCGTTCGGCGCGTTCGCCGACGTCACCGAGCGCACCGCGGACGTCGTCGTGTCCGGCCACTCCAACCTGCTCGACCCGGCGACCGCCGAGCCCGGGCAGCTCGAGCGCGCGCGCGAGCTGATCCGCACGCTCGAGGACAAGCAGGCGCTGGTCCGGCTGCTCGATCGCACCCGCACCGCCGACGGGATCCAGGTGTTCCTCGGCGCCGAGACCGCGCACACCGCGCTGGTCGGCTCGTCGGTCGTGGCCGAGTCGTACGGCCCCGAGGAGCACCCGATCGGCGCGCTCGCGGTGATCGGCCCGATGCGGATGAACTACGGCAAGGTGATGTCGATCGTCGACTTCACCGCCGACGTCGTCAGCGAGCTGCTCCAGGGCCGGTAGCGCGCGCCGGCCCCCGCGCGGCCGCCGGGCCACCCTCGGCCCGGCGCCGGCTACATCCCGCCGCGCTCGAACTTGAGCGTGATCTGCGTGTCGATGCCGCCGGTCGAGGCGCGGAACGGCCAGCGCTGGATCGCGGCGATCAGGCACTGCCCGAGCGCGTGGCCGGACAGGCTGTCCAGCGTCACCGACTTCACCTTGCCGGCGCGGTCGACGGAGATCAGCGCCTTGATCGAGCTGACCTTGAGGAACGGATCGTCCTTGAGCGCGCGGTTGTAGCAGCGCTGGGTCCCCGAAGACATCTTGGCGGCCACGGCGATCACGTCGTCGGGCGTGAGCTGCTCGAGCGGCCGCCCGTCGGCGCCGATCACGACCTCGGTCTTGCCGGTGCCCGCCTGGGTCCCGGCCTGCGTGCCGCCGCTGGTCGAGGCGCCGGTGCCCGGCCGCTTGCCGGTGCCGCGCGCGGTGCCGGGGCGCGTGCCATCGGTCCCGGCGGTGCCCGTGGCGGCGCCGGTGCCGCGGCCGATGAACCGCGGGTCGTCGATCGTGCGCCCGAGGTCGCCGAAGTCGCCGCCTCCGCCGACCTGGCCACCCTCGTCCTCGGTCCCACCGCCGACGGCGAAGACGATCACCAGCGCGATGATCGCGAGCAGCGAGACGCCCACGATCGCGTAGACGACGGTGTGGCTGCGGCGCGCCGGCGCCGGCGGTGGCACGAACACCGCCGCGCCCGCGGCCTCTCCCTCGGGGAGCGCGTCGTGCGCGGCGTGCTCGTCGCGCAGCGCCGCGGTCGCGGCCTGGGCGAGCGCGGACGGCTCGCCCAGCGCGGCCTGCGCTCCGCTGCCGCGCCCCACCGCGGCCGCGGCGCGCGTCGCGCGCGCGACCGGCGCGGCGTCGCCGGGCGCGGCGCGCCGGGCCGTCACCGCCGCCGCCGCGATGTCGTTGAGACGGAACACGCGCGACACCTCGCCGATCGCGAGATCGTCGTCGAACCCGCCGTGGGCGTCGTCGGCCGTCGTCGCCGCGGCCGCGCGCGGCGCCGTCAGCGACGGCGACGGCTCGAGGTCGGGCTCCGGCTCGAGCTCGGGCACGTCGGCCGGGGCCCCGGTGTCCTCGGAG
>WYBA01000032.1 GCA_011526095.1 Myxococcales bacterium | reverse complement strand
GCGTTCTTCAAGGATCCGGCGCGGCTCGCCGAGCTCGAGCAGCTCTACGCCGCCGGCCAGATCGGCGACGGCGCGGTCAAGCAGGAGGTGGCGGCCGCGATCGACGCGTTCCTCGCGCCGATCCGCGAGCGCCGCGCCGCGCTCGACGGCGCCGCGGGCGACGCGCGCGTGCTCGAGCTGCTGCGCGCGCACACCGCCCGCGCCAACGCGGTCGCCGAGGAAACGCTGCGGATGGCGAAGCAGGCGATGCGCCTCGACATCGGGCGGCGCTCGCTCGGGCTGAGCTGACGGCGGCGCGTGGCGGCCCCTGGCGCGGCTCAGCGCGATCGCCACGCGAACACGAACGCCGCGTAGCAGCCGCGCAGCACGTCGCCGGTCGCGAGGCGATGGCGGCGGTCCGGCGACGCGGTGTTCGCGTGGGGCAACGCGACGACGCCGGCCGTCTCGAACAGGGCGGCGAAGCCGCGCAGGTGCTCGCCGAGGTCGACCGAGGGGGCGCGATCGCGGGGGACGAGCACGCTGAGGTTGGTCGACGCGGCGTCCTCGACCTCGGCGACGCCGTCGCCACAGGTGATGATCCACTGCGCCTGCTCGAGGGCGACCGGGCCGACCGAGCCGCGCTTGCGGCCGACGAGGTTCCGGCCGGTGCGGAGCGGGACGACGAGCTCGCCGCCGGGCCACTGGACCGTCGCGAGCAGCGCGACGGCGTCGGCGTCGAGCGAGGCGCGGGCGCGTTCGATCACGCGCGTGAGATCCGCCGGGGCGAGCACGTGCGCAGAGGGTACAGTGGGAGCATGCAGGACGATCGCTGGCTCCGGGTGTTCTGCCAGGACCTCCGCGTGTACGACGAGCAGCAGGCGCGCCAGGGCTGGACGCGCGGCGAGCGCGACGCGTGGGTCGCGGGGATGATCGCCGACGCCCGTCCGGAGCTGCGCCGCCGCGGCTACGCGTGGGGCGCGCTGCTCGAGGCGCTCGAGCGCGAGTCGCCGCGGCTGCGCGCGCTCGCGCCGGCCAGCGAGGACGGCCCGGCGCTCCGCGCGCCGCTGCCCGCCGGCGAGCTGGTCGTGGATCCCGCGGAGGCGGAGCGCCTGGCGCGGGCGATGGTGGCCGAGCTGATCGAGGCGCAGCGCCCCGAGCTCTCCGAGGTCGAGGTCGCGCGCGTTCGCTTCCGCTTCGCTCGCCGGGTCAGCCCCGCGATCGCGGAGAGCGAGCTGTTCGAGCGCACGCTCGACGCGGCGATCGCGCGCCAGCTGGGGTGAGCGAGGCCGCGCAGGCGGTCTGCGAGGGCGCCCCGGGAACGGGGCGGCCGCGACGTTCTCGCGCCTTGACTTCACTTAACGACTACGTTAAATGATCTGTACGTGCTCGGCAAATCAGACCTCGACGCCACCTTCGCCGCGCTCGCCGATCCGACGCGGCGCGCGATCGTCGCGCGCCTGGCGCAGGGCGACGCGTCCGTGACGGAGCTCGCCGCGCCGTTCGACATGAGCCTGCCCGCGATCTCGCGGCACCTGAAGGTGCTCGAGCGCGCGGGCCTGATCACGCGCAGCCGCGACGCCAAGAAGCGGCCGTGCAGCCTGCGCGCCGCGGCGCTCGATGACGTCGCCCGGTGGGCCGAGCACACGCGACAGGCGTGGGAAGCGCGCCTCGATCGCCTGGCCGATTACCTGCAACAGGAGACCGACGAATGACGACGCGACCGATCGACACCTGGGACCTCGACCGCGAGATCGTGCTCACGCGCGTGCTCGACGCGCCACGCGAGCGCGTGTTCCGCGCGTGGACCGACCCCGAGCGGATCGGCGCGTGGTTCGCGCCGAAGCAGTTCACGTGCAAGGTCCGCCACGCGGACATCCGCGTCGGCGGCTCGCTGCGCTTCGACTTCGTCGGGCCCGACGGCCACGTCTACGACAACCGCATCACGTACCTGGAGATCACCGCGCCGAACCGGATCGTGTTCGATCACGGCGCGGACCGGGACGACTACCCGGACACGTTCCGCGTGACGCTCACGTTCGACGCGCAGAGCAACGGCAAGACCGTGCTGACGCTGCGCCAGCTCCACCCGACGAAGGAGCTGCGCGACGCCAAGATCGGCTTCGGTGCGGTCGAGATCGGCAACGGGACGCTCGACAAGCTGGCCGACTACCTCGCGGCGCCGTGACGCGCGGCGCTGCCCGTCAGCGGAGGATCGAGCCGGCGACGCCGCGGATCAGCAGCGCGTCGGAGGTGTCGGCGGACGCGCCGTCGATCGCGAGGAAGCCGGAGAGGTTCGCGGCGCGGCTGGCGCTGACCTGGAAGTCGAAGGTGTTCTCGCCGCGGAAGCGCGACGACTGGGTCGAGACCGCGCCGGTGCCGGTCCACGTCAGATCGAGGTCGATCGTGAGCTGGCCGCCGTTGAAGCCGTCGAGCACGACCGTGCCGGCGGTGTGCGCGGACGCCAGGCCGCTGGCGGTGGACGGCAGCGCGGCGAGGCCGGCGAAGCCGTTGCCGAAGTCGTCCGGATCGCAGGTGTCGACCTGCGTGGCGACGGCGAGCACGCCCTCGGGGCGATCGTCGCCGGCGTTGTTGTTCAGGAGCACGAGCTCGCCCCACGTGATGACGCAGCCGTCCTCGGAGACCTGCGAGAACGCGACGAACGCGCCGTTGCCGTTGACCACGGTCGAGGTCGCGGCGGTGGCGGAGATCGACGGGACGGTGACGGCGAGGGCGGCGATCAGGGCGGTACGCATGGTTCTGATATACACCGCGCGAAACGGCGACCCGCGGACGGCGCGCGGTTACTACCGTCACCTGCCTTACCGACGCCGTCGATTTCGTCAGCGCGCCGCGTACGCGACGACGCCCGGGTGGGCGGCGTAGGCGTCGCCGAGCCGCGCGAGCTTCGGGAACGGCGCGAGCGTCTCGGCGGACAGGCCGTCGAGCGCGCCGCTCCTGTACTGGCGGCAGGTCTCGCCGAGGACGATGTCGGCGATGGTCAGCTCGGCGCCGGTCAGGAACGGGCCGTCGCCGATCAGGCCCTCGACGTAGCGCAGCGCCGCGCCGAGCGGCCCGTCGACCAGCGCGCGCCGCATCTCGATCTTCTTGGCGGGGTCGCGCTCGAACAGGCTCGGCGTCATCGCGTGCGACACGGTGTCGTTGAAGGTGTCGAGGACGCTGTCGACGACGAGGCCGGCGTACGGGTCGCTCGGGTAGAGCGCCGGCGCGCCGAGACGCGCGACGTAGCGCAGGATCGCCGCGGTCTGGACGATCGCGCGACCATCGACCTCGAGCATGGGGACCGAGCCGAGCGGGAACGCGCCCTGCTGCTTGAGCGCCATGAACTCGGGGAACTTGAGGCGACGGTCCTCGAACGGCAGCTTGGCCAGGAACAGCGCGACGCGGATCGGCTCGGCGCGGCCGGGAGCGTCGAAGTACGTGAGACGGAAAGTGGGCATGGTTCCTCCGGGCTCGTCGATAACACGGCGCCGCGCGGCGCGTGAGCCGGCCCACCTCATCGGGCAGGGTCGTTCAGCGCGAGCTCCCTTTCGGGGGATCGCGGGGAGGATCGAGGAACGCGTCGACGTAGAGTCGGCCATGGGCCAGCGCTCGCGACGGGGTTCGGACGGGTCGACGGCAGGCCGCGGCGGGACCGTCGTGCAGCGCGCGCCCGGGAAGGCGCCGCGGACGCAGCGCGTGCAGCGGCGAGCGTCGCCGTGGCCGGCGCAGCAGGCGACAGGCGAGGCACCCGCGGCGGCGGGCGGCCTGCCGCCGGACATCAAGGCCGGAACGGAGGCGCTCTCCGGCGTCGCGATGGACGACGTGCGCGTGCACGAGAGCTCGGACAAGCCCGCGGAGCTCGGCGCGCTGGCGTACGCGCAGGGCAACGACATCCACCTCGGCCCGGGGCAAGAGGAGCACCTGCCGCACGAGGCGTGGCACGTGGTCCAGCAGAAGCAGGGTCGGGTCGAGGCGAGCACGCAGGCCAAGGGCGTCGAGCTCAACGACGACGCGGGGCTCGAGGCCGAGGCCGACGTGATGGGCGCGAAGGCGGCGGCGGTGGGCGCGGGAGCGGGGGCGGCCGGCGCGGCGTCGGTCGCGCCGAAGGCGAACGCAGGCGCGACCACGGCGGGCGGCGCGAGCGACGCAGGCGCGGCGGAGGCGGAGGGCGGCGCGGCGACCGCGGGCGCGGCGAGCGACGCGGCCGCGGGGGCCGCCGCGTCCGACGGCAGCGCGGCGGAGCCGCCCGAGCGCGAGGCGGAGGGCGCGGGGCCGGCCGGCGAGGAGCCCGTGCAGGCCAAGCGCGCGCCCGGCGCCGTCGTCCAGCGGGTGAAGAAGAAGGGCGTCGTGATCGACATCTCGACGCTCACGGCCGATCAGTGCAAGGAGCACATCTCGCGCGCCTTCCGCCTCAAGGCGAACAAGGGCGCCGGCGACGACGCCGACCACGAGTACGCGGCCGACGACATCGCCAACCTCCAGGCGCGGCAGAAGGCGCTGAAGGAGGCCGAGGTCCTCGCGAAGCACGGCACGCTCACCGCCGCGCTCGCCGGTCAGCTCGCGACGCTCGCGACTGCGGCGGACTTCGTGTCGCCGCCGCCGTGGATCGGCGTGGTGACGACGGGCTCCGAGGGATCCGAGGTCAAGAAGAGCACCAACATGGCGCCCGACGCCGGGACGATCGTCGCCGCCTGGATCTCGTTCCTCGGCCCCGGGCCGTACTCGAACAAGCACCCGCGCACGGGCGTCCCGGCGGGCGGAAGGCTGGTGTCCGCTGACGGCAAGCGGAGCATCCGCTACGGCGACCACGAGCAGAACCCGGCGAAGAGCAAGCCGCCGGATCACCACTATCACGAGGAGACCTGGACCTGGGACGGGGTCTCGGCCGTGACGGTGGACAACAAGGTGCAGAAGGTGCCGGTGACCTGATGATGGTCGAGATCATCGCGATCGAGGATCCGTCGGCGGCCGAGCCGCGCGTCGAGGTGCGCTCGGCGCTCGGGCGGTTCGCCGCGCGGTGGAGCGGACCGCCGCCCGTCGTCGGCGATCGCCGCGCGGTGGAGCTGAGCGTCGGACACACGTTCACATGGGGCGTCGACATCGCGCCGGTCGAGGCGCGGCCCCACGCGATCGAGCTGCGGCCCGACGGCGGCGCCGTGCTGTGGGCGAGCGTCGAGGAGCTCGACGAGGACGGCGGCGTCGGCCTGCGGCTGGGCCCGAGCCTGATCATGGCCGAGGCGTTCGGCGAGCCGCCGGAGATCGGCGCGACGGTGCGGCTCGAGGCGGCGACGGTCACGCTCACCGACGTGGACATCTGATCGGCGCGCGCGAACCGATCGCCTTCAGCTCGTCGCGCGATGCGTGATCACGGCGCGGGCGACAGGCCGCCGGGGGCGAACGCGCCGCGGTCGGGGAACGTCGTCGAGTGGTAGTTGCCGGCGGCGGCGTCGACGAAGCCGGGGTCGTCGGTGGTGTTGTCGGCGCCGGCGTGGCCCTGCTGGGTGACGGTGCCGGTCACGGTGATCGTGCCGGTGTCGTCGATGCCGAAGTCGAGCGGCGCGTCGCCGGCGCCGAGGTTGTCCCAGAACACGCTGGCCTCGACGATCGCGTCGCTGCCGCCCTGGACGACGAGCGCGCCGAGCTCGGCGGTGGCGCAGCGATGGCCGATCACGGTCAGGTTGCGGAAGGTCACGGTCGAGTCGCCGAGGTTGCCGCCGTCGACGAGGATGCCGGAGCTGCGGCGCTCGTCGACGCAGCCGTTGGCGCGGATCAGCTCGAATGCCACGGTGGCGTCGACGTCCTCGTCGTAGAACTCGCCCGAGGCGTAGCTCGCGGCCTGGTTGCCCATCACGACGTTGTGGTGGACCTGCGCGCGCGGCCGCTGGCTGTTGCCGTCGACGATGAACCCGGCGCCCCAGCCGCCGCCGGCGAGCTCGCCGAGCAGCTGGTTGTCGAGCACGACGTTGTACGACACCTCGACGGCGCCGACGAGGTTCATGCCGCCGCCGTGCGAGCCGCGCGAGGTGTTGCGCTCGACGCGGTTGCGGGTGATGACGACGGCGCCCTCCCCCACCGTGTTGCCGGCCTGGCCGAGGATTCCGGCGCCGCGGCCCGAGGTGTTGTCGAGGACGTGGTTGTCGCTGACCTCGACGGTGGCGCCGGCGTAGGCGTGGACCGAGATGCCGGCGCCGAAGGTGACGTCGTCGATCACGCCGGGCGCCTGGTTGTCGCGGACGACGTTGTGGGAGACGACGAGCGTGCCGCCCTCGTCGGCGAAGCCGCCGGCGCTGGCGATGATGCCGCGGTCGGTGTTGCCGGTCGCGACGACGAAGCCGTCGAGCACGCTGGCGCCCGCCATCGTGCAGACCACGAACGCCGGCGCGGTGCCGTCGCCGGTCACGGTCGTGGGGTAGGTCGCGGCGTCGCGCGCGGCGAAGTCCGGGCCGAAGCCGCCGAGCAGGCTGACGTTGAGCGCGACGCCGGCGTTGTCGCACGTGTTCTTGTAGGCGCCGTGCTGCACGCTCTCGGCGTAGCTCGCGTCGCCGGCGACCTGGACGACGTCGCCGTCGCGGGCGACGGCGAGCGCCGCGGTGATCGTGCCCAGCGGCGCGGCCGCGGTGCCGGTGCCCGAGGCGCCCGCGCGAACGCACAGGACCTGGCGCCCGCTGGCGGTCGGGCCGGTGCACGGCTCGGCGACGCCGTTGTCGACGCCGGTCGGGCCCGCGCCGTACAGGGTCAGCGGGCCGGTCGGCAGCGGCGCGGCGTCGGGGCGGTCGGTCGCGGCGTCGGGGGCGTCGCCGCCGCCATCGGAGCCACATCCGACCGCGAGGCAGGCGAGCAGAAGCGAGGCGGTGCGGGGCATCGCCGAGATGGTGTCACGCACGGGCGGCGATGTGACGTTCCCGCGGGTCGAGCGATCGTCCGGCTGTCGAGCGAGGGCGAGACCTCGTGATCCCGCGGGGTAGGCTCGCCGAGTCCGCCACGCGCGAAGGCGCCGGCGCTCAGCCGTCGCGCAGCACGGCGTCGAGCGACGTCTCCGCCACGGCGCGCTCGATCCAGCGCAGCAGCGTCGGCGCCGTCGCCTCGTCGAGGCGCGCCTGCACCTCGGGCGAGAGCGCCCCGAAGCGCAACCGCAGCAGGCGCTCGAGCCCATCGCGAAGCCCCTGCGCGTGGCCTTCCTCGCGGCCTTCCTCGCGGCCTCGCTGGAGGCCCTGCTGGATGCCGCGCTCGATGCCGCGCTCGATGCCGCGCTGGATGAGGTGCTCTTCCATCGTTGCCATGGGTTCCTCGAGCGGTGGGGCGATGTCGATGATGCGCTGGCGGAGCTGCTTGAACGACGCGTCGCCGGCGACTCGCAGAATGTAGCGCACGATGACCTCGATGTCCGCGCGGCTCGCGGACCCGGCCAGCGCCCTCAGCTCGTCCGCCCACGCATCGAGGCGCGCCCCGAACGCGGCCGCGTCGCGCCCATCGCGCAGCACCCACAGCGCGACCTTGGGGAACGGCGCGAGCGGCCGCTGTCGCAGGTGCTCGTCCGGCACCGTCGCCAGATCGTCCACGAGCATCTCGACGTCGGGGACGAACCGCGCCAGCCCGGGCAGCTGGTCGAGCCCTTCCACGAGGTCGTGCAGCCGCCGCGGCGCGCCCCACCCTGCCTCGCCGTGGTGCACCACGATCGTCACGACCGGGGGCAGCGCGCGCCGCGCGGGCGCCTCACGCAGCGCGGCGTCCCAGATCCGCTGGACGTAGGTCAGCACGCGCCACGGCATCCAGCGATCGGGCTGGCTCTGGTGCTCGACGAGGAAGTAGAGGTAGACGGGCTCGGCGTCGGGCTGGTCGCGGCGCGGCGCCCGGAACAGCAGGTCGACGTGCGACGCCGACAGCTCGGGATCGACGAAGCTCGCAGTCGACAGCGTCAGCGCGTCGAGGTCGAGCCGCTCGACGACCGCCGCCGGCAGCACGCTGCGCAGCTCCGCCGCCGCGTGGGCCGGCACGCTGAACACGCGCTTGAACAGGCCATCGTGGTCACCCATCGCGGGCGCCTATCGCCGGTCGGGCGGCCCGGTTGCGTGGGTCGTGGCCTCGGGGCGGGTGCCGCGGCTGTCACGGGCCCGGCGCGCTGACTCAGGTGATCCGCGCCGGCAGGTCGGCGGCGCGCTGGCTGGCGCGGAACTCGATCACGCGCGCCTCGGCGAGGCCGAGCGCGACGAACGGATCCTCGCGGACGATCGCCTCGACCGTGGCGCGGTCCGGCGCGGTCGCGAGGATGACGCCGCCGTCGCGCGGCACCTTGCGCCCCGACGCGACGAACGTGCCGGCGTCGTAGTGGCGCTGCAGCCAGGCGACGTGCGGCTTCATCGCGGCGTCGATGTGCGCGAGGTCCACCTTGTAGGTCAGCTCGATGACGAACATGGGCGCATCGTAGTGCGGCGCGCGCGCCTCGTCGCGGTGACCGCGCCGCCCCGCGCCGTCAGCGCAGCTGCGCCGCGATCCACGCCAGCGCCGGCTTCTCGTTCGGCGCGTCGCCGACGGGGTCGCCGCTGGAGAGGACGCCGTTGACCAGCGTGACCGTCCTGGGGCAGCTCGGCGCGCCGCCCTTCCACTGCTTGGCGGCGACCTCCTCGCCGGTCGCGAGCGAGCGCAGGCTGACCGCGAGGTCCTGTGCCCGCTTGTCGAGCGTCGCGGTGCGCCCCGCCTTGCCGGAGGGATCCTCGTAGGGCCCGCACGTGCCGACGACGCGGCCCGGGTACGACAGCACGGCGACGTGGGTGAGCTCGCCGGCGGTCTTCGCGGGGCCGACCACCGCGCGGCCTCCGACGAGGGCCGACGGCGTTGCCGCGGTCATGGCGCGCCGGGCGCCGGGCGCGGTCAGCGCGGCGACGACGGCGTCGCGGACCATCGACGCGGTCAGCGTCAGCGTCCGCGTCAGCGTGCGACCGCCGCCGTCGCCGACGACGAGCTGGTAGGTCTTGACCGCGGTGGTGCCGCCGTCCGTGACGGCAGCGATCGGCGCGGCCCAGATCGCGGCGTCGTCGAGCGCGAACCGGTCGGCGGCGCCCGCGGGAGCGGCCTGGCCGTCGACCTCGACCGTCCAGCCCGCGGGCAGGTTGCGCCAGGCGAGGTGCAGCCCGCCCTCGGTGGACAGCCCGAACGAGCAGTCGCGCGCGACGCAGAAGGTCGCGCTGGGGCTGCCCTCGGTGAGCGCAAACGGCGGGTCGATCGTCACGGTCGTCCACTTGGCGCGCCCGGTCGTGTGCACGACGAACGTCAGCGGGAACCCGGTCTGCCACGAGATCGGAATCTCCGCGTGCCCCTTGGCGTCGACGGGGAACTCCTTGATCGCCCCGATGCCCATCGTCTGCTCGCGGCCTTCGCGTTGCTCCGCGTCCTCGGGCAGCGTCACGATCACCTTGACGTCGGGGACGGTATCGACGACGAGCACGGGGCTGCCGGTGTCGTCCCACGTGCCGGTGACGGTGAGCGGGTCCCGCGGCGGCGGCGGCGGATCGGGCGGACGCTCGCCGCTCTTGCAGGCAGTGAGCGCGACGAAGACGGCGAGGACGAGGCGCATCTTCTGGTTGTACCGCAGGCGGCGCGCGGGCTGCGCGCGCAGGCGCTCACCGCACGCGGCGCCACGCGGGTGCGGCGGCGGTGAGGCGGACGCCGACGAGGTCGACGGTGGAGATCTGGCGCTCCACGAACAGCGCGACGCGGCGGCCGCCTGGGCCCCACGGCGAGCGCCACTCGACGCCGAGGTAGGGGTCGGCGTGATCGTCGCCGAACACGTCCGGATCGCCGAGGCGATCGAAGCCGACGCCGAGGTCGAGGGTGAGCGAGGGGGTCGGCGCCAGGCGCAGGCCGGCGCCGGCGCGCCACACCGGATCGAAGGCGTCGGGGCGCTCGTGGTGGCCCATCGCGACGAGGTCGAGCTCGGGGGTGACGCGGAGCTCGAGCTGGGCGGTGACGACGGCGGTGTCGATCCCGGCGTAGCGGCGATACCCGAGGTGGACGCCGCCGCGGACGGGCGCGGCGTGGGCGACGAGGTCGACGCCGGCCTCGGCGAACGCGACGTCGGCGAGCGAGCCGACCTCGAGGTCGAGCGCGGCGGTGAGGCGCGAGGTGAGGCGCGCGCCAGGGCGGGCGCGCGCGCTGGCCAGCACGGCGTCGTCGACCGCGCCGAGCGAGGCGTCGACGACGAGGTCGACCGGAGGCCGCGACGGGGACGGCGCGGCCGGCCGGGCGATGACCGGCCCGGACGCGAGCGCGTAGCCGACGGCGAGCGTCGCGCCGACGCCGTCGTAGGCCGGGTTGAACGGCCCGAGCCCCTGCCCGTTCGACAGGTGCACGGTGAACAGCTCGACCGAGCCGCGCCACCGCCCGCCGAGCGACACCTCCGCGCCGGCGCCGTAGGTGATGATCGCCTCGTAGACGTCGCCGCCGGGCAGGAACGGCGCGCCGGGGAACAGCAGGCCGCCGAGCGAGGCGCGCGCGTGCGGGCGCACCGCGGCGTCGGGCCACGGCGTGATCCGCGCGGCGAGCTCGCCGCCGAACCCGCCGGCGGCAGGGTCGCCGAGGTCGGCGGTGCCGCGGGTCGCGAGGGCGAGCGCCGTGGCCTGGACGTCGAGCGTCGGCGCGGCGCGCCACCGGGCGCCGGCCGCGAACAGCCCGAGCCGCATGGTGTCGACGTCGCCGACGCCGTCGACCACGCGGGCCTCGGAGAGCACCGCGGACGGCCCGGCGCGTGCTGCGCCCGGAGCGGCGGCGGTGACCAGCAACGACAGGGCGAGGACGGCGGCGCGCGGCATGACGTCAGGACACGTGAGACGTCCACTCTGCCACCCTGCGAGCGACACGTGGCGCTGCTATATCCGGGGCATGCGGTTCTCCGAACAGCTCGAGGCCCACGCGCACGACCGGCTCACCGGGATCATCGCGGCCGGACAGGTCGCCCCGGGAGGCGCGGGCGGCGCCGACGCCAAGGCGTTGCTGCAGGTCGCGCTCGTCAACGAGATCTCGGTCAGCGAGCTCGCGGCGTCGTGGGTCGCGTCGACGCCCGAGGTCGACGCCAAGCTGGCGTTCGCGCGCCAGGCAGGCGACGAGGCCGGCCACTTCCAGCTCGTCGCGGACCGGCTGCGCGCGCACGGCTTCGACGTCGACGGTTTCGTGCCGCCGACCGCGAACCCGCTGTTCCGCTACCTCGCGACGCTGGACGACACGGTCGAGCGGGTGGCGGCGGGGCTGTTCGCGCTGGAGTCGATCGCCTACGGCGTCAACGAGTCGTTCATCGCGTACTGCCGCGCGCGCGGCGACGACGAGACCGTGCGGCTGTACGAGACGATCATCCAGCCCGAGGAGCGCGAGCACCAGCAGATCGGCCGCGCGCTGCTCGACAAGTACGCGACGACGCCCGAGGCGCAGGCGCGCGCGATCGCCGCCGTCGACCGCGTGCTCGAGCTCGCGGCGGCGACCCGCGCCGCGGCCGCCGGGCGGCTCGGCGTCGCGTGCTTCCCCGGCTGCTGAGCCGCGACCGCGCCGCCCACCCGGCGGGAGCTGGGCTAGTGTAGATCGCCATGGAGGAAGCGGAGGAGGAGGCGCTGCGGTCCGAGCTCGACCGCCTGCACCGGCGGGTCGAGGAGCTGGAGCGACGCTCGAGCCGTGACCTGGCCACGCTCCTGGGCTCGGTCCTGCAGGCGCTGCCGGCGGTCGTGCTGTGGTTCGACGCCGACCTCACGATCCGGTTCGTCAGCCACCTGATGCCCGGGCTGCGCGAGGACGACGTCGTCGGCCGACCGGCCCTCGACTTCATCCCGCCGGAGGATCACCCGCGCGCCCGGGAGACCATCGAGGCCGCGCTACGCACCGGCGTCGTCGGCTCCTACGAGACCACCGGGCCCGGCCCGCACGGCACCCAGCGGCGCTACCGCGTGTTCGTCTCGCCCGCCCCGTTCGCCGACGGCACCTCGGGCGGCTGCTTCATCGCGCTGGACATCTCCGACATCGTCAGGCGCGAGCGCGCGCTCGCCGAGACGGAGCAGAAGCTGCGGATCGCGCTCGCCTCGACCAAGCTCGGGCTGTGGAGCTGGGACGTCGCCAGCGGGGAGGTGCTGTGGGACGAGCGCATGCGCCAGCTGATGGGGCGCGACGAGCCCGTCGACCTCACGAGGTACACCGAGCTCGCGGTGCACCCCGACGACCGCGCGGCAGTTCGGCGCTCCGGCCAGAGCGCGGTCGCGACCGGACGGTTCGAGCCGGTCCTGCACCGGATCATCCGCCCCGACGGGGCCGTGCGCTGGCTCCTCAGCCTCGGCGAGCTCGAGCGCGACGCGAGCGGCCGCCCCGTGCGCTTCACCGGCGGAAACCTCGACGTGACGGAGCAGCGCGAGCTCGAGGAGCAGCTGCGCCGCGCCCAGAAGATGGAGGCGGTGGGGCGGCTCACCGCGGGCGTGGCGCACAACTTCAACAACATGTTGATGGTGGTGATGCCGAGCCTCGACCTGCTCGCCCGGGTCGTGCCCGACTCGCACGCGACGGTGCTGGATCACGCCCGCGACGCGTCGGAGCGCGCGGCCGACATGGTGCGCAAGCTCATGACGTTCGCGGGGCAGCGCCGCCGCGTGGATCCCGGGCTGTGCGCTCCGGGGCAGCTGGCGCGTCGTCTCACGTCGATGTGCGAGCGCACGTTCGAGCGCCACATCACGCTGCGGTGCGAGGTCGCCGACGAGACCCTGCGGGTCCGCGCGGAGGAGAGCGACCTCGAGCAGGTGCTGATGAACCTGCTGCTGAACGCGCGGGACGCCGTGGTCGAGGCCGGGCGCGAGGCGCCGCAGATCGAGGTCTCGGTGACCCGGCACCACGACCCGCGCGTCGCGGCGACGGACGGCGGCGTCGCGGTGAGCGTGCGCGACGACGGCGCGGGGATGAGCGCGTACGCCCGCAGCCACGCGTTCGAGCCGTTCTTCACGACCAAGCCGGTCGGGCGCGGCACCGGGCTGGGGCTCGCGACCAGCTACGCGATCGTGCGAGACCTGGGTGGGCTGATCGAGCTCGACTCGACGCCGGGCGCGGGCACGACCGTACGCGTGCTCCTGCCCGCGAGCCCCCCCGCGCCCGAGCCGAGCGCCGTGGCGCCGGCGGCCGCGGTCGTGCCGGCGGGCGCAACCGTGCTGGTGATCGACGACGAGCCGATGATCGTGCGGCTGGTCATCGAGTCGCTCGAGGAGCTCGGTTACCGCGCGTTCGGCGCCGCGGACCGCAACGAGGCGCAGGCCGTGCTGGAGCGCCAGCCCGTCGAGGTGATCCTGCTCGATCGCTCGCTGCCCGGCGGGCCAGGCACGCGGTTGCTGCCGTCGCTGCGGGCGTGGGCCCCGCGCGCGCGGATCGCGTACTTCACCGGCCAGGAGGTCGCGCCCGACGAGCGCGCCGCGGTCGACGGCGTGGTCCAGAAGCCGGTGAGCATCGAGGAGCTCGCCCGCGCCGTCGCGGAGCTCGCGCGCCGGACGTGACCGGCAGACGCAGACGGAGTCGGAATCGGAGACGGAGACGGAGTCGGAGTCGGAGACGGAGTCGGAGTCGGAGACAGAGACGGAGACAGAGTCGGAGACGGAGACGGAGTCGGAGTCGGAGTCGGAGACGGAGTCGGAGACAGAGACGAAGACGGAGACGGAGACGGAGACGGAGTCGGAGACCTCGCGGGCCGCCGGCGAAGCGGAGCCTGGCGCGCCGCGCCCGTCAGCCGGCCGCGGTGTGGTGGTACGCGTGGCGACTGACCAAGCGGGCGCCGCGCGGCCCCACCGCCGTGACCACGACATCGATCGTGATCGTGGGCAGCAGGCGGATCCGGTCACCGGCCTCGGCGAGCACGACCTTGCCGACCGCGCGATCGACCGGGATGTCTTCGTACCGCTGCCACAGCGCGCCGTCGGGGCCGCGCAGCTCGACGTCGATCCGCTCGTCGTCCGCGGGGTCGGCGTCGAGCCACGACGCGACGAGGTCGTCGTCGAGCGCGACCGCGCACGCGACGTCCTGGTTGCGCGCGGGCCGGTAGTGGCGCAGCCGGACGCCGTCGGCGGCGAGCCGATCGACGAGCGCGCCGGTCAACGGGAGCGCGAGGCCGCCGCGACGGCGGACCAGCGCGCGCGTGGCGTCGCCGAGGCTCGCGAGCCACGCGAGCCGGCGCGTGCAGTCGTCGCACGCCCACTGGTGCTCTTCGAGCTCGACGTCGAGCGCGACCGAGGTCGTATCGCCGAGCCAGTACGCGACCAGGCGATCGAGCGGGACGCCAGCGGCGCAGCTCACGCGCCCCCCATGCACGTCGCGAGGCGGCCGACCGCGCGATGGCGCGCGACGCGCACGCTGCCGGCGGTCATCCCGAGCGCGGCGGCGATCTCGTCGGCGTCGTGATCGGCGTAGAACGTGAGCGCTACGATCGCCCGGTCGCGGGCGGGCAGCACGCGGCGCCAGGTCGCGACACCACCGGGCATGACGATCACCAACCCACAGACCGGCACGCGCATCGACGAGATCAGCGACGGGATCTACCGCATCCACACCCCGATCCGGGACGCGCCCGGCGGCTTCAGCTTCAACCAGTACCTGGTCGTCGACGACCAGCCCCTGCTCGTCCACACCGGGCCGCGGCGGATGTTTCCGCTGGTGCGCGACGCGATCGCCGCGGTGCTGCCGCCGGAGCGGCTGCGCTGGATCGGGTTCTCGCGCGTCGAAGCCGACGAGTGCGGCGGCCTCAACGATCTGCTCGCCGTCGCGCCGGCCGCGCAGCCGCTGTGCGGCCGGGTCGCCGCGATGGTCTCGATCGACGACCTCGCCGACCGGCCGGCGCGCGCGCTGGGCGATGGCGAGAGCCTCTCGCTCGGTCGCCGGACCGTGACGTGGCTCGACGCGCCGCACGTTCCTCACGGGTGGGAGAACGGCTTCCTGTTCGAGGCCACGACCCGGACGCTGTTCTGCGGCGATCTGTTCACCCAGCCCGGAGCCGACCACGCACCGCTGGTCGAGGGCGACATCCTGGGGCCGAGCGAGGCGTTCCGCGCCGCGATGGACTACTACTCGCACACCCGGCGCGCGAGCGAGCCGCTGGCGCGCCTGGCGGCGACCGGCGCGACGACGCTGGCGTGCATGCACGGCGCGGCGTGGCGCGGCGACGGCGGCCGGCTGCTCGGCGCGCTGGCCGAGGCGCTCACCCGGTGAGCGCGCGCAGGGCGGTCTTCTGGACCTTGCCCATCGCGTTGCGCGGCAGCGCGTCGACGAAGCGCAGCTCGCGCGGGCGCTTGTGCGGCGACAGGTGCGCGGCGACGTGATCGGCGAGCGCGGCGGCGTCGACGGGCGCGCGCGCGACGACGAACGCGACGATCCGCTCGCCGAGGTCGGGATCGGGGGCGCCGATCACCGCGGCCTCGGCGACCGCGGGGTGCTCGAGCAGCGCGGCCTCGACCTCGCCGGCGCCGACCTTGAAGCCGCCGCACTTGAGGATGTCGGTCGAGCGCCGGCCGACGATCCGCACCTGGCCGTCGGGCGCGAGCGTCGCGAGGTCGCCGGTGTAGAACCAGCCGTCGGCGTCGAGCACGGCGCGGGTGGCGTCGTCGCGGTTCAGGTACCCCGCGAACACGTTCGGCCCGCGCACGGCGACCTCGCCGATCGCCTCGGCGTCGCCGCCGGCGCCCGCGGCCAGCGGCCGGCGCGCGTCGTCGACCAGCCGCAGCTCGACGCCGTCGAGCCGCGGGCCGACGTGGCCGGCGCGGCGGTCGCCGTCGTGGCGGGCCGAGCAGTTGATCAGCGTCTCGGTCAGGCCGTAGCGCTCGATCACGCGGTGGCCGGTGAGCCGCTCGACGCGGGCGTGCTCGCGCGCCGCCAGCGGCGCCGAGCCGCTGACCAGCAGGCGCGCGCCGCGCAGCGCGTCGGCGATCGCCGGCGCCGCGTCGGCGGCGTCGCACAGCCGGTGGTACATCGTCGGCACCGCGAACACGACGGCGCGCGGGTGGTCGCGCAGCGCGTCGGCGAGGCCGTCGGGGGTGAACCGCGGCACCCAGCGCAGCGCGCCGCCGCGGCGCAGGCTGCCGAACAGGCCGAGCACCAGCCCGTGCACATGATAGAGCGGCAGCGCGTGGACGACGACGTCGTCGCCGGTCCACGCCCACGCGCGGGCGAGCATGTCGAGGTTGGCGGCGACGTTGCGATCGGTGATCACCGCGCCCTTGGGCGCGCCGGTGGTGCCCGAGGTGTAGAGCACCAGCGCGGGCGCGCCGCGCACCGCCACCGGGACGAGCGGCGGCGCGTCGGCCGTCGGCGCGGTGACGGCGAGGGTGGCGAGCGCCCCGGCCCGGCCGGCGACCGCGTCGACGTCGGCCGCGACGCACGCCCGCGGCGCGGCGTCACCGAGGACGTGCGCCAGCTCGTGATCGCCGAGCTTGGCGTCGAGCGGCACCGAGACGTAGCCGGCCGCCGCCTGCGCGACCAGCGCGACCGCGGTGGCGAGCGCCGGCTGCGTCCACACCGCGACGCGATCGCCCGTGGCGAGCCCGCGCGCGCGCAGCGCGGCGACGTGCGCGGCGCAGGCGGCGGCGAGCTGGCGCTGGGTCAGGGCGGCGTCGCCGACGCGAACGGCGAGGCGGTCGCTCGGCGCGTCGAGCCAGGGGAACAGCGCGTCCATGGCGAGGCGATGTACCACGCGCGCCGGGGCGCCGGCGCGCGCCGGCGAGCCGACCGCGCCTCAACGGCCTGCGTCGACCGCGCCGCCGGCCGGCCGGTCCCATCCTGGCGGCAGCGCGGTCGCGACCAGCGCGGTCGCGAGCAAGGCGGCGAGCGCGAAGAGCCAGACGGGGAGGAACACCATCAGGCCTCCCCCGTCGACGGCGAACAGCCCCTTGCGCTGGCGCCGGCGGATCGCGACGTCGATCGCCGCCGCGACGACGCACGCGACGATCACCATCGCGAGCACGCTGCCGGTCACCTCACCCACGACCGCGCCCACCGCGAGCCCGGCGCCGAGGATCGCGAGCGCGAGCAGGTTGAAGACGACGACCATACGCAGACGAGGGTGACACGAAGGGCCCGGCGACGCGCGGTGCGGCGAGTCGCCGCATCGGCGCGCCCCGGCGCCACGGACGAGGCGCGCGGGCAGGCCAGGCGCCCGCGGTCACGCTACGCTGGCGGCGATGGTCCCTGCCGATGATGTCGTCCACCTGCGCCGCGCCACCGAGGTCGAGCGCGTCGACTACCTCACCGTCGTCGCGTCGGTGGTGAGCGCCGATCGCGAGGCGTCCGCGGACGAGCTCGCGACGCTCGAGGAGCTGTGCCGGGACGCGGGGCTGAGCGACGCCCAGCGCGCGGCCGTGGTCGCGACCGCGCACGGCCCGGACGCGGCGGTCGTCGACGCGGCGATCGCGCGGCTGCGCCGCAACGTCGCGCTGCGCGTCGACCTGGTGACCGACGCGATCGCGATCGTGTTCGCCGACGGCAAGGTCGCGCCGACCGAGTCGGCGGTGATCGCGCGGCTGGGGCGCGCGCTGGACGTGCCGCAGGCGCAGCTGGGGATGATCGGCCGCTACGTCGAGTCGGTCGTCCTGCAGCGGGGCGAGGGCGGCGGGCTCAGCCGGGAGCTCGGCGACGGCGTCGCCGCCGCGCGCGGCCCCGGCGTGATCCGGCGCGTCTACGATCGCTTTCGCCGCGGCTGACGGCATACTCGTCGGCGATGACGGACGAGGTCACCGCGCTGCGCGCGACGATCGAGCGGCTCGAGCAGGACAACGCACGGCTGCGCGACGAGGTCGCGCGGCTGCGCGACGAGCTGTACCGGCTCGGGCGCTACGTCGCGCCGCCGCCGCCGCCGGCCGCCGGGGCCGCGGGTGGCGCCGCGATCGAGTGGGGCTATCGCCGCGGCGACCTCGACGACGATCTCGGCGACGACTGACCCGCGCCGTCCGCCCTACCCTGCCTTGCGCGCCTTCCACGCCGCGAGCAGCTCCGCCTCGCGCGCCGGCGGCGGCCCGGCGCGCACCACCGTCGGATCGGGCGGCGGCGGCAGGCCCTTGGCCTGGTTGGTGGCGGCGAGCTCGGCGGTGACGCGGACGCGGCGCTCGAGCTCGCCGGGGAACCAGTCGAGGATCGCGCGCAGCGTGTCGTCGAGCGGCCGCTGCGTGAGGCCCGCGGCGACGGCGCGCGCGTTGTTCCACCGGTGAAAGCCCGCGTACGGGCCGGCCGGCGCGATCCAGATCGGGAACGCGTCCTGGGGCGCGGCGTGCTGCTCGAGCCAGCTCGCGTCGACCCAGGTCAGCGTCGCGCCGCTGCCGGACACCGCGACGCAGCGGTCGAGCACCTCGCCCCACCGCGCCGGCGGCGTCGGGCCGACCGCGTGGAACGCGCCGGTCGTGCCGCCCTCGGCGAGGGTGACGAGCCACGCCGCGAGATCGCGCACGTCGATCCACTGCAGCGGATCGTCCGGCGCGCCGGGCGCGAGCACCTCGCCGCCGCGGGCGACGCGCACCGGCCAGTACGTGAACCGGTCGGTCGGATCGCCCGGGCCGACGATGTAGCCGGGGCGGACGATCGTCGCGCCGGCGGGGAACGCGGCCTGGGCCGCGCGCTCGCACAGCACCTTGAGCCCGCCGTAGTTCTCGAACTGCGCGCCCATCGTCTCGACCGTGGGGTCGGCGAGCTCGGCGAGGCGGGTGTCCTCGTCGCCGCCCTCCGCCGGGATCGCGGCCTCGTCGTAGGCCGAGATGCTCGAGATGAAGATGTACTGCTTGCAGCCCTGCGCCGCGAGCAGCTCCGCCGACGCCTTGACCACGCGCGGGACGTAGCCGGAGTTGTCGATCACGACGTCCCACGTCCGGCCGACGAGCTGCTCGAGGCCGCGCGGGCTGCCGTCGGGGTGGAGCAGCGCGCCGTCGGGGCCGCGCTCGTCGTCGGCGGGCAGCTCGGGGTCGCGGTTGCCGTAGAGGTGCTCGACCTCGACCTTCACCGCCGGATCGAGCGGCAGGTACTTCTCGCGCTTGCCGCGGTTGAAGATCGTGACCTCGTGGCCGCGCGCGAGCGCGACGTCGATCGTCTTGGGGCCGAGGAAGCCGGTGCCGCCGAGGATCAGGATCTTCTTCTTGCCGCCGCCGGGTGGCGAGACGTCCGGCGGCGGCGGCGCGGCGACGCGCGGGCGGCCGTCACCGCAGCCAGGGAGCGCCGCGAGCGCTGCCGCGGCGAGGCCGCCGCGCAGCACGTCGCGGCGAGGGAGATCGCGACGAGAGGTCGACATCGCGTCGACCGTAGCGCGCGCGCGCGCGCCGCGAAACGCGCGCGTGCACCGACGACGCGCGTGTCGCAGGCGTCGCAGGTGTCGCAGGGCGCGCGTGACCGGTCAGCTCACTCGGCGCCGTCGGCCGTCGGCTGGCAGCACAGCTGCGCCTCGACGCCGCCGGAGACGTTGCCGATCTCGACCGTGCCCTCGGGGCACTGGACCGAGCCGTCGCCGATGTCGCCGACGACGCTGCCGCCGGCGGCCTCGCACTGCTCGGGCGCCATCAGCTCGGGCGCGGCCGGATCGTCCGCCGGCGCCTCCGCGGTCGGGTCCGGATCCGGCGTCGTCGGGGTCGGCTTGTCGGCGCCGCCGCACGCGGCGGCCAGCAGCGAGAGGGAGACGGAGAGCGAGAGGAACAGGGGGGTGCGCATGGCGCGCACTCTACCCGCGACGCCGCGACGCGGGCGACCCGCGCACGCTCAGATCCAGCCGCGCGCGCGGAACGCCGTCACCGCGCGCTGGATGCCGAGCTCGAACGGCGTGGCGCTCCAGCCCAGCGTCCGCGCGTGCGACGCGTCCGGGTGGACGTCCTCGAGCAGGAACTGGAGCTGGCCGGCCGGGATCAGCGGCGCGCGGCGCGTGAGCTTCGCGAGCGCCTCGCCGGTCGCGCTGACGGCCCGCGCGAACCACCGCGGCATGACCCGGGGCGGCCGGCGCTCGAGCCCGGCGGCGGCGAGGGTCGCGCGCGCCAGCTCGACCAGCGTGACGAAGCGATCGCTGAGGATCGCGCGCGCGCCCGGCGCCGCGGCCTCCAGCGCGAGCTGCCCGCGCGCGACGTCGTCGGCGAGCACGACCGGGATCCCGCCGGGCAACAGCAGCGGCAGCTTGCCCTGGATCAGCCGGACGAGGACGTCGTTGAGGCCCGGGTTCAGCGCCGGCGCGTCGCCGTACACCGCCGACGGGTGGGCGAACCGGACCGGCAGCCCGCGCGCGGCGAGCGCGACCATCGCGCGGTCGGCCTCCTGCTTGGAGCGCTCGTAGGCCGAGCCCTTCGGCGCGGTCGCGAGCGTGGCCTCGTCGAACGGCTGGCCGTGGGTCCACGCGAACACGTCGATCGTGCTGGTGTAGACGAACCGCTCGACGCCCGCGGCGAGCGCCGCCTCGCCGACGTGGACCGTGCCGCCGACGTTGACCTCGGTGAAGCGGCGCGGATCGCGTAGCCACTGCTCGGGGAGCCCGGCGGCGTGGAACACCGACGCGCAGCCGGCGACCGCGGCGCGCACCGACGCGTCGTCGGTGACGTCGCCGGCGACGAGCTCGACCTCGGCGGGCAGGATCGCGCGGGCGCGCGCGGGGTCACGCACCAGCGCGCGCACGGGGCGCCCCGCGCCGAGGAGGTGCTGGACGATGGCGCCACCGACGGTGCCGGTGGCACCGGTGACCAGGCTGGTGTGGGGGCTCACACCCAGCACGGTCGTCGTCGGCGGCCGCGCTGTAAAGGTGGCCGATCGCGAAATCCGGGGGCACGCGCGCACGGCCTGGCGAAGGGTCTGCGCGTTCTCCCGCGCCGGCCCCACGGTTCTGCGGGCACGGCAGTTGCTCTGTCATCTCGACGGATCGACGGCCCAGGAGGGCCGCTCGGCGAATCCTCGAACGGTGACACCCCGGTCACACGGAGGCGCAGAACCGCGGGAAGCGTGAAAGCTCAGGAGGGGAACGGGTGACTCATGGAGGCGCGACGTGCGCCTCGTGAACGCCTCGGATCGCACCCTGGAGCAACGCCCTGGAGTCGGACCGCATCGGAAACGGCAGGAGGGCAACGCGGTCGCGAAGGACGGCCGCGAGGCTGGCGTGCGGGGACAACCCCCTGGAGAGCGACGCTCGTCGGGCGGCTCACCTGAGCCGTCGATCCAGTTGCACGGTCCAGCTCGGTCCAGCTCGATCCACCTCGGACCCGGGCTCGCGCGGCGAGGCACGCGCGCCGAGGCCACCGCGGCCTCCGGGTTCCACTCACGGCCGCAGCCGCAGGCCCGGATCCGAGGCCGGCTCGGCGACGACCACGCGGTCGTGGCGGCTCACGGTGAGCGTGATGTCGGGCAAGAGCGCGTGCGCGATCGGCCCGGCGGCCTTGGCCGCGTGGGCGATCGCGCGGAACTCGGCGTCGTCGATGCCCGGCACGATCGCGCTGCAGTGGAGGCGGATCGCGCCGATCGTCCACCGTCCGCCAGGATGGATCAGCTGGACGCGCGCCTCGGTGCGCAGCGAGTGGGCGGCGTGCCCTGCCGCGGCGAGGCGCGCGCCGAGCTCCGCGGTGAAGCAGCTCGCGCACGCCGCCGCGAGCAGCTCCTCGGGGTTGGTCCCCGACGGCGTCGCCTCGAGCGTGAAGCGCGCGCGCTGCGAGAACGGCGTGTTGACCAGCGCGCCGGAGTCGGTGCTCAGCAGCCCGGTGACGTCGGCGCCGGGCGCGGTCGTGACGGCGAGGGCGGTGCGGTCCATGATGTCCTCCGCGGGTGCGTGCCCCGCTGGCCCGTGACGAAGCACGTCGGGTGCCAGCGCGCGGCGCGCGGGTCGTGTGGCCTCGGTGGCCAGCGTTCGCTCGATGCCGTGACCGGGTCGCGACCGCGCTGGCGCGCCGATCCGCGCGGTGCGAGCATCGAACGCGCGTGCTGCCCCCCGGTCCCCGCGTCCCCAGCCTGTGGCAGCTCGTCGAGTTCACGCGCCGGCCGCTGCCGTGGCTCGAGGACTGCGCGCGCCGCCACGGCGATCCGTTCACGGTGCGGCTGCCGGGCTACGCGCCGTTCGTGTTCGTCGCCGCGCCGGCGCTGATCAAGGCCGTGTTCACCGGCGACGACGACGTCCTGCACGCCGGCAAGGCCAACGTCGTGCTCGAGCCGCTCGTCGGCAAGCACTCGGTGCTGCTGCTCGACGGCGCGCCCCACCTGCGCGAGCGCCGGCTGCTGTCGCCGCCGCTGCGCGGCGAGCGCATGCACGCGTACGCCGGCCTGATCGCGGACGTCGCCGCGGCGGAGGTGGCGCGGATGCCACGCGATCGCCCGTTCGCGCTGCACGACCACATGCAGGCGATCACGATGGACGTGATCCTGCGCGCGGTGTTCGGCGTCGACGAGGGCGCCCCGATGCGCGAGCTGCGCCAGCTGCTGCTCGACGTGCTGCGGCCGCCGCCGGCGCTGCTGGCGTTCTTGCCGGTCAAGTACGTCGACGTGCCGGGCAGCCCGTTCCGCGCGTTCCTGCGGCGGCGCGCGACGGTCGCGCGGGCGCTCCACCGGATGATCGCCGCGCGCCGGGCGGCCCCGGCGGCGCCGCGCGCCGACATCCTGTCGCTCCTGCTCGGCGCGCGCGACGACGCCGGCCGGCCGATGACCGACGACGAGCTGTGCGACGAGCTGCTGACGATGCTGGTCGCCGGGCACGAGACGACCGCGACCGGGCTGTCGTGGGCGGTGGCGTGCCTGCTCGAGCACCCCGCCACCCTCGTCCGGCTGCGCGACGAGCTGGCCACGGTCACCGACCCGGCGGGCTACGCCGGGCTCGACTACCTCGACGCGGTCGTGAGGGAGACGCTGCGCGTGCGCCCGATCGTCCCCGACGTCGTCCGCCAGCTCCAGCGGCCGATGCGGTTCGCGGGCCACGACCTGCCGGCCGGCGTGTACCTCACGCCGTGCATCCACCTCGCCCACCGCCGCGCCGACGTCTACGCCGAGCCCGCGGCGTTCCGGCCCGAGCGGTTCCTGGGCGTCAAGCCCGACCCGTACGCATGGCTGCCGTTCGGCGGCGGGATCCGGCGCTGCCTCGGGATGGCGTTCGCGCTGTACGAGATGAAGCTGGTGCTCGGCGTCGTGCTGTCCCGGCTGCGGCTGGAGCTCGCCGCTCCGGGCCCGGTGCGGGTCACGCGCCGCACCGTCACGCTCGCCCCCGCCGGCGGCACGCGCGTGCGGATCGTGTGACGCGGACAGCGTCGCGGCCACGCCCGAGCGGCTACGATAGGCCCGTGCCGAACCGGGACGGTGCGACCTCCTTCGAGCCGCGGGCGGCGGTGGCGGCCGCGCTCGCCGTCGCGCTGACGGCGGCCGCGCTCGCGCTCGCCGGCTGCTACGACCCGCGCCTCGGCGCGTGCGCGGTGAGCTGCGCGACGTCCGCCGACTGCCCGGGCGCGCTGTCGTGCGCGCAGGGGCGGTGCGTCGCCGAGGGCCAGAGCTGCCCGGGCCCAGGCAACGACGGCGGCGGGGACGGCGACGCCGCGGACGCCGAGGTGCCGCTCACGGCGTGGCGGTTCGTCGCCGCGGGCGCCGATCACACGTGCGCGATCGACGGCGACGGCGCGCTGTGGTGCTGGGGCCGCAACGACGCGCGCCAGCTCGGCGTGGCGAGCCCGACGCGCAGCGGCGATCCGGTCCGCGTCGACATCGACGACACGCCCACCACCGGCTGGGACGTCGTGAGCGCGGGCGGCACCCACACGTGCGCCGTGCGCGCCGGCGAGCTGTGGTGCTGGGGCGACAACGAGGAGCGCCAGTGCGGCTCGACCGCGGCCGACACGCTGCCGCCGACGCAGGTCGCCGATCCGGCCGGCCTGACCGGCGACGCGTGGACGACGGTCGGCACCGGCGAGACGTACACGTGCGCGCTGCGCGATGACGGCTCGCTGTGGTGTTTCGGCTCGACGATCGGCGGGCAGCTCGGGACCGGGCAGATGTCGCAGGTGTCCGCCGTGCCGCTCGCGGTCCCCGGCGGGCCGTGGCGCTCGATCGGCGTCGGGTTCTTCCATGCGTGCGGCGTGCGGGGCGAGCAGGGTGCGCGCGGCGAGCTGCTGTGCTGGGGCTACGACGACGGCTACGGCCGCATCGGCGACGGCGGCAACACCAGCCGCGCCACCCCGACCCCGGTCGTCGACGACGGCGTGCGCGACTGGCAGCGCGTCGCGTCGGGCCCGCACGCGAGCTGCGCGCTCGACGTCGACGGGCAGGTCCACTGCTGGGGGCGCACCTTCTACATCCCCGGCACCTCGGGCTCGCCGGTCCCGGCGCGCTACGGCTCGCTCGAGGGCGTCGACGGCGTGGTCATGGGCGGCAGCGGCGGCTGCCTGATCGACGGTGGCACGGCCTCGTGCTTCGGGTTCAACGAGGAGGGGCAGCTCGCCGCCGTCCCCACCTGGCGGGTCACCGATCCGACGCCGATCGGCGGGATCGGCGTCGTGACGCAGGTCGCGCTGGGCGCGCGCCACGCGTGCGCGCTCGACGACGCCGGCGCGCTCGCGTGCTGGGGCGACACGTCGGACGGCCAGCTCGGCGACGGCGTGATCTCGGATCTGCGCACGCCCACGCCCATCCCGCTCGACGTCGGCGGCTGGCGCCAGGTCGACGTCGGCGTCGATCACACGTGCGCGACGACCACCTTGGGCCAGGCCTACTGCTGGGGCCTCAACACCGGGCCCCAGCTCGGCGGCGGCGCGGCCCGCGCCGCGCCGCTGTACGCCTCGCCGCTGCTCGTCGACACCGAGGAGACGCTCGAGTACATCGTCGCGGGCTACCAGCACTCGTGCGCGCTCACGACCGTGAGCGGCGGGGTCGTGCTGTGCTGGGGCGCCAACGACGTCGGCCAGCGCGGCGTCGAGGCGCCGTCGGACTACACGCCCGCGATGGTCGACGCCGAGCTGGTCACGCGGCTGACCACGGGGATCAGCACGAGCTGCGCGGTCGCCGCCGACGACGGCGCCCGCCGGTGCTGGGGCGCGAACGACTACGGCCAGCTCGGCAACGGCGACGCGCCCGGCCCTCAGCTCGACACGCCGACCGACATCGCCGGTGGACCGACGGGGTGGACGATGGTGTCGATGGGCGTGGCGTACGCCTGCGGGATCTCCGCGGGCGCGACGCCCGGGCAGCTCTACTGCTGGGGCGAGAACGGGTTCGGGCGCCTCGGGCAGGCCTCCGGCCTCGTGCTCGCGCCGGAGCTGGTCGCCGACCCGACGCCCGGCGTGACCGACGGCTGGATCGACGTGGCCGCGGGGCTCGCGCACACGTGCGGGATCCTCACGGGCTCCGGCTCCCAGGGCTCGCTGTGGTGCTGGGGCGCCAACTACGCCGGCCAGGCCGGCCATGGCGGGGGCGACGGCCCGACGCTCGTCCGCGTCGGGACGGCGGACGACTGGGTCGACGTCGACGTCGCGGGCGAGCACACATGCGCGCTCCGCGCCACCGGCGCCCTGCACTGCTTCGGCGACAACGGCGTCGGCCAGCTCGGCGACGGGACGTTCGAGAACCGCTCGTCGCTCGGCAGCAGCGTCGGCGGCTTCACCGACTGGGTCGAGGTGTCCGCCGGGTCGCGGTCGAGCTGCGGCGTCCGCGACGAGGTCGAGCGCACGCTCTACTGCTGGGGCGAGGGCCGCTACGGCCAGCTCGGCGTCGGCGACAGCGTGCGCTGGGTGCCGGCGCCGGTGACGCACCCGTGAGCGCCGCGCACGAGCCGCTGCGCGTCCTCACCTGGAACGTCTGGTTCGGCGGGCACCGGTTCGAGGAGCGGTGCGAGGCGCTGCTCGCCGAGCTCGGGCGGCGACGGCCGGACGTGATCGCGCTGCAGGAGGTGACGCCGGCCCTGCGCGAGGCGCTCGCGGCCGCGCCGTGGGCGGCGGGCTACGACGTCCGCGACGATGACGACGGCACGGTCGAGCCCAAGCGGCTCGGCTACGGCGTCGTCGTGCTGGCGCGGCGCGCGGTGCGGACCGCGGAGGTGCTGGGCGACCTGCCGACGGCGATGGAGCGCCGCCTGGTCGCGGTCGACCTGGCGTGCGGGCTCACGGTCGCGACGATCCACCTCGAGAGCATGGCGACCAGCGGCACGACGCGCGTCGCGCAGCTCGCGATCCTCCAGCCGTGGCTGGCCCGCCGCGGCGCCGACGTGTGCCTGGTCGGCGACCTGAACTTCTCGCCCGCCGACGCCGGCGAGACGACCACGCTCGATCCCGAGTTCGTCGACGTGTGGCCGGCGCTGCACCCCGACGACCCGGGCTACACCGTCGACAGCGACGTCAACACGATGCGGCGCGAGGTCATGGGCAAGACCTCGCGCAAGCGGATCGACCGGGTGCTGGTGCGCAGCGCGCGGTGGCGCGCGACGGCGATCGAGCGGGTGGGGATGGCGCCGATCGACGTCGACGGGACCTTCCCCTCGGACCACTTCGGGCTCGAGGTCACGCTCACGCCGACGGCGTGACCGCGCGCGCGAGGAACGCGTCGACCGCGGCGAGCAGCTCGCGGTTGCCGTCCTGGCGGTAGGCGGCGAGCGCGCGGCCGCAGTCGCCGACGCGCTCGAGGAACCGCGGCACCACGGCCGGGTCGTCGAGGTCGTCGGCGGCCACGCCGTAGCCCTCGCGCTCGAGGTACCGGGCGTTGAGCACCTGCTCGAACTGCCCAGCGAGCGGCACCGACAGCATCGGCTTGTGGAGGTAGACGGCCTCGCCCATCAGCGTGAAGCCGCCGCCGGCGATCACGCCGCGGCAGCTCGCGAGATCGTCGATGAAGCCGGCCTCGGAGAACGGGCGGAACCGCAGGTTGCCGTCGCGCGCCTCCTCGGTCAGGCCCGGCCGCATGCCGTAGATCCGCGCCTCGACGCCGGCGCGGGCGAGCGCCGCGGCGAGCGCCTCGTTCGGCCCGGACTGGTAGACGAGCAGGTGGTCGCCGTCGGACGGGCGCGCCGCGAGGATCTCGGGGCGCAGGATCGGCGGGAACAGGTAGGTGTCGGGCTTGCGCGTCGGCGGGCGGAAGAACGCGGTGATGTAGTACGCGTCGCAGCCGGGCAGCTTGCCCTTGATGAACGCCTTGGTCAGCTCGAACGCGACGCGGTGCCCCTCGATGATCTCGTCGGGCAGCGCGCACCGGTGGATCACCTGCATGTTGTCGATCGACAGGATCGGCAGCCGGTGGGTCTTGCCGTAGAGGTAGGTCCACGACTCGAAGTCGCTGATCACGACCTCGGGCTCGAAGTCCGCCAGCAGGTCGAAGTACGCCTTGATGTTGTCGGGCAGGCCGAGCACGCCGCCGAGGACGTTCGACCACAGGGTCTTGCCCTTCCGCACCCGGTTCTCCTCGAGGATCATGTGGAGCCCGTGGATGCGGTTGACGTCGGCGAAGCGCTTGCCGAGGAACTCGCACGCCCGCCCCGAGGCCATGATCTCGACGTCATGGCCGGCCGCCAGCAGGTGCTCCAGCACGACCCGGGATCGCATCGCGTGCCCCAGGCCCTCGCCGACGACGCCGTAGAGGATCTTCATCGCCGCGATACTATCGGACCGTGCGCCGACGCGTGTGGTGCGAGACCCTGACGTTCGACGAGGTCGTCGCGCCGCGCGTCGTCGCCCTGCTCCGCCGCTACCGGCTCGACCTGCTGCTCGCGGTCCGGCCGTGGCAGCTCGACGAGGTCGGGGAGGTGGTGGAACGCCTGCGCGGCGCCGGCGTGTTCGTCGCGCTGTGGCCGATGCTGGCCGACGAGCACGGGCGGTGGGCGAGCGTGCAGTCGAGCGCGCGGTTCGTCGCGTTCGGCGACGCGGTGGTGGCGCGCGCGCCCGGGGCCGACGAGCTGATCCTCGACCTCGAGCCGCCGCTCGACCGGATGGCCGGATGGAAGGCGGGGCGGCCGACGTTCCGCAACACGCCGTCGCCGCGCGCCTACGCCGCCGCGCGCGCGGCGCTGGTCGCCGCCGTCGAGCGATGGCGCGCCGAGCGCCGCGTCACCACCGCCGTCGTGCCGCTGCTCGTCGCCGAGCGCGGCCAGTGGCTGCAGCGCGTGCTCGGCACGCCGACCACCGACCTGCCCGTCGCCCGCCACAGCGTGATGGCCTACACCACGCTGCTCGAGGGCTGGTCGCGCGGGCTGATCGACCGCCGCCGCGCCGAGGCGGCGCTCGCCGCGTGCGCGCGCCTCGCCCGCCGGCGGTTCGGCGCCCAGGCCGCGCTGTCGCTCGGCACGATCGGCCCGGGCGCGTTCGGCGACGAGCCGTGCTACCGCGACCCCGGCGAGCTGGCCCGCGACGTCGCGCTCGCCGCCGCCGCCGGGATCGACGAGCTGTCGCTGTTCGACCTCGGCGGGATCCTGCGCCGCGGGCCCGCCGAGGCGTGGCTCGAGGCGCTCGGGTAGCGGCTCCGCGGTGGCGCGCTCACGCCACCGCGAGCCACGCGTCGAGCTGCGCCACCTTGGCGACCGCGCCCCACGCGGCGTAGCCGTCGCGCGCGGCGACGAGCGCCCGCCTCGCCGCGCCGTCATCGACGCCGGCGTGGATGCGCGCCTCGAGCTCGTGCGCGAGCGCCAGGTCGTTGAGCCACCCGCCGTCGCGCGCGCGCGCCTGCGCGGCGGCGAGCGCGGCCAGCGCGGCGGCGCGATCGCCGGCCACCCGGGCCTGCTCGGCCTCGATCAGGTGCACCCGGTGCGCGAAGTTGACCGGGGCGTGCGCGGCCAGGCCGCGCAGCGCCTCGAGGCTGGCGCCGATCCGCGCGCGCAGGTGGGCGCGCTCGTCGGGCGAGACGTCGGCGAGGATCGCGCACGCCGCGAGCGCCGCGTGCTGGTGCAGGATCGGCATGTGCCAGACCGAGGGCGCGGCGTCGAGGTGGTCGCGCGCGTGCTCGAGCTGGGCCGAGGCGTCGCGCGGGTCCCCGAGGTAGAACCGCGCCAGGCCCATCGCCAGGCGCACGATGCAGATCCCGCTGCGCGAGCCGTCGCGCGTCGCCGCCGCCAGCTCGTCCGCCTCGACGAACCCGGGGCCGTCGAGGCACGGCGCCCCCGGCAGGTGGCCGGTCAGCGCCTCGAGCAGCTGCTCGAACGGGCGGTGGACGTGGAGCGCGTTGACCTGGCCGATCGCGCGCATCTCGAGGCTGATCGTGCGCGCCTCCTCGCGCAGCGGCGCGAGCGGCCGCGCCGCGTACATCGCGTTGTGGACGTAGCCGTGCGCCGCGTACGCGGCGTACTCGAGGTCGCCGGTGCGGCGCCCGATCGACCACACCTCGCGCAGCGGGGCGAGGATCGTCGCCAGCGGCACCATCCACGCGCACACCAGGTTGTACGCGACGTGGCGGGTCGCGGCCTCGAGCCGACGGTCGGGCCAGCGGTCGAGCAGCCGCACCGCGAGCGTGCCCCAGGCGTGCGCGACCGGGTACATGCCGGCGACGTTCAGCACGATGCCGAACAGCGCGAGCGCGTACGGCGTCGCGCTCGACAGGCCGCGCGCGACCGAGGTCGTCACCAGGTTGCACGCGATCACCGGCAGCAGCCGCGGCCGCGCGAAGTACGCGACCGGCGCGAGCCGCACCTGGAGCCGCATCGCCGCCGCCGACGACGGATCCGAGACATCGGGCAGCGCGGCGAGGCCGTCGGGGCCGATCGCGGTGAGCGCCTCGAGCGCGCGCGCGAACGCCGCGCCGACCTCGTCCGCGCCGGGATCGCGGGGCAGCGTCACGCCGAGCAGCGCCAGCGCGTCCATGCCCGCGTCGATCGCCTCGGCGTACGCGTGGCGCCCGCAGCGTGCGTCGATCTCGACCTCCCACGCGACGAGCTGGTCGAGCACGTCGCGCGCGTGCGCCTTGAGCTGCGCGCACCGCAGCGTCATCGTGTCCCACGCCGCGGCGAGGTAGCCGGCCTCGGCGGCGCCGCCGTGCAGGCCGAGCGCCAGCGGGTAGTCGCGCGCCCAGCCGTCGGCGCCGAGCAGCGCGATCCCGCGCTCGAAGCAGGCGAACGCCAGCGGCGCCGCCGCCGCCTGGCGCGCGCGCCGCCCGGCCTCGAGCGCCCACCCCGCGGCGGCGTGGCGCTCGGCCGCGTCGCCGAGCACCGCCCCCGCCGCGTGGAGGTGGCGCACCGCCTCGAACACCCACGGCCCCTCCGGCTGCGCGAGGTGGCGCGCCGCCAGCGCGCGCCCCAGCGCGAGGTGGCCGGCCGCGCGCGCCGGCTCGTCGAGGCCGGCCGCGACCGCCTCGCGGATCCGGTCGTGATAGGGCGCCACCGGATCGTCGCCGCCG
The DNA here is from genome assembly GCA_011526095.1 of Myxococcales bacterium. GTDB lineage: Bacteria > Myxococcota_A > Polyangia > Haliangiales > Haliangiaceae > WYBA01. The sequence goes on along the minus strand of WYBA01000032.1, from coordinate 847 downwards.
GCGCCGCTCCACGTGACGAGCGAGGCGCGGCGCAGCGCCAGCAGCGCCGGCAGCGCGCCCGCGCCGAGCCCCGCCGCGGTGAACAGCAGGCCCTGCGGCACCGGCGCGTCGGCGATCGCCGCGACCTCGATCAGCGCGCGCTGGTCGGCCGGCAGCGCGTGGACGCGCGCGCGGATGGCGTCGTCGAGCGACCGCCCGCCGTCGGGCTGCGCGTCGTCCTGCACCGCCAGGTAGCGCGCGAGCTCCTCGATGAAGAACGGGACGCCCGCGGCCTCCGCCGCGAGGAACCGCAGCCGGTCGTCGCCGGCCGCCCCGCCGAGCTCGCGCAGCGTCGCGCGCGCGAGCTGTTCGGCCTCGGCGGCGGGGAGCGGGCCGAGCGCGAGGTCGACCCGCGCGTGCGGGTCGGCGAGCGCGTCGGACGTCGCGAAGTAGTCGCGCAGCACCGGGCTCGCGCTCGCCTCCGCCGTCCGGTAGCTCGCCACGATCATCAGCCGCGCCTCCCCCGGATCGCGGACCAGCGCCTCGAGCAGCCGGGCGCTGTCGGCGTCGGCCCACTGCAGGTCGTCGATCGCCAGCACCAGCGTCCGCGGACCCAGCGCGGCCGCGAGCAGCTCGCGCAGGGCGTGCCACGCGCGGCGCCGGAGCTCGACCGCCTCGAGCGCGGGCTCGGACACGACCGCGCGCGCGGCGATCGCGGGCACGGAGCGCAGCGCGGGGAACAGGCCCATCCGGGATCCGGGTGGCTTCCCGACGAGCGTGACGCGCGGCGTGTGAGCAGCGACTGCGACGGAGGTCAGGGCGTTGTACGGTCGGCTCGTGCGCGACACCGATCTGTACCGGCAGCTGC
>WYBA01000283.1 GCA_011526095.1 Myxococcales bacterium | reverse complement strand
CCGCGGGTGACGAACCCGGTGATCTCCTTGCCGGTTCTGTCCGACTCCCGCCGGCGGTGATGGAAGTCACACACGACACGCTTGTCCCGCCGGTCCGACCGGGCAACTCTCGCCGCGGCCGTGCGTTGAGGGCAGCGCACCAGCCGAGGGGACCATGCAGGCGAACTTCCATTTCAACCAGCTGCCGAAGTCGATCCGCGAGCGCTTCATCGCCGCGACGAAGAACCAGGGATCGCCGGTCCCGCTGCTCGCCGAGCGCCAGACGCCGGGCGGCATGACCGCGTGGGCGGTCGTCGCGGTGCTCGCCGCGGCGTTCGGCATGCACTTCCTGTGGCACCGGGAGCTGGATCAGCCGTACGACGCGGGCTACGGCATCCCGGGCCTGCTGATCATGTGCGGGGTCGCGCTGGTCGCGACGTGGACCGTCGCCGCGGCGGCGCTGCGCTTCGTCAAGAAGTCGCGGCTGCCGTTCACGCCCGGCGTCTACCTGCTCGGCGGCGACCTGATCGACGCGCGCACCGCGAAGCTCCGCGTCGTGCCGCTGATGTCGTGCCGGCCGCAGATCGTCCACCACCACTACAACGGCGCCTACGTCCGCACCGAGTTCAAGTTCTCGCCGCCGACCGGCGGCGACTTCTCGTTCAGCGTCCGGCCGCGCCACGCCGCGGAGGCGGTGATCGACGAGATCGAGAAGACGCTGCGGCTGATCGCCGTGGTCAAGCAGATCGGCGACACCGAGGTCCTGAACAAGGTCGACCTGTTCGCCGGGATGCGCGACGACGCCGGCGGCCTCGTGCCCCCGACGCGCTCGCCCGATCCGGTGCAGCCGCTCGCCGGCGACATCCCGGGCGCGCTCGCGCGCCCCGCGCTCGTCGGGCTCGTGCTCGCCGCGGCGATCGGCCCGGGCGTGTGGTACCTGCGCCAGAACGCCCACGACGACGCCGCGTTCCACAACACGCACTCGAGCCACGCGCTGCGCGCCTACCTCGACTGGGGCAAGCGCCACCGCGGCGACGCGCAGCAGCGGTTCTTCGAGATCTCGCTCGACGAGGCGCGCCGCCTCGGCAGCGTCACCGGCCTGCGCGAGTTCCTGCAGCAGCACGCCGACGCGCCCGAGGCGCTCAAGGCCAAGGCGCGCGCCGAGATCCACACGTTCTTCGTCGACGCGCTGGCCAAGTTCAAGACCGTCGCCGCCGACGACCCCGAGGCCGTCGCGTTCGTCGAGCGCCTGCTCGCCTACGAGGAGGAGCACGACTCGCCGGGCCTGCTCGTCCAGTTCCGCCCGCCCGCGACCGCCGGGCTCGGCGAGATGGACACGATGGTCAAGGAGATCGCCGGCAGCGAGTACGACTTCGTCGCGCTCGCGCCGCACTTCGGCGACGACACCGCGGGCACGCGCGAGCAGGAGATCGTCAGCGGCCTCGGCACCGGGTTCGGCGCGGTGTTCGCCCAGGACATCCTGTCGATGAAGAACGGCGGCCGGCTCGCCGCCGACGCGCAGCCGGCGGCGGACCGCGCGTCGATCGAGGTCAGCTACGAGGTCCGCCCGTACGTCGACGACACCGGCGAGCCGGTGATCTACGTGATGTCCGAGCCGTACGACCTGCCGATCCCGGGCGCGGACGAGGACGAGGAGCTGCCCAAGGGCAAGAAGCTCTACCTGGGGATCGAGGTGTCGTTCGACGTGCAGATGCGCGTCCCCGGCCACGCCGACGCGCGCAAGCTGACGCTGCTGGTGCGTCCGCCCGAGCGGTTCACCGTCGGCGGCGGCTACGGCGATCCGAGCGACTCGAACGTGTACTCGGTGATGACGTCGCGCGCGTTCGACGAGCTGCAGGCCAAGCTGTCGGGCGCGTTCTTCGCGGCGCCCGCCGGCGGCGACGTGCCGGCGGGCGGCGCGCCCGACGAGGCGTACCCCGAATGATCGCGCGCGCCGCGGCGGTTGCGGCGGCGGCGCTCGGCGCCGCGGCGTGCGGCGGCGGCGGCGCGGGCGCGCCCGACGCCCGCGGTGGTGACGGCGGCGGGGCGATCGACGCCGCGAACCCCGGCGACGCCGGCCACGGCGCGTGTGACGTCGCGCCGACGTTCGCCGACGCGGTGGCGCCCACGCGCGAGCTCCACGTCGCGACCACCGGCTCCGCCGGCGGCGACGGCACGCCGGGCGCGCCGTTCGCGACGATCGCGCAGGCCGCGGCCGAGGCCACGCCCGGCACGTCGATCGTCGTCCACGCCGGCACCTACGCCGGCGGCCTCTACGTCGGCGACCTCGCCGGCACCGCGACCGCGCCGATCTGGATCGGCGGCGCGGCGGGCGAGGCGCGCCCGGTGATCCAGGGCGGCGTCAACGGGATCCAGCTGTCGCGCGTCCGCTACCTCGCGCTGCGCGACCTCGAGATCGCCGGCGCCACCGGCAACGGCGTCAACCTCGACGACGGCGGCGCCTACGACGACCCCGAGGCAACCCACCACGTCGTGCTCCAGCACCTGTTCGTCCACGACATCGGCGGCGATGGCAACCAGGACTGCCTCAAGCTGTCGGGCGTCCGCGACTTCTTCGTCCTCGACAACCAGCTCGAGCGGTGCGGCGGCGGCGGCTCGGGGTCGGGCCTCGACCACGTCGGCTGCCACCACGGGCTCATCGCGCGCAACACGTTCACCGAGACCTCGGGCAACGCGATCCAGGCCAAGGGCGGCTCGTCGGACCTCGAGATCCGCCAGAACCACCTCGTCCAGGCCGGCGCGCGCGGGATCAACCTCGGTGGCTCGACCGGCTTCGAGTTCTTCCGCCCGCCGCTGTCGACGACCGAGCCCAACGCCGAGGCGCGCGACATCCGCGTCGTCAGCAACGTGATCACCGGCGGCGACGCCGCGGTCGCGTTCGTCGGCTGCGTCGACTGCCTGGTCGCCGGCAACACGATCATCGACCCGCTGCGCTGGCCGGTGCGGATCCTCCAGGAGACCGTGACCGGCGGCGGCTACACGTTCGAGCCGGCGCGCGACGGCCGGTTCATCGGCAACCTCGTCTACTTCGAGGCGGGCGTGATCTCGACCCACGTCAACGTCGGGCCCGACACCGCGGCCGACACGTTCACGTTCGCGAACAACCTGTGGTACGCGCACGACACGCCCGCGCAGTCGACGCCGACGCTCCCGGTGACCGAGACCGGCGCGGTCATCGGCGAGGACCCGGGCGACCCGCAGGCCGAGTGCCACGGCGGGCCGCGCGACGACGCGGGTCAGGCGCTGCCGGAGCTGGTGGGCGACCTGCGTGGCGCCTGCCGTGGGTCGCCGCCCGACATCGGCGCCCTCGAGACGCAGAGCTGCACCGACTGATCGCGGCCCGCGCGGCGCGCCGCCACTCGTTGCCGTATCCTGTCGGGACCCATGGGTGGCACACCCGAGCCCGCCGTCGCCGGGTCTGTCGAGCACGCGGAGACCGCGGCGGCGCCGGCGCTCGCGCCGGCGCCCGACGATCCGCTGATCGGTCGCGTGCTGCAGGGCCGCTACCGCGTCGACGCCAAGATCGGCGCCGGCGGGATGGGCGCGGTCTATCGCGGCGAGCACGTCGCGATCGGCAAGCCGGTGGCGATCAAGGTGCTGCACCCGCGGCTGGGCGGCAGCGCCGAGGCCGGCGAGCGGTTCCGCCGCGAGGCGTTCGTCGGCGGCAAGATCGGCCACGCCAACTGCGTCGCGGTGTACGACTTCGGTGAGACCGAGGACGGCGCGTTCTACCTGGTGATGGAGCTGCTCGGCGGCGAGTCGCTCGGCGACGTGCTCGACCGCGAGGGCCGGCTGCCGTGGCGGCGCGCGCTGCACATCGCGCGGCACGTGCTGCGCGGCCTCGGCCACGCCCACGACCACGGCGTCGTCCACCGCGACATCAAGCCGGACAACATCTTCCTCGCCCGCACCGAGGACGATCCCGACCTCGCCAAGCTCCTCGACTTCGGCATCGCCAAGCTGGTCGGCACCGGAGGCGCGACGATCACCCAGGCCGGGATCACGGTCGGCACGCCGGCGTACCTGTCGCCCGAGCAGGCGTTCGGCAGCGAGCTCGACGGGCGCAGCGATCTGTACTCGCTGTCGGTCGTGCTGTTCGAGATGCTCGCCGGGCGCACGCCGTTCGCCGACCGCGACCTGATGGCGATGCTCACGGCGCACGCGGTCGCCGACGTCCCGCGGATCGCCGAGGTCGCGCCCGAGGCGGACGTGCCGGCCGGGGTCGAGGCGCTGGTGCGCGACGGTCTGGCCAAGCAGCCGGGTGATCGCGTCGCGTCGGCGAGCGACTACGTCGCGCGGATCGACGAGCTGCTGGGGCGGTCGACGATCGCGACGCCGCTGCCGATGCCGGCGGTCACGATCGCACCGTCGGTGGCGGCGCCGCCGCCGAACGTCAGCGGCGTCTACGCCGCGCCGGCGGTGAGCATGCAGCACGCCGCGGTGTCGCCGCCGCGCGACCTGCGCAAGCTGGCGCTGATCGGCGGCGGCGCGGTGCTGGTGATCGGCGTGGTCGCCGCGCTCGTCACCGGCGGCGGCGGTGACGGCGATGGCGGCGGAGCCGGCGCGCGCGCGGCGTCGGGCGCGGCGGCAGCGGTCGCGGTCCCCGACGCGGCACCGGCGAAGCCGAAGCCGGCGGAGCCGAAGCCGGCAGAGCCGAAGCCGGCAGAGCCGAAGCCGGCAGAGCCGAAGCCGGCGGAGCCGAAGCCGGCAGAGCCGAGCCTCGTCGAGCAGGCCGGCGCGGCGCTCGTGCAGTCGCGTGACGAGCAGTACAAGGCCGCGATCGCCGAGCTGACGAAGGGCAAGACGTGCGAGGCGCGCAAGGCCGCGGTGGCCAAGCTGCGCGACCTCGGCGACAAGCGCGCGATCAAGCCGCTGAAGAAGGCGCGCTACCGGATGCGCGGCGGCCTGCTCGGCATCGGCGACTCGAACACCAACGCGTGCCTCAAGAAGGACGCCGAGGCCGCGGCCGCCGCGCTGGCGAAGCTGCCGTAGCGCGCCGCGGCGGGCGTGCTCAGCCCTTGATCTTGATGAGCACGAGGATGGCGCTGATGATGCCGACGATGCCGATCGGCAACGAGACGGTCAGCAGCTTCTTCTGGATCGCCAGGCCCTTCTTCTCGGCGGTGCCCTCTCCCGGGATCCAGCTCGCGATCAAGCCGAAGCCGAGGATGAAGCCGATGAGCACCTCGGAGACCAGGTACGCGGCGCCGGCGAACGCGAGCACCTTGTCGACCTTCATGAAGATGCTGAAGGCAGACATGCCGATCCCGGTGTCCTGCAGGAACCACCGGTACATGTCGTACAGGCCCCAGAACAGCAGGCCGACGCCCAGGAAGCCCTGGTAGGGAGCGATCTTCTCGAACAGCTCCTTCGCCTCCGGCTTCTTGGAGATG
>WYBA01000282.1 GCA_011526095.1 Myxococcales bacterium | reverse complement strand
GGCGCTGCGCGCCGACCGACGGCTCAGGGCGAACGGTTGGGAATCACAACCGGTTCGGGGAGCCAGAGATCTGATCAATCCTGAGGACGTCTCGACGTCTTCGTCTCTCCGCTCAGTCCCTCCGGTTCATGGACACGGCAGGCTGTCCTTCGACGGGCCGTCGCCGGCGCTCCGGCCCCTCGCGCTGCGGCGACGCTACGGCGCGAACACCAGCGGCGTGCGGAACGTCAGGCCGCCCGACACCTGCAGCGCGCTGACGTCGTCGCCGAGGCCGCGGCCCGCCGCCTCGGCGTAGACGCCGATCGCGTAGGTGCCGAGGAACACGCCGCGCGGCTCGATGCCGACGCCGCTGACGTAGAGCTCGGCGGACAGGCGGCCGGCGACGCCGAAGCCGGTCGAGTCCTCGCCGAACGCGCTCGTGCCGAAGTACTCGCCGCGGCCCGAGGCCCAGGTGCGCCAGAAGTTGCCGCGCGACAGGGTCTGACCGACCTCGAGGTAGGCGCCGCCGTAGACCACGTCGTTGTCAGCGTCGGGCATCGCGTCGTTCTCCGGCCCGACCAGCGCCGCGCCGAACACGCCGATGCCGAGGTCGAAGTCGGTCGGCTCGGGCGACAGCGACGCCCAGTGGACGCCGAGGCGCAGCTCGACGCCGGGCAGGTAGCCCTGCGAGGTGTTCGCGCCCTGCGCGCCGATGTCGATCTTGAGCGGCATCATGAACCGCGGGCCGGGGCGGCGGCGGTAGCGGCGGGTGGTCGCGGGCTGGGCGTCACCGTCGCGGTGATCGCGGGCCGCGGGGCGGTCGTCGTCGCTGCGGTGATCGCGGGTGGTGGGGGTGGCGTGGGCGGACGAGGTGTCGAGGGCGAGGGCGGCGAGGAGGAGGGTCGAGGCGAGGGCGATGCGGTTCATGGCTGGGGGGAATTTCACGGGTCGTGCCATGCGGTGGCGGTGCCAGGGACCGCGGGCTTGTGACCGGGTGTGAACGCGCGTTGGCGTGCCGGGGTGAACCGCCGCCGGGCATCCCCGGTCGGCGCGCTCGAGGCGCCCTCTCGGCGCGCGCCGTGCGGGGTCCGGGCGCGGCGCGCGCTCGCGCGACGGGTCACGCCTCGGGCGTCGGGTCGACCAGCTCGAGGTCGATGTGGCGCGCCTGCGGGATGCGCGCGCGCACGGCGCGCTCGATGTCCTGGATCTCGGCGGCGACGATGTGCACCACCGCGGCGGAGATGTGGTGCAGCGCCGCGGCCCGGCCGTCGCCGTCGAGCCGCTGGTCCGCGTCGACCCTCGCGTCGAGCTGGGTCGCGAGGTGGCGCTCGTCGAGCACGAGCTCGGCCTTGAGCTTGTAGGCCTCCGGCGTGAGCTGGCGCGTCTTCACGTCGCGGACGTCGCGCACCGAGGGCCGGGCGCGGAGCACGGCGATGAACTCGTCCTCGACGCCGGCGGGCGCGGCGCGGCCCAGCAGCAGCTCGCGGTTCTCGAACACCAGGTAGATCGCGACCAGGCCGAGGATCAGCCCGACCAGGATCGATCCGACCGCGTCCCACCGCGCATCGCCGGTGAGCTGCGTCAGGATGATCCCGGCCGCGGCGAGCACCAGGCCGAGCACCGCGGCGCCGTCCTCGAGCAGGATCGCCACCGCCGCCGGATCGGCGCGCTCGCGGACGTGGCGGAAGAACGGCAGCTCGCCGCGCTGCGCCGAGAGCGTCCGGATCGCGAACAGCAACACGCTGCCCTCGACCACGAACGCCACGCCCAGCACGATGAACGTGATCGGGCTCAGCTCCGGCATGTGCGGGTCGAGCAGCGACGAGACGCCGTGGTAGAGCGTGACGCCGCAGCCGATGAAGAAGATCCCGGCGGCGGACAGCATCCCGAACACGAAGCGCTCACCGCCGTAGCCGTAGTGAAAGCGATCGTCCGCCTCGCGCGCGCCGCGGCGCAGCCCGAGGAACAGCAGGACCTGGTTGCCGGTGTCGGCCGCGCTGTGGATCGCCTCGGACAGCATCGCGCCCGACCCGGACAGCACGAAGGCGATCACCTTGATCGTGGTGACGAACGCGTTGCCCACGAGCGCCGCGACGACCGCGGCCACGGAGGAGGACGGAGCGGCCATGACGGGGTGCATCATAGGGGCCCGGCGGCGAGTCGTGGGGGGGGCCGGACGAGCGAGGCGGATCCGCCGGCGGTGCCCGTTCGCGCGCCGACAGTGACCGGACGCCCGGAGGTTGGAGGTCCCTCGGCCGTCCGCCGCGTGGGGGGTGGGAGAGGCGCAAGTCACCGGGATGAAAGGCACCGCACATCCGTGGGATGGCCCTGGCGGGCGCCGCGGCGCATGGATGGGCCTCGACCCGCACGAGGACCAAGACCATGACGACCGAAGCACCGAGCTCTCGACTGATGATCGCGATCGCCGCCGCGGCGGCCTCGCTCACCCTGGCGATCGGCGCGACCGCCGCCGCCCTGCTGGGCTGGATCGGGCCGGCGGCCGCGCCGGCCGAGGCGGCCGCGCCGGCCGATGAGGTCGCCGCTCCCGCGGTGTCGACGACACCCACGGCACCCGCCGTGCCGCCGGTGATCTTCGTACCCATCGCGCCGGTGGCGGACCCGGCCGCGGCGGCCGTCACGCCGGCCGCGGCGCCGGTCGAGGAGCCCCTGCCGGAGGAGACCTGGGGCGACGACGACGACCACGGGGAGCACGACGACGACGACGACGACGACGACGACGACGACCACGACCACGACCACGACCACGACGACGACGACGGCCACGGCTCCCGGCTCGCCTACCACGGAGACGACGATGACCACGAAGACCACGACAACTGACGCGCGCGCCGCGCGCCGCCCGCAGGCGTCACCGTGGATCGGCCGGCTCCACCTGGTCACGGCGCTCGCCGTGACCTACGCGGTGAGCCTCGGCTTCGTCCTCGCGGCGACGCCGCGCCCGGCCACCGCGCCGCCCGGGCCACCCGCGCCGCCCGCCCCCGCGCCGCCCGCCCCCGCGCCGATCACGCTCGTCGTGCCGGCCGGCTGGCGGATCGTCACGCCCACCGACGCCACGGCGCGCGCGCCGACCACCGTCGCCGCGCCCGCGCGCGTCGCCACCACGCCACGCCCGCGCGCGCCGCGCCGCCGCGCGCCGCGCGTCCGCACGAGGAGCTCGTGATGCAGACGTTCCGCGCCATGTCGACCGAGGTCACCGTCGCCGCGCCCGGGCTGTCGGCGAGCGCCGAGCGCGACCTCGCGCACGTCGTCGCCGTCGTGTTCGCGGCGGCCGAGCAGCGGTTCAGCCGGTTCCGCGCCGACAGCGAGCTGTCGCGCCTCAACCGCGCCGGCGGCCCGACGCCCGTGTCGCCGGCGCTGCTCGCCGCGCTGGTCGCAGCGCGCGCCCACGCCGCCCGCTCGGGTGGGCTGTTCGACCCGACGATCGCGCGCGCGCTCGAGGCCGCCGGCTACGACCGGCCGTTCGCGCGCGGCGCGCTCGACCGCGCGGCGCCGCCCGCGCCGCAGGCGCCGGCGCGGTTCGCCGACGTCGCGATCGACGAGGCCGCGCGCGTCGTCGCCTGCCCGCCCGGCGTCGCGCTCGATCTCGGCGGCGTGATCAAGGGCCGCACCGTCGACGAGGCCGCCCGCCTGCTGCCCGCCGTCGGCTTCATCGACGCCGGCGGCGACGCGGCGCTGCGCGGCGACGGGCCCGACGGCGACGGCTGGGAGGTCGACGTCGAGGATCCCGCCGACGCGCGCCGCGTCGTCGTCACGCTGCGCGTGCGCGACCGCGCGGTCGCGACGAGCGCGCCCAACCGCCGCCGGTGGCGCGCCGGCGACGTCCACGCCCACCACCTGATCGATCCGCGCACCGGCCGCCCGGCGGTCACCGATCTCGCCCAGGCGACCGCGCTCGCCGCGACCGCCGAGGACGCCGACGTCGCGGCGAAGGTGGCGTTCCTGCTCGGCGCCGACGCGGGCGCGCGCTGGCTCGAGCGCGCCGGGCTCGCCGGCGTGCTGCTCGGCGTCGACGGCGCGGTCCACCTCGTCGGCGACGTCGAGGTCGTGCCGCCGCGGGATCCCCGGGAGCCACAGGAGCTCGACCATGCGTAGCGCCGCGCTGCGCGGCGTCGCGCTCGGGCTCGGCCTGCTCGTGCTCGCCGCGGCGATCCTCCACCGCGCCGGCCTCGCGCCCGACGCGCTGCCGCGCGCCGCCGGCCCGGCGCCGTGGCTCCTGTCCCGCGCCACCGGCGTCACCGCGCTCGTCGCGCTGTCGCTCGACGCCGCGCTCGGGCTGGCGCTGTCGACCGGCGCGCTCGGCCCGCGTCTGACCCGCGGCCACGCGGTCGAGCTGCACCGCTGGCTGTCGCCGATCACGCTCGCGCTGGTCGCCGGTCACGCGCTCGTGCTGCTCGCGGACGGCCACGCCCGGTTCGACGCGCTGGACGTGCTCGTCCCGTTCGTCGCGCCGTACCGCGCCGCGGCCGTCGGGCTCGGCGTCATCGCCGCCTACCTCGCGCTCGTCGTCCACGTCAGCTTCGGGCTGCGCAAGCGCCTCGGCACGGCGACCTGGCGGCGCCTGCACGCACTTTCGTTCGTCGCGCTCGTCGCCGCGGTCATCCACGCCGCGTCCGCGGGCACCGACGCGCTGCGTCCATGGGCGCTCGCCCTCGCTGCGCCTCCACTGATCGTGGTCGGCGCGCTCGTGGCGCGCCGCGTCGTGGCGCTGACGCGACGCTGAGCCGAGCGAAGCGAGGCGACCTCCGTTCAGGCGCCGCGAGCCCGTCTGCGGGCGAGCAAGCCGATCGACAGAGCCTGTGAGGCTGAAAGCCTCACAGGCTCTGAGCAGACGGATGGGCCCCCTGGTGGTCCGACCAGCCACTAAGACGAAGTAAGATGGCCGTAGCGCGCGCAAGCTAGCGTCAACGGCGCCATGGGTGCCCCGACGTTCGTTCCGCCCTCCCCGTCTGTCCCGTCTGTCGAGCACCTGCCGCCGATGACAAGACCCCGCACACGGCTCGCGTCCGGGACATGGACCGCGCCGGTGTTCCCGCACCCGGTGCGCAGCTTCGCCGGCCGGCGCGTCGAGCTCGACCGCCTGCTCGCCCACGCCGACCAGGAGGTCCTGTTCCTGCTCTACGGCGTCGGTGGCATCGGCAAGACCGAGCTCGCCTACCAGCTCGTCCACGAGCTGCGCGCGCGCCCCGCGTGGGCGGACGCGACGCCGGTGCTGATCAACGTGCAGGCCGGGATGACCGCGGCGCGCGCGCTCGCCGAGGCGCTGGCCGCGATCGGCGCGGGCGGCGCCGCGCGCCGCGGCGGCCCGGCCGCCGAGGACGCGCTGCTGCAGGAGCAGGTCGACCAGCTCGCGCGCGCGCTCGACGAACGCCCGTACCTCGTCGTGATCGACGACGTCCACCACCTGCCCGACGACCAGGTCGCCGCCGCGCTCGGCTACCTGTCCCGCCACGTCCGCGCCAGCCGGCTGATCGTCGCGTCGCGCCGCGAGCTGCGGCTGCCGCCGGACGCGCCCGCGCCGCTGCTCACCACGCTCGGCCCGCTCGATCCCGCCGCGGCCGAGCAGATGGTCGCCTCGCTCGCCGAGCGGATGCAGGTGCCGCGCCCCGCCGCCGACGCGGTCATGCGCTCGACCCACGGCAGCCCGTTCCACATCCACCGGATGCTCGTCCGCCACGCGCCCGACGCCGGCTCGCTCGACGCCTCGCTCGACGAGCTCACGCCGGTGGCGCGGCGCGTGCTGCGCGCGCTCGCCACCGCGGGCCACCGGCCCGAGCTCGAGCTGGTGCGCCGGACGTGGCAGGCGTGGGTCGACGCGGCCGCGCTCGACGTCGCGCTGCACGAGCTCGAGCAGCGGTTCCTGGTCGAGCGCAAGGGCGCGCAGCTGGTGCTCCACGACCTCGTGCGCGAGGCGCTGATCGCGCGCAGCGACCCGGCCGAGCTGCGCGCGGCGCACGACGACGCCGCCGCGCTGTGCCTCGCCGCCGCCCGCGACGACGATCGGCCGCGCCTGCTGCTCGCGGTCGACGCGACGCACCACCTGATCGCCGCCGGCCGGTCCGCGGAGGCGTGGGCGCAGATCGAGCGCTGGCACTCGGCCCTCGCCGCGGCCGGCAGCGAGCACCTGCTGGTGGAGCCGCTGCAGCGGCTGCGGTCGGCGCTGCCCGACCGACAGATCGCGATCGATCTGCTGATCGCGCGCAGCCTGGTCCGCGCGTCGCGGTTCGAGGACGCGGCGGCGGTGCTCGCGCGAGTCGGCGAGCCGCGCACGCCCGCCGAGGACGCGCGGTACCGGATGATCGCCGGCGAGATCGCGCAGCGCGCGGGCGAGCTCGCCCGCGCCGAGGAGCTGTTCACCCAGGCCGCCGCCGCCGCGCCCGACGCAGCGACGCGGTTCGAGGCCGAGCTGCGGCTCGCGAGCCAGGAGACCGTCGCGGGTCAGGGCGCGCTCGCCCGCGACCGCATCGCCGCGGCGCTCGACGCGCTCGGGCCGGCGGCGACGCCGCGACAGCGCGCCCGCGCCGGGCTGGCGGTGACCCAGAGCTGGCTGTTCGGCGAGCAGTTCGAGCGGGGGGCGGAGGAGGCTCGCCGCACCCGCGCCGCGCTGCCAGCGACCGGCTTCGCCGACCTCGCCAACCAGCTCGCGCTGCACGAGATGCTGGCGTGCGTCGAGGCCGACGACATCGAGCACGCGCGCGCCGCGGCGGCACGCATCGACGAGTCCGGGCTGCGCGGCCGCGTCGCCGCGCTGTACCGGGCGATCGTCCGCTACGCCGACGGCGAGGCGGTCGCGGTGTGCGACGAGCTGGTCGCCGCCCACGACGCGCTCGGCGCCCAGGGCGACACGATCCACGCCTACCTCGCCGGCTACTTCGGGGCCGCGGCGCTGTCCGAGATCGGCGAGCTCGGCCGGGCGCAGGCGCTCGCCGCGCGCACCGCGCAGCTCGCCCGGCGCGCCAACCTGGGCGCGCCGGCGGCGAGATCGCTCGCGCAGCAGGCGCTGTTCGCCGCCGAGGGCGTGATGGTGATCGGCGCCCACCGCCTCGCCGACGAGGCGCTCGCGACCGGCCAGGGCGGCGCACGCTCGATCGCCAAGGCCCACCTCGCCCACGCCCGCGCGTACCTGATCGAGGGCGACATCACCCGCGCGCTCGAGCACATCGCCCACGCCCGCGCGGCGGTCCTCGCCGCCGACGTGCCCGCCGCGCTGGTCTCGATCGACATCGAGCAGACCGCGGTCGACCTGATCGGCGGCAACCTCGAGCGCGCGGTCGAGATCGGCGAGCGCGCGGTCGAGTACTTCAAGGGGCGCGGCCGCGACTTCGAGACCGCCCACGCGCGCCTCGTCCTCGCCGCCGCGTACATCGCGCGCGGCCGCCGCACCGACCTGCTGTTCGCCGAGCGTGTCGTCGAGCAGGCGCGCGAGCTCGCCGACCGCGGCCGGATGCGGTCGATCCAGGTCGGCTGCGCGATCCTGTCGGCGGCGCTGGCGCGACGCGAGAACCGCGACCGCGCCGCGCGCGAGCTGCTGGCCGACGCCCTGCGCTCGTTCGATCCCGAGCGCAGCAGCGTCTACGCCAGCACGCTGGTCGCGGCGATCGACGGCGAGATCGCCGCGCGCGCCGTGCCCGGCGCGGTCGCGCTGCTCGCCCACCTCGGCTTCCGCGACACGGTCGACTGCTACCTCGTCGACCAGCACGGCCGCCGCGCCGCGACCGACCACGACGTCGCGCGCGAGCGCGAGCTGCGCGAGCTGTTCGTCGACGAGATCCGCGCGGTGATCGTCGCGCGCAAGGGCGCGGTCGAGATCCAGGGCCGGCCGATGCAGTGCGCCCTGTTGTCCGCGATGGTCCAGGCGCGCGGCAAGCCGATCTCGCCCGAGGCGCTCTACAAGCAGGTGTGGGGCGTCAGCGAGTACCACCCGCTGCAGCACCGCAACGCGCTGTACGTCGCGATCAACCGGCTGCGCAGCTGCCTGCGCGACGCGCTGCCCGACCGCGAGGTCATCGAGCGCGCGAGCAGCGGGTGGCGGCTCGCCGACGGCGTCGACGCGTGCGTCGCGCTCGCGGTGCGCAAGCCCGGCGCGTGACGCCCGCTGACTCGCGAGGTCCCGCCGGTCAGGCCACCACCCAAAGATGATGTAAGAAGCGTGAGGAAGGCGTCGGCTACGGTGCGTCACGAAAGGGACGTGACCGATGCACCAGCCCGCTCTCCGTCGCGCCTCGCTCCTGCCGCTGACCGCCGCGCTCGTCCTCGCGTCTTGCGCCGCCGGCGGGGGCCCTGGCGGCGGTGACGGCGACGGCGGCGGCGGCGGCCCCCGCCCCGACGCCGATCCGTCACGGCCTGTCGACGCGGCGACCGACCGCCCAGACGCCGATCCGTCCGCGCCCGACGCCGCGCCGCCGCCGCCGATCGACGCCGCGCCGCCGCCGCCGCCGCCGATCGACGCCTCGACCGCCGAGTGCGTCGCCTACGACGACTGCGGCGCCGGCCGCGGCTGCCTCACCGGCGTGTGCCGCAACGAGTGCTTTCTCGGGCTGTGGTGCGACGGCATGCCGTCCGGCGACATCTGCCGCGGCGGGCTGTGCGTCGAGTGCCAGACCGACGCCGACTGCGACAGCGGCCGCCTGCAGTGCGACACGTCGACGTACACCTGCGTCGACCGGCCGTTCGACCCGACGACCGCGCAGTTCGGGATCTTCTACAGCACCTGGCACTGCATCGCCGCGAACGCCAACCCCGTGCGCGACCTCTCGCGCATCCTCGCCGGGCAGCAGGGCTGGGGCGCGTACGGCCAGTTCCACTACTGGGACCAGCCGGCGCCTGGCTACTACTGCCCGACCAACAACGACAACGTGCTGCGCCAGCACGCGGAGCAACTGCGCGACGCCGGCATCCAGTTCGTGTTCCTCGACGCGACCAACCACGCCTACGTCGACGCGCGCAGCCACGACACGCCCGGCATGATCCTGCAGCCGCTCGACCGGCTGCTCGCGGTGTGGAGCACCGTGACGAACGCGCCCAAGGTCGTGCCGTGGGTGCCGGTGGTCGAGGCCGGCTCCGGCGCGAGCACGTACACCGTCGACGCGATGCTGCAGCGGATCAACGCCTACCCGTCGCTGCGGTTCTTCTACCTCGGCAAGCCGCTGCTGCTCATCACCGAGAACAGCCAGTACCCGGTGAACGCGACGCGCGAGGCGCAGCTCGCGGCGAGCTACACGGTGCGGCGAATGTGGGGCGTCTACGGCGGCGACGGCGAGCCGTGGAGCTTCCTGCAGCGGTGCCAGGACGAGCCGACGTCGAGCGAGCGGTGCGACCAGCGCGTCGCGGTGCGCGGCGGAGAGATCGAGCAGATCCCGATCGCCGCCGCCTACCAGGCGACGTTCATGAACGTGGCGACGGCGACCCCGAAGCACCGCGGCCTCACGTTCCGCAAGCAGTTCGAGCAGGCGTTCCGCTGGCCCGAGACGCCGATCATCACGATCACCGGGTGGAACGAGTGGATCGCGCAGCGCCAGCAGTGCGGCCACGAGGCGTGCCCGTGCAACCAGTACCCCGACGGCTGCTTCATCGACCAGTGGGACGTCGAGTACAGCCGTGACATCGAGCCCGGCGCCAACGAGATGGGCACCTACTACTACGACCTGATGAGGGCGTGCATCGCGCTGTTCCGCGCCGGGCAGGAGTGCGACGCCGACCACGCCGGCGACGTCTGCTGCCGGGCGTGGACGCCCTGATGGTGGCCACCCTGCGCGTCCTGCCGCCACCGCCGCCCGAACCGCCCTTGCCGAAACGGGGAGACGTGCCGAACACCCCGGTCAGCCTCAGCCACACCGACGAGCGATCCCGCGCCCCGGCCGCGCCGGCGCGGCTCGGCCCGTACTGGCTGTTCGAGCGGCTCGGCACCGGCGGCCAGGCGAGCGTCTACCGCGGCCGCCGCGCCGGCGATCCCGCGGCGCACGACGTCGCGATCAAGCGCCTGCACCCGCACCTGATCGACGACGCGCACGCGATCCAGTCGTTCGGCAAGGAGGCGAAGGTCGCCTACCTGATCGACCACCCGGCGATCCGCCGCGTCCAGGCGCTGTGCCGCGACGCGACCGAGCTGTACATGGTGATGGAGTACGTCGACGGCGTCGCGCTCAACCGCGTGCTGCGGCGCGCGAACGCGGCGAAGCGCCACCTGCCGCTGCGCGGGATCCTGTCGGTGCTGCACCGGCTGTGCGAGGCGCTGCACTACGCCCACGAGCTGATCGACGAGCGCGGCGCGCCGGCCGGGCTCGTCCACCGCGACGTCTCGCCGTCGAACGTGCTGGTGACGACGAGCGGGCAGCTCAAGCTGATCGACCTCGGCGTCGCCCGCTCGGAGGCGCCCGACCACCACACGAGCTCGGGCCTGATCAAGGGCAAGTTCGGCTACATGGCCCCGGAGGTGATGTGGAACGTCCCGTTCGATCGCAGGGCCGACGTGTTCTCGGCCGGCGTCGTGGCGTGGGAGCTGCTCACGTCGAACAAGCTGTATCCGGTCAAGGACCCGCCGATCGACCTGCAGCGCGTGCGCGCGCGGCCGGTCGAGCCGCCGTCGCGCCGCAACCCGGCGTGCCCGCCCGACCTCGACGCGATCGTGCTGCGGGCGCTCGCGACCGAGCCGACGGCGCGGTGGGCCTCGTGCGCGGAGATGGCCGAGGCGATCGCCGGCGTGGCGACGCGCCTGGGCGAGCCGATCTCCGACGCGGCGATCGCGGAGCTGGCGGAGCAGCTCGTGGCCGCTGATCCGGGCCGCGCGCCGACCGCCGGGCCGACGCCGCCGAAGCCGCGCGCGCGGCTGGCGCGCGGGACCGCGCCCGAGCTGCCGCCGACCCGCAGCATGCACGTGCTGTCGGCGCTGCCGGTGCACGGGGGGCCGTGCCCGCGCTGCCGGCGCAACCTCGCGCTCGGCGCGGTCGGCGGCGCCGCCGGCGCGCTCGCGCTCGTCGCCGTGGCGACGCTGGTCGTGCGCGCGACGGCGGCGCCCGGGCCCG
>WYBA01000281.1 GCA_011526095.1 Myxococcales bacterium | reverse complement strand
GTCCTCGACGGCCGGCTGCCGCCGCACGCCGCCGGCGCCGGCGGCATGGCCGCGCCGGAGCTGACCGCGCCCGCGCCCGCGGTCGCCGCCCCGGCCGCGCGCGCCGTCGCCCCGCAGGAGGCCGAGCAGCGCCTGCGCGACATCCACGCCGAGGCAAACTACCAGCTGCGGCACTGACGATCGCTGTCACAGGCCGGGCGGGTGCCCCGTCAGGCGGGCAACACCTCTCCAGGAGCCCGTCATGCCTGCCCCGGCCCCGTCGTCCGAGCCCCGCTCGCCGCGCCCGCACGTCGTCATCCTCGGCGGCGGCCACGCCGGCGTCCTCGCCGCCAACCGCCTCGCCGGCCGCGCTGGCCGGCGCGCGCGGATCACGCTGGTCAGCGACCGCGACGACCTCGTCCACCGCGTCCGGCTGCACGAGGCCGCCGCGCGCGGCGACGATCCGCGCCTGCCGCTGCGCCGGCTGCTCCACCGCCGCGTCGCGATCGTCCGCGCGCGGGTCGAGCGGATCGACGCCGCGGCGCGCACGCTGCACGCCGCCGACCGGACGCTGCGCCACGACCACCTGATCTACGCGGTGGGCAGCGGCGTCGCCGTGACCGCGCCCGGCGCCCGCGAGCACGCCGCCGCCCTGACCTCGCCCGAGGCCGCGCTGATGTTCGCGGCGCGGCTCGCGACGCTGCCGGTCGGTGCGCCCGTCGTCGTGGTCGGGGGCGGGCTGTCGGCGATCGAGACCGCCGCGGAGCTCGCCGAGGCCCACCCGCGGCTGCGCGTGACGCTCGTCGGCGACGCGCTGCTGCCCGGGTGGTCGGACGGCGGCCGCGCCGCGATCCGGGCGGGCCTCGCCGAGCTCGGGGTCGAGGTGGAGCTCGGCGCGCGCGTCGCGGAGGTGAGCGACACCGCCGTCCGGCTCGCGGACGGCGCGCGACGGCCCGCCGCCGCGACGGTGTGGGCGACGGGGTTCTCGGTGTCCCCGCTGGCGCGCGCCAGCGGCCTGCCGGTCGACGCCGCGGGGCGGCTGCTCGTCGACGACGCGCTGCGGGTCGTCGGCCACCCCGAGATCGTCGGCGCGGGCGACGCGGTCGCGACGCCGGCGCCGATCCGCATGGGCTGCGTGAGCGCGATGCCGATGGGCGCCCACGCCGCCGACGTCGTCGTAGCGGCGCTGCGCGGCGGCGCAGCACACGATCGTCGGCGCCGACCGCGTCGCGCGGTTCCTCGTCGGCATGGCCGGCAAGGCCGCGACGCTCCAGCTGACCTCCGAGGTCGCGTGGCTCAACGGCTCGCCCGCGCTCGTCGTCCGCGACGCCCGCGCGGGCGCGATCTACGTCACCGTCACGCTCGACCTGCTCGAGGTCGATGGCGCCGCCCGCGTCGCCGCGGTCCACCTCGTCCGCAACCCGGACAAGCTGCCGGCGGCGCTGCCCGCGATCGACTGACGACTACGGCGCCGGCGCGGCGCCCGCGGCGCACTCGACGTCGACCGTGAGCGGGACCCAGACGCCCGCGGTGATCACCGACGCGACGAAGCCGAGGATGCCCAGGCGCGTCTCGACGACGGCGGGCTCGCAGCCCGCCGGCTGCTCGTCGCCGATGAGCCCGCCGATGAACGTGTGCGACCACTGCACGAGGTGAACGCCGCTGGCGGGCTTGCCGGTCGTGACGCGCGCGCGGAAGCAACCCGCGAACAGGGCGAGGCACACGAGCGAGGTGAGGGCGAGGCGCATGGTGACGGCATCCTACCCGAGCGCGCCCCGGCGCCGGTCTCGATGGCAAGATGCGACCGTGATCGACAGCCACTGCCACCTCGACCGCGACGAGCTCGTCGGCGAGCTGCCGGCGGTGATCGCGCGGGCGCGCGCGGCGGGCGTGGTCGGGATGATCGCGCCGGGGGTGCGGCCGGCGAGCTGGGCGGGGCTCGCGGCGATCGGCGCGCGGCACGCCGACGACGGCGTGGCGATCGCGATCGGCGTTCACCCGCAGTGCGTGGCAGAGCTCGACGCGGGCGAGCGCGCGCGGCTGGAGGACGTGCCCGCGGCGATCGCCGAGGCGGTCGCCGCGGCGCGGGCGGCGGGCGCGACGGTGTGCGCGGTCGGCGAGTGCGGGCTCGACGGGGCGCACGGCGCGCGCGCGGCGCAGGAGGCGCTGCTGCGCGGCCACGTCCGCGCCGCGCGGGCGCTCGGGCTGCCGCTGATCCTCCACGCGGTGCGGTGCCACGACGTGCTGCCGGGGATCCTGCGCGAGGAGGGCGCCGGTGAGGTCGGCGGCGTGATGCACAGCTACGGCGGCCCGCCCGAGCTGATCGCGACGTACGCCGCGCTCGGGCTGGCGTTCGCGTTCGCCGGCGCGGTGACGTGGCCGGGCGCGCGCCGCCCGCTCGCCGCGGCGCGCGCGGTGCCCTCGGAGCTGCTGCTGGCCGAGACCGACGCGCCCGACCAGGCGCCCGCGAGCCGCCGCGGCCGGCCGTCGGAGCCCGCGCTCGTCGCCGAGGTCATCGCCGGCCTGGCCGCCGCCCGCGGCGCGGCGCCGGCCGAGGTCGCGGCGCTGACGATGGCCAATGCGCGGCGGGTGTTCGGCCTGCTAGGGTCGAGCCCGCCATGACCACGCACCGCCGCTTCGATCGCGCCGCCCGCCTGCTCGGGGACGACGGGATCGCGCGCCTGGCGCGCTCGACCGTGACCGTGTTCGGCGTCGGCGGCGTCGGCTCGTTCGCCGCCGAGGCGCTCGCCCGCAGCGGGGTCGGCCGGCTGATCCTCGTCGACCACGACCGGATCTGCGTCACCAACGTCAACCGCCAGCTCCACGCGATGAAGGGCACGCTGGGCAAGCCCAAGGTCGAGGTCATGGCGGAGCGGCTGCGCCTGATCAACCCGGACGCCGTGATCGAGCCGCGCGCCGAGCCGTACGCCGCGGCGTCGTCGGCGCGGCTGCTCGCGCCGGAGCCGGACGTGGTCATCGACGCGATCGACAGCGTCACCGCCAAGCTCCACCTGATCGCGACGTGCGTGCGGCTGCGGCTGCGCCTGGTCTCGACGATGGGCGCCGCGGCGCGGCTCGACCCGACGAAGATCCGGGTCGCGGACCTGGCCGAGACCAAGCTCGACCCGTTCGCGCGGGAGATCCGCAAGGAGCTGCGCAAGAAGCACGGGCTCGACTGCACGCGCAAGACCGGCGTCACCGCGGTCTACTCCGAGGAGCCGCCGACGCCGCCGGTCGCGCTGGCCTACGACGACGGCGCGTTCCGCTGCGTCTGCCCGGGCGGGCAGAACGGCCACAACGACTGCGATCACCGAAACCGCGTCGAGGGCTCGGTCGCGTTCGTGCCGTCGGTGTTCGGGCTGACCGCGGCGAGCGCCGCGGTCAAGCTGCTGCTCGGCGCGCGCGACGCGGCGTCGTACGTCGCGCCCGGCGCGACGGCGCGGGCGGACGTCGACCGCGACGAGGCCCACGCCTGAGATGGCGGCGCCGTCGCTGGTCGAGGCGTTCACGACCGCGCCGCCGTGCGCGCACGACTGCCACGCGACGTTGACGTTCGCGGAGCGCACCCAGGGCGTCGCCGCGATGTACCGGTTCGACGACGCGCTGCGCGGCTGGGGCTACCAGCCGAGCTACGAGATCGGCGCCGACCGGCTGTTCCGCGCCGCGAAGGCGCGGAACGACCCACGCTACCGTGTCGTCGCCGTCCGCGACGACGCGTGCGTCTACCGTCGGCTCGTCGGGTTCGCCGTCCACGAGCTGATCCACGCGCTGTGCGGCGACGTCACGCTCGCCAACTTCGGGATCCCGTTCGGCGCGCCCTACGGCGTCCCCGAGGACGTGCCGCCGGCCGAGGAGAAGGCGTGGCTCGCCCCGCACAACGCGGCCGAGGCGCGCGCGTTCGTCGGGGTCGGCCCGCTCGCGCGCGCGCTCTATGGCGTCGACTGGGCCGTGTACACCGCGCGCGACGTCGGCACCTACGGCTTCGCCGGCGGGCGCTCGCTCGTCGAGGTGCCGCCCGGCTACCGGCCGGTGCCACACTTCGACCGCCAGAACGAGCCCGAGCGCTACTACGCGCTGGCGCGTCGGCTCGAGGCCGAGGCCACCGCGTGGTTCACCGACACGCGGCTCGCCGAGCTGGTCGCGCGGGTCGAGGCGGCCGAGGCGCTCGGCCGCGCGCGCGCGCCGCGCCGCCCGCCGCCCGAGCAGCTCGCCGCGCGCCCGCCACGCCCGCCGCAGCCCGGCGATCCGTGCCCGTGCGGCTCGGGCGCGCGGTTCCGGCGGTGCTGCGGGGCGTGAGCTCGCGCGCGAGTCACGGCGTGCTGCGGACCAGCCGCAGCAGCGTGCCCTCTGCCCCCGTCGCGTAGACCATCGTCGGCGTCACCCACACGTCGGTGAGATCGACGAACGTCGGGGTGCGCACCTGGTACCACCGCGCCCCGTCGAACCGCGCGAGCGTGCCGCCGGTGCCGACGACCCAGACGTCATCGGCCGCCGCGCCGTGGATCGCCGCGAAGTCGGCCGGCACGAACGGCAGGTGCTCGACCGGCCCTTCCAAGTCATCGACCGACACGATCAGCGCGTTGACGCCGACGGTCCACTCGCGGCCCTCCTCGTCGATCCACACCCCGGCGGCCGGGTACTGCGTCTCGGACTGCTGCCACCCGCTCGACGGCCAGAAGTGCGCGCTCTGCTGATCGCCGACAGCGAGGATCGTGCCGGTCGCGCTGCCCCAGATCGCGCGATACTCCGCGCCGAACACGCGGTCGACCGCGAGCCACTCCTCGCCGTCCCAGCGCCGGATGCCCACGCCGACCGACCAGAACGCCTCGCCGCCGTCACCCCACAGGCCGTGCCGCGGCTCGAGCCCGTGGTCGATCGAGGTCCAGCTGGCGCCGTCCCACACCCCGACCGGCGATGTCTCGCCGCCGGTGGCGAAGACCCGATCCGGCGCGGGCGCGTAGATCGCGCGCGCATGGATCGTCCGCAGGAACGGACCGGTCTGGACCTGCGCCGGCGGCAGCGCCGTGAACACGCCGCGATCCTCCTGGATCACCAGGCCGTCGTCACCGCCGATGACGGCGCCCGTGCCCGGCGTGTACCACAGCCCGTGGAGATCCGCGGTCGCGGCGAGGTCGGTGTCCGCCCACCCCTGCCCGGCGTAGGCGTAGAGCGCTCCGTTGGCGCCGCCGACGACCAGATCGTCGGCGCGCGGCCCGCCGATCGCGCCGAACGTCGTCGTCGTCGATCGACGCAGCCGCTTCCACCCGTGCTCGTCGCGGTGGACGATCACGCCGTCGCTGCCGACCGCGAACGCCTCGTCGGCGTCGGTCCACACGTCGAACAGCGTCGCCGCGGTCGGGGCCGGCTCGACCGACCAGCTCGCGCCGTCCCACCGCGCGACCAGCCCGTCCGACCCGACCACCGTCACGTCGTCGGCAGCGGCCCCGGCGATCGCGAGCAGCGCCGGGCCGAACGCCGTCCGGACGAACGGCGCGGCGCCGACCTTGTGCCACACGTCGCCTGCCATCGACGACACGAACACGTGATCGTCGACCGCGTAGACGTCGGTGAGCACGTCCGATACCGGCAGCGCCACCGGCGCCCAGCCCGCTCCCTCGCGCCAGCGGCGAACGGTCCCGGCGTCCCCGACCGCCCACGCCTCGCCCGCGCGTGGCATCCATACCGCCCGCAGCGCGGCGGTGGTCTGCGGATCGCTGATCGTCCAGTCGTCGCCCTCCCAGTGCCACGCCAGGCCGTCGCCGACGATGATGACGTCATCGGGCCCGACGCCGTGGACGTCCGCGGCGGAACCGCCGCCGCCGCCGAGCCCCCACTGCCCCGCGACGCGCTCGATCGTGGCGCCGATCGCGTCGATCGCGATGACGCGATCGCCGCTGCCCCAGATCGAGACGATGTCGTGGACGGTGTCGGTCGGGACCGGGCGCAGGCCGATCACCTCGCACGCCGCGGTGTCCAGCGTGCAGTACGAGCTGCACCCGAGCGAGCCCGCGTCGAAGCCGACGTCGGCGCAGTCGAGCCCGACCGGCGGCTCGCCGTCGCACTGCTCCGGCGGCTGGATCGAGCCGTCGCCGCACAGCAGGTCGCAGCGCGAATCACACACCCCGACCTCGTCGTCGTTCGGCAGGTCGTTGCACAGCGCCGGCGCGGCGCCCGCTGGCACCGTGTCGTCGCCGCAGTCGCAGTCCTCGCCCGGATCGAGCACCGCGTTGCCGCAGCGCTCGAGCTGACACGTCGAGCTGCACAGATCGCCGCTCAGCGCGTCGCCGTCGTCGCAGGTCTCGCCCTCCTCGACCAGGCCGTTGCCGCACGCCGGCGCGATACAGAACCCGTGCTGGCAGGCGCCGGTGATGCCGCCCCACAGGCAGACACGCCCGTCGGGCAGGCCTTCGCACACCGCCGCCTGTGCGGGCGGGAAGCACCCCGGCAGGTCCGGCACGCACGCGGTCCCCGCCGGACACACCCGCCCGTCGCCGCAGTCCACGGTCTCCGCGCGCGGGCAGCCGGCGAGCGCGAGCGCGGCGGCGACGAGCACGAGCGCGCGCCTCACTTGAGCTCCGTGTTGATCTGCGCGCGCTCGCGCTCGAGGTCCTTGACCCGCTGGCGCTCCGCCGCGAGCAGCCGCTCGGCCTCGGCGCGCGCGCGGCTGGCCTCGTCGGCGAGCGTCTGGATCCGCGCGGCGTCGGCGCGCGACTGCTTCGCCGCGGCCTCGGCGGCCGCGCGCGCCTCGTCCGCGGCGCGGCGCGCCGCGACCAGCGCGTCGTTGGCGGCCTGCGCCTCGGCCAGCGTCGCGCGGAGCTGGGCGTTGGCGCGGCGCAGCTCCTCCTCGCCGAGCTGGACCTGCTCGGTCGCCTTGCCGGCGACGCCCTCGGCGGCGACGCGCGCTTCGTCGGCCCGCCGCGCGCGCTCGAGCTCGGCGGTGGCGCGGGCCTCCGCCTCCCGCGCGCGCGCGGCCTCGCGCCGCGCGACGTCGGCCTGATCGCGCGCGTCCTGCTCCGCGCCGCGGATCCGCAGCATCGCGATCAGCGCCGCCGCGGCGACGACCGCGAGCACCACCATCGCGCCGATCACCGCGGCGCGGCGCCGCCGCCCGGTGCGCTCGGCCAGCGCGACGACCGCGCGCAGGTACGCCGCCTCGCGCGGCACGAGCGCGCCGCGGCGCCGCGCCAGCAGCCGCCGCGCGTCGGCCGCGGCCTCGCCCCGCCACAGCAGCCCCGGATCCTGGCCCCGCTGATCCCACTGCCGCGCGGCGCCGCGCAGCTGCTCGACCAGCGCCGCGTCCTCGTGGTCCTCGTCGCGCCACCGGCGCAGCGTCGGCCACCGCTCGATCAGCGACTCGTGGATCAGCTCGACCGCGCCGCCCTGGTCGCCGCCGTGGACGACCACCAGCCGCGCCGCCGCGAGCTGCTCGACCAGCCGGTCGATCAGCGGATCGGTCGACGTCTCCGCCGGCTCGCCGGCGGGGCCCAGCGCGCGCAGCTCCGCCAGCTCGACGATCGCGCGGCTGCCGTCCGCCGTGACCAGCCGCAGCAGCACCGCGCGCAGCAGCGGCCGGCTCGTCGGCATCGCCTCGACCAGCTCCTCGGCGTGGCGCGCCAGCGCGCCGGCGACGCCGCCGATCGCGTCGTAGGCGCGCGCGTCGAGCGCGCGCGCCTCGCGATCGCGCCGCTCCCACAGCCGCGCCGCGGCGAACGACAAGAGCGGCAGCGCGTCGTGGGTCGCGCCGAGGTCGTCGAGCATCCGCTCGACCAGCGCCGGCGGCTCGAACCGGTAGCCGGAGAGCTCGACCGGGCGCTCGAGCGCCGCGCGCAGGCCCTCGCGATCCGGCGGCGTCAGGAACACCAGGCCGCGCGTCACGACGTCGCCGAACGCGGCGTCCTCGGCGACGCGCGCGAGCAGGTCGGCGCGCATCGACAGGACGACGCGCAGCGGCGCGTCGGGATCGTCCGCCAGCGCGGCGAGCGCACGGACGAACGCGCGGCGCTCGGCCGGGTCGTCGACCAGCGTGTACAGCTCCTCGAACTGATCGACGAACACCAGCACCGTGCCGCCGAGCGACGCGGCGCGCGCGCGCAGCACGCGCCCCAGGTGCCCCGGCTCGTCGCGCACGCGCGCCTCGAGATCGCGCCGGACCTCCGGCGCGGGCTCACCGCCGCCGGCGGTCGAGACGTGGTGCGCCAGCGCGGCGAGCGCGGCGACCGGCATCTTCCCCGGCCGGATGACCTCGACCTCCCACGGCTCGCCGGAGCCGCGCAGCGCCGGGATGACGCCGGCGCGGACCAGCGACGACTTGCCGACGCCCGAGGCGCCGACGACGGCGACCAGCGGGCGCTCGCGGATCCGCTGCACGACACGCGCGACCTCGGCGTCGCGGCCGAAGAACCGATCGGCGTCGCTCTCCTGGAACGCGCGCAGCCCGGGGAACGGATCGTCGTCGGCGCCGCCGCGGCCGCGCCGCACCGGCAGCAGCGGCTCGAGCGCGGCGAGCAGCTCGTCGGCCGAGGCGCAGCGGTCCTCGACCCGCTTGGCCAGGCACCGCTCGACGATCCGCGCCAGCTCGCGCGGGACGTGCGGCGCGGCGTCGGCCAGCCGCGGCATCGGCCGGTCGAGGTGCGCCGCCTCGTCGATCAGGCGCCCCGTCGTGACCGGCGCGAGCGGGTGGTGCCCGGCGATCGCCTCGTGCAGCAGCACGCCGACCGCCCACAGGTCCGCCCGCGCGTCGACCTCGCCCATCGCGAGCTGCTCGGGCGCCATGTACGGCAGCGTGCCGATCAGCCCGCCGTGCTCGCCGGTCGTCGAGTGGCTGGTCGCGTACGACGGCGCGCCGCCCGGCGTCGCCGTCGGCGTCGCGTACAGCCGGGCGATCCCGAAGTCGAGCACCTTGACCTGCCCGGTCGAGGTGACGAACACGTTCTCGGGCTTGAGGTCGCGGTGGACGATGCCGACGCCGTGGGCGCGCGCCAGCGCCCGCGCGATCGGCACCGCGAGCTCGACCGCGCGCGTCGGCGACAGCGGCCCGCGCGCCATCAGCCTGGCCAGCGACTCGCCCTCGAGGTACTCGAGCACCATGTACGGCCAGCCGTCGAGCTCGCCGACGTCGTGGATCACGACGATGTTCTCGTGGTTGCACCGCGCGGTCGCGCGCGCCTCGAGCAGGAACCGCTCGACCAGCTGCGGCGATCGCACCGTGACCAGCTTGATCGCGACGAGGCGGCCGAGCCGCGTGTCGCGCGCGAGCAGGACCTGCCCCATCCCGCCGCGCCCGAGCGCCCGGATGATCTCGTAGTGCTCGAGCCACGCGCCCGGGGCGACCGGCGCGCCCGCGCCCGGCGGCGGCAGCGTCTCGTCGGACGCGGCGTACGTGTCCCCGAGGGCGGCGCTGGCAGCGGCGCCCGCCGGATCGGTCACGTCGTGGGCGCCGTCCATCGGTCGGCGGATCATCCCCTACCGGCCCCGACCCGGCAACGGTGTACGCTCACCGCGATGTCGCGCCCCGGGTCGAACGCCGTGGTCATCGCCGCCGCGCTGCTGTGCGCGTCGGCGCCGGTGGCCGCCGGCGCGCCGCCCGACGCGCCGCCCGACGCGCCGCCCGTCGCACCGCCCGACGCGCCCGATGCGCGGCCGTGGGCGGTCGGCGTCTCGGCCGACGACCAGGCGGCGGCGCTCGCCGCGTTCCGCGACGCCAACGAGCAATTCGCCGCCGGGCGGCTCGAGGACGCGGTCGCCGGCTACCTGTCCGCGGTGGCGCGGTGGGATCACCCGAGCATCCACTTCAACCTCGCGGTCGCGCTGATCCGGCTCGATCGCCTGGTCGAGGCCGACGCCCACCTCGAGGCCAGCCTGCGGTTCGGCGCGGCGCCGTTCGAGCGCGCCGAGCTCCACGCCCAGGCGCTGGACTACCAGCGCCTGCTCGACGGCCAGCTCGCGCGCCTCGTCGTCGGCTGCCCCCGCGGCGCCGCGACGGTGACGCTCGACGGCCAGCCGCTGCTGCGGTGCCCGGGCGAGGTCCACCGCACGCTCCTGCCCGGCACCCACGAGCTGGTCGCGCGCGAGCCCGGGCACCTCACGATCGTCCGCTCGCTGCTGCTCTTGCCCGGCGCCGTGGCGGTCGAGGAGGTCGCGCCGGTGCGACTCGCCGACGCGGCCCGCACCGTCCGGCGGTGGCCGGCGTGGCGGCCGTGGCTGGTCACCGGCGTCGGCGCCGGCCTGATCGTCGCCGGCGGGCCGCTGCTCGCCGCGTCGTCGTCGAGCTACGCCGCGTACGACCGCGCGGTCGACGGCGAGTGCCCGCAGGGCTGCGTCCACGCCGAGCTGCCCGACAACGTCGCGGACCTCGAGGACCGCGCGCGGCTGCAGTCGCGGCTGGCGATCGGCGCGTTCGTCGCCGGCGGCGTGGTCCTCGCCGCGGGGGTCACGATGATCGTGCTCAACCAGCCGCGCACCGAGCTGCCCGACGAGGACGCGCCGCAGCTCGAGCTGGCGCCGACGCCGGGCGGGGTCACCGCCGGCGTGCGGCTGCGGTTCTGACGTGCCGCGCGCCCTGATCGTCTCGATCGCGTTGCTCGGCGCGTGCGCCGAGGCCCGCGAGCGCGACCAGCCGGGCGCGCCGGCGCCCCACGAGCCCGCGCCGCCGCGCCGGGCTGACCCCGGGGACATCACGCTCGATGGGCTCCGCGCGGCGATCGAGGAGGTGCGGCGCGACCCGGTGCTGGTCAGCGCGTGGGTGGTGGGCGAGCGGCGGTGGTCCCGCCTCGTCGTCGGCACGTTCCAGCGCCACTGGCACACCTACCGCGCGGCGTTCGACGCCGCCGCGCCCGCGCTGCGCGCCAACCTCGCCGCGTGGCGCGGCGGCGAGATCCGGTGGCTGTACGCCGACACGCCAGAGGCGACGCCGGCGCAGGTCCGGGCCCGATGGATGGTCCCGCCGGGGACGCGGACCGCCATCGCCGAGGGCCTGCCGGTGGTGTTCGTCGACGCGGGCACCGGCTGGGACGTCCTCGTGCCGCTGGACGCGGACGTGGTGGACACCGTCGACCGCGCCCAGCCGCGGTGCGCCGGCGCCGCGCTCGACGTGGCCACCAAGCGGTGCGCCGAGTGGGCGTTCGCGATCACCGACGCCGCGCTGCGGGGCGACACCGGCGCGATCCGCCGCGGGTGCGCCCAGGCGACGATGCTCGGCTGCGGCGCCCACCCCGCCGAGGCCCTGCCGTGACTGTGGTAGCGTCCGGCGCCGTGGCTCCGCCGCTGTTCCATCGCATCCTCGTGGCCAACCGCGGCGAGGTCGCGGTCCGCGTCGCCCGCGCGTGCGACGCGCTCGGCATCACGCCGGTGTTCGCCGTGTCCGAGGCCGACCGCGACGCGCCGTACACGCGCGGCCGCGAGACCGTCGTGCTCGGCCCGGCGCGCGCCGCGCAGAGCTACCTCGACCCGCAGCGCGTGGTCCAGGCGGCGGTGCAGAGCCGCTGCACCGCGCTCCACCCGGGCTGGGGCTTCCTGTCGGAGAACCCGCTGTTCTCCGCGCTGTGCGCCGCCCACGGCGTGACCTTCATCGGCCCGCCGCCGCGGGTCACGACGCTGATGGGCGCGAAGAACTCGGCCAAGCGCGCGATGAAGGCGGCGGGGCTCGCGGTGATCCCCGGCAGCGACGGCCCGCTGCCGTCGCTCGAGGCGGCGCGCCGGGTCGCGGCCGAGGTCGGGTTCCCGGTGCTGTTCAAGGCCGAGCGCGGCGGCGGCGGGCGCGGCATGCGCGTCGCGCGGTCGGCCGCGGAGGTCGACGCGGCGTTCGGCGAGGCCCAGGCCGAGGCGCGCGCGGCGTTCGGCGGCGACGAGGTCTACCTCGAGAAGCTGATCGAGGGCGGCCGCCACGTCGAGATCCAGATCTTCGCCGACCGCCACGGCAACGTCGTCCACCTCGGCGAGCGCGACTGCACGATCCAGCGCAGCCACCAGAAGCTGGTCGAGGAGAGCCCGTCGCCGGCGATCTCGCCGGCCCTGCGCGAGGCGACGCTGCGCGCCGCGGCCGAGGCCGCGCGCCAGATCGGCTACGTCGGCGCCGGCACGATGGAGATGCTGCTCGACCTCGGCGGGCCCGAGCCGGTGCTGCGGTTCATGGAGATGAACTGCCGGCTCCAGGTCGAGCACACCGTCAGCGAGGTGCGCTCCGGGCTCGACCTGGTGATCGCGCAGATCGAGGTCGCGGCCGGCCAGCGCCTGCGGTGGACGCAGGCCGACGTGCGGCTCGACGGCCACGCGATCGAGTGCCGGATCAACGCCGAGGATCCGGCGCAGGGGTTCCGTCCGGCGCCCGGACGGATCACGAGGTGGCGCGCGCCGGCCAGCGCCGACGGCGCGGTCCGGGTCGACACCCACGTCGAGGAGGGCTACGTCGTGCCGCCGCACTACGACAGCCTGCTGTGCAAGGTGATCACCCGCGGCGCCACCCGCGACGAGGCGTGCGACCGGATGGCGGCGGCGCTGCGCGAGCTGGTGTGCGAGGGCGTCCCGACGACCGTGCCGCTGCACCTGGCGATCCTGGCGTCGCCGGACTTCCGCGCCGGCCGCTACGACACGCGCACGATCCCGGGCTGGACGTGACGCCGACCCGGCGCGAGGCCGACGAGCCAGCGATCCCGCACCCGGTCGACCTCGGCCCGGCGAGGCTGCCGGTCGCGGGGGGCGTGACCGCGCTCGTCGTGAGCCTGGTGCACCTGCTGCTGGCGATCCTCGTGCTGATCGCCGGCATCGTCGAGGGCGAGCGCGAACCGCTGACGGTCGGCGCGATCTACACCGCCGTCGCGGCGGCGCTGTGCGGGCTCGGCGGGCTGACGCTGCGCGGGCGGCGCTGGGCCGCGATCACCCTCGGGGTGTGCTACGCGCTCGGCGCGACGCTGTTCGCGCTGGCGCTGCTCGGGTTCGCGGGCAGCGAGCGCGACCAGGACCCCGTCGTCATCGCCGTGGTCGCGGGCCTCCTGGTGGCGTGCCTCGTGCCGTCGCTCCTGTGCTTCCGCGACGCGCGCCGCCTGCGGCTGGCCCGGCTCGCCACGATCGACAACCTCCGGGCCGCGTTCCAGTGATCGCCGGGGTCTGCCCGTCCCAGGACACCCCATGATCCCGTAGGCTTGGACACCTCACGCGCCCCGGGCGCGGATTGTTGACACCTCCGACCTCCGCCGCGCCACCATGTCAGACGTGGGCACCTCGTCCCCCCACCGCCTCCCCGGCGCGCGGCTCGCCGCCCGCGGGGTGCAGCGTACCGACGTGGGCGCCGTGCGCGAGCGCAACGAGGACGCCTGCTACGTCGATCCCGACGGACGGTTCGCGATCCTGGCCGACGGCATGGGCGGCCACGGCGCCGGCGACGTCGCCAGCGCGATGGCGGTCGACGTCGTCCGGACCTGCCTGGCCGCGATCCCCGGCGTGCGCCCCAGGGAGGCGCGGACGCTGCTCGAGCGCGCCGTGCGCCTGGCCAACGACGCCGTGCTGACGCGGAGCCGCCACGAGAGCGACAAGGCGGGGATGGGCACGACGCTCGACGTCGTGCTGGTGATCGGCGGCGAGGCGTTCGTCGCCCACGTCGGCGACAGCCGCGTCTACCTGGTGTCGGACGGCGCGGCGCAGCGGCTGACCGCCGATCACACCGTCGCGGAGGTGATGCGGCAGGCGGGCCAGCTCACCGAGGAGGAGGCGCGCGTGTCGCCGGCGCGCTCGGTGCTGTGCAACGCGATCGGCGTGTCGGAGGCGACGCGGGTGGATCACGCGCACGCCCGGCTGCGCCGCGGCGACCGGATCCTGCTGTGCAGCGACGGGCTGTACGAGTACCTCCCCGACGACGAGGTCGCGACGCGCGTCGCCGCCGGGACCGCCGACGACGCGCTCGCCGCGATGGTCGCCCACGCGCGGCAGGCCGGCGGCCACGACAACATCACCGGCGTCGTGCTCGAGGTGATCGACGCGCCACGCCCCCTCGACGAGATCGAGGACGCGCCGACCAACCCGATCGCCGTCGCGGCCGAGCCGCCGCCCGCGGGGCCGCTCGCGACCCTGTCCGAGGACTCGATGGTGGGCGTGATCGAGGAAGTCCTGCGCGAGTCGAGCGCGCCGGTCGGGCGCTGACCCCGCGCGCCACCGCGCCGCCGCGCCGCCGCGTCAGGCCCCGCCGGCGCCGCGCACCCGCGCGTCGAGCTGCTCGAGCAGCTCGATCACCCGCGCGACCTGCGCGCTGAGGATCTGGTCCTCGCCGCGCTGGTGGATCGCCGCCTGGACCACCGGCACGAGCGACCGCTCGATCAGCTGGATCTGCTGCTCGAGCACCTGGCTCACCCCCTCGGTCGGGTAGCGCACGACGACGTGCGCCGGCTTGTCGAGCTGCTGGTCGAGCCGCGCCGCGAGCGCGTCGAGCCGCGGCCCGAGCCAGGCCGCGACGTCGCCGGCCCCGGCCGCCGCGTCGCGCGGTGACCGAGCCGCCGCCGCGGCGGTCACCGCGTCGCGCAGCTCGCGCAGCTCCCCGCCGATCCCGCCGACGACGCGCGCCACCGGATCGTCGGCCGCGCCGCCCATCCGGCGCTGGCGCACGAACTCGCCCTTGATCTCGGCCCACCGCGCCGCGCGCTCCGGCGTCAGCCGCCCGCGCAGCTCCGCCAGCTTGAGCAGGTTCTGCTCCGCCGCGGTCGTCAGCGTCTGCGCCTCGCCCTGGTAGTGATCGTCGATCAGCGCCTCGAGCTCGGCCTCGGTCAGCGCCGCGACCACCTTCTCGGTGATCTTGTTCATGTTGCGGTAGCTGCCCTGCAGCTTGAACGGCGGCTCGGTGCGGAACGCGTCGGCCTGCGCCGCCGAGCGGATGTACTCCTGGTTGACCCGGAGCAGCACCGCCTGGACCCGGAACAGGTGGCGAAGCACCGCGAGCAGCTCCTCGAGCTCGACCGCGGCGTAGCCGTGCGACAGCTCGGTCGTCGGCACCGGCTCGCCCTTCGCCATCCGCACCAGCTTGTAGACGTCGCCGAGGTCGCGGGTGGCGAGCGGGGCGAGCACCGGGTTCGAGGTCAGCGCGTTCTCCAGGTACGACAGCGCGAACGCCTCGTCGCGCCCGGTCAGCACGTCGCCGAGGTTGTAGACGTCGGCGCGGTTGGCGAGCATGTCGGGGATCGCGAACGTCTCGCCCGACTCGGTGTACGGGTTGCCGGCCATGACGACGCAGAACTTCTTGCCCCGCAGGTCGTAGGTGCGGGTCGCGCCGCGCCACACGCCTTCGATCTTGCGCTGGGCGTCGCACAGCGAGATGAACTTCTGCAGCAGCTCGGGCGAGGTGTGCTGGATGTCGTCGAGGTAGAGCATCACGTTGCTGCCCATCTCGAGCGCCATCGACACCTTCTCGATCTCCTGGCGGGCGGTGGCGTTGGGCGCCTCCGCCGGATCGAGCGAGGTCACGGCGTGGCCGAGCGCGGGGCCGTTGACCTTGACGAACGCCAGGCCCAGCCGCGACGCGACGTACTCCATCAGCGTCGTCTTGCCGTAGCCCGGCGGCGAGATCAGCAGGAGCAGGCCCATCTGATCGGTGCGCTTGGCCGCGCCGGCGGCGCCGAGCTGCTTGGCCAGGTTCGCGCCGATCAGCGGCAGGTAGACCTCGTCGATCAGGCGGTTGCGCACGAACGACGACATCACGCGCGGCGCCAGCTCGGCGACGCGCAGCCGGCGCCGCTCGCGGTCCGCGAGCTCGGCGCGCAGCGCGCGGTAGGCGCGGAACGCCGGCACCGTCGTCGTGCGGAACGCGTCGAGCCGAGCGGTCAGCTCGTCGAGGCGGACCGCGAGCGCGCCGCCGTCGAGCCGCGGGTGCCGGCCGAACAGGCCCTCGATCCGCGCCTCGACCGCGGCGCTCGACGGCTCGCGCGCCAGCGCCGGCGTGCACAGCACGGCGGCGGCCTCGACCGCGGCCGCGGCCAGCTCGGGCCGGCGCGCGACGACGCCGTCGACCCACGCCGCGGCGAGCGCGACCGCCGGGCCGGGCGCGTCCGGCGCCGCGGCGAGCGCGTGGAGATCGTCGTCGAACGCGGCGCGCGCGCCGCGCGCGTCGAGCTCGGCGTGCAGCGCGTCGACGATCGCCTGCGCCGCGTGGCTGATGACGAACCGCGGCGGCTCGGCCGCGAGCTCGGCCACCAGGTACGCCGCGGCGAGCCGCGCGTCGCCGGCGCCCAGCCCGGGGGCCGCGCCGAGGCGCTCGGCCGCGAACCGACCGAGCGCCGCCGCGAGCTCGCTGGCCAGCGCCGCCCGCGCGCCGCGATCGCCGAGCGTGTCGGCGAGCCGCGCCAGGCTCCGCGCGCGGCGATGCCAGCGCGCGCGCGCCGCGTCGTCGCCGCCGCCCGTCGCGCCGGGCGTCGCCCACCACAGGCACGCGAGCGCGCGGGCCGCCGCGGGGTACGCGAGCAGCCCCGCGGCGTCGCGCATCGCCAGCACGCGGTCGAGGATCTTCGCGGCGTCGTGATCGTGGACGCCGCGCTCGTAGCCCTCGTCGTAGCGGGCCTGCGCCGCCGTCCGCACCAGCGTCTCGAGCGTCCCGTCGCGCACCGCGGCGCGCAGGCCATCGAGCGTCAGCCCGCCCTGCCCGGCCTCCGCCAGCGCCAGCAGCTCGGCGGCAAGGAACTCGCCGCGGTAGACCTCGGGCGACTCCGACGGCAGGTCCTGCGCCCACAGCGCGCGCGTCGCCGCCAGGCGCGGATCGTCGAGCGGCTCGTGGAAGTCGGTGCCGGCGAGGTGGACGGCGAGCCCGTCCTGCCACGGCACGATCATCAGCTCGAGCGGCTCGGTGTTGACCGCGAACCGGTGCGCGCCGAGCTTGATCACCTCGCCGTCGGCGCCGGCCTCGAACAGGTCGAGCTTGTCGCGCAGCCCGCGCAGCGCGTCCTGCCGGGTCGTCTTGAGCCGCGCGTCGAGCTCGTCGGCCTTGACCGCGTCGCCCAGCTTGCCGAGCTCCGCGATCAGGTCGCGCAGCTTGGCGATCATCGCGTCGGCGGCGAAGAACGCGTTGACGTCGTCGGCCGTGCCGAGCGTCGCGGCGCGCCGCGCGACGCCGTCGAGGATCCGCTGCGCCGCCTTCTGGAGGTTGGCGGCGCGGCGCTGGCGCTCGGCCTGGAGCTGCTGCTTGCGCGCGCCGACCGCGTCGACGATCTCCTCGCGCTTGACCGCGAGCTCCGCGGTGAGCTCGTCGACGTCGGCGAACCGCGCCTCCAGCTCCTCGAGCTGGACCATCAGCCGCGTCAGCTCCGCGTCGCACCGGTCCGGCGTGTCGCACTGCGCCAGCGCCGACGCGACCGCCTGGGTGAGCAGCTTGACCTGGGCGCCGAACTCGGCGCGCCCCTCCACCGCCGCCAGCTCGCGCTGCCGCGCCTCGACCGTGGCGCGGGCGCGGTTGATCTGCCCGAACGCCTCGGTGATGTTCTCGAGGATCGCGGTGCGCCGGGTCGCGTCGTCGATCTTGAGCCCGCCGACGACCTCGCCGAGCAGCGCCAGGCCGGCGGCGACCTGGTCGATCTGCTCGCGCTGCGGCCGCACCGCCGCCGCCGTCGCGATCGCGCCGACCTCGCCCGCGACGCGCTGCGCCCGCGCCACGAGCTCGGCGAACGCCTCCCCGCGCGCGAGCAGCGCGACGCAGTCCGTGGTGACGCGATCGAACGCGGCGACGACCTCTGCCTCGAGCGCGGTCAGCCGCGCGACGTCGATGAACCGGATCTCCTTGCGCGTGATCAGGCCGCCGCGCAGCCCGCGCAGCCCGGTCAGCGCGTCGAGGAACGGCTCGACCGTGTCCCAGCTCTCCGACCGCGTCGCCGCCAGTCGCGCCGCCACCTCGGCCTCGGCCGCGGCGAGCGCGCGCGCGGCCTCGGCCCGCAGCGCGACGACCTTCTCGAACTCGTCGAGGATCAACCGCGCCGCGCCCCGGACGTCGCCGACCGCGCCCTTGAGGTCGCCGCACTCGGCGTGGCCGAGCCAGTAGTAGGCGTCGCTCGCGCGGCTGCCGAGCGCGAGGATGTCCTGGAACGTCTGGCGCTGCGGCTCGTCGACCGCCGCCAGCCGGCAGATCGACAGCACGTCGGACAGACCGCGCACGAGGTCCGCGTTGCCGACCTTGGCCAGGTAGCTGCCGTCGGTCGGCGCCGCGGCCGCGTGGTCCGCCGAGGTGAACGACGTCCGCCACACCTGCATCGGGTGGACGCGCGCCGGCTCCGCGCTGAGCGCCCGGAACACGATCATCCGTCCGTCGCCGAACAGCGAGTAGCCGTGGCAGTGGATCGGCGTCGCGATCTCCTTGGCGATCAGGTTGTAGGCGTAGAGCACCTGCGCGCCGTCGCGGCCGCGGCGGTAGACGTAGAGGACGTCCTCGCCGTTGGGCGAGCGCAGCTCGTGCTCGAGCTCGTACTCGGCCGCGTCGCCGTCGAACAGCTTGTGCGCCCCACCGACGAGCACGTAGCCGCCGGGGAACACGACGCCGTGGTCCTCGGGCAGGCTCCGGCAACCCTGGCCGATCGCGTCGGCGCGGATCACCCGGCGCGACCGACCGTCGAACACCAGGTAGCGCCACCGCTCCTCGCGGAACGGCAGGATCTTGAGCAGGATCAGCCCGCCGGGCGCGCCGATCCGCGCGTAGAAGATCCGCGCGTCGTCGAGGGACTGGTTCTTGTCGTCGACCGGCTCGTCGTGGATGCCCTGCCCGGTCTCGGTGTTGTCCTCGATCTTGATCGTCAGCGTGCCCGCGACGGTCTCGACGAACAGCGTGTCGAGGATGTTGTAGTGCGGGTGGCGGCCCGACACCTGGTCGTCGCGGGTGACCTCGGTCCACGCGAAGTCGAACGCCGCCGGCGCCCGCGCCGCGTGGTCGCGATCGCCGCGATCGTCGACGTAGACGAGGCGCCCGCCCGCCTCGATCCGCCACCGCAGCACCTTGACGTCGCGCCACGTCGCGCCGGCCTGGAACACGGCGAGCAGCTGGGTGTCCCGCTTGACCAGCTGGAGCAGCTTCGCGTCGCGGTAGTAGCGGTACAGGTTGGCGAAGTCGCGGCGCAGATCGTCGCCGACGAGGAACCCGCCGAGCCCGTCGAGCGGCAAGGGCGAGCAGTCGTAGCCGCCGTCGGCGCCGGGCTCGAACCGGTGGAGCGCGAGCACGTCGCCGACGCCGGTCTCGGCCTTGAGCCCGAGGAACGCGTTGAACCCGATCAGCAGCTGGTCGCCGACGGCGACGAGGTCGACCGGGACGCAGCTGTGCTCCGTCCGCACCCGCTCGGTCGCGAGCAGCTGCGGCTCGGTCGCGCCGAACGTCGCCCGCCGCCGCGCGTTGAGGTCCTCGGCGCGGCGCTGCAGCTCCGCGCCCGCGGCGCGCAGCCGCTGGCGCAGCACCTCGTAGTTGCCGCCGGCGAGCGCGGCGTCGACGTCGCCGCCGGCGCCCGTACCGGCTGGAGTCCCCTGGTCGGCCATGACGGGGCCGCTCAGGTCGCGCGCACGTCGGCGACGCCGAGCTTGTTCGCGCTGTCGAGCAGGTGCTGCAGCTTGGCCCGCGTCGGGTCGTCGGCGCCCGTCATCAGCCGCGCGACCAGCGCGGCGACGCTGAGGTTCTTGACCTGCTCGCTGCCCGCGCCGACCGACGCGACGACGTCCTTGAGGTCGTCGATCAGCTTGCCGTGCCCGTCGTCGAGCCGGTCGCCGAGCGCGCGGCGCACGACGTCGGACTGGTCGTAGACGCCGTCGATCTGCTGGCCGACCGCGACCGCCTTGACGAACCGGTCGAAGAACTGGCCGTCGCCGCCGACGATGTTGATCTTGGCGTGGCCCATCGCCTCGGCCATGACCTTGGCCTGCTGCTCGGTCATCTCGACCCGCGCGTCGAGCGCCTTGAGCGCGATCTCGCGCTCGTTGGCGAGGCGCAGCCGGAACTCCTCGTGGTCCTTCGCGTCGCCCTGCAGCTCGCGCATCGCGGTCGCCTTCTGCGCCAGGCCCGTCGCCTCGGCCGCCATCCGCGCCTCGATCGCGCCGGCCTCGGCCTGCTTGGCCGTGACCTCGGCGAGCAACCGCTCGCGCAGCGCCACCGCCTCGGCCAGGCCCTGCTTCTCGATCGCCGCGGCCTCGGCCTCGCGCCCCGCCGCCTCGGCGAACGCCTTGCGGCGCGCGTTCTCGGCGACGACGTTGCCCTCGCGGTCGAGCACCGCGATCTCGGCGTCCTTGACCCGCGCCTGGGCCAGGCCGGTCTTCTCCAGCGCGACCGCGTCGGCCTCCTTGACGCGGACGTGGGCCAGGCCCTCGGCCGCGTGCTCGGCTTGCGCGCCCTCGGCGCGGCGGATCGCGGCGCGCGCCTCCTTGTCCGAGGCCTCCATCGCCGCCTCGGCCAGGATCAGCTGCTTCTTGGCGTGGGCCTGCGCCACCTGCTGCTCGGCCTCCGCCTTCTTGATGTCCTTGATGAACAGCTCCTGCGCCGCGGCCTCGGCCAGGACGATCGTCTGCGCCTTGGTCCGCTTGGCCTCGGCGTCGGTGCGCAGGTCCTTGATCCCCTCCTCCTCGACCGCGACGGTCTTGTCGACCGCGACGCGCGCCCGGATGATGTCCGCGATCGTCCGCTTCTCGGTCTCGACCGCCTTGGCCATCTCGATCGAGCCGAGCTCGACGTCGCGGCGGCGACCGACCTCCTCGAGGTCGTGCGCCTTCTGGACGCGCACCTTCTCGACCTCGACCTCGCGGACCCGGCCCTGCTCGGCGACCTGGACCGCGCGCAGCTTGGCCTGCTCGGCCATCTGGACCTGCTCCTCGGCGCGCTGGCGGTCGACGTGCGTGCGCTTCTCCTCCTCGAGCCGGAACCGCAGCGCCTCGTTGGCCTCGCGCGCGGTCGCGATCTCGATCTCCTTGTTCTTCTTCGCCTCGGCCTCGGCGCGCTGCTGCTCGAACCGGAAGATCGCCTCGTCCGAGGTCAGGTTCTGGCGGCCGAGCTCCATCCGCTCGCGCTGCTTGTGCTCGTTGGTGTCGATCGCCGCCTGGGTCGTGATCCGCGTGATCTTCTGGATGCCGAGCGAGTCGAGGACGTTGCTGGGGTCGAGCACCTCGATCGGCGTCTGCTCGAGGTAGTCGATCGCGGCGTCGTCGAGGACGTAGCCGTTGAGGTCCTTGCCGATGACCTGGATGATCTGGTCCTTGAACACGTCGCGCTGGGTGTAGAGCTGCTCGAACTCCATCTTCTTGCCGACGGTCTTGAGCGCCTCGGAGAACTTGGCGCTGAACAGCTCCTCGAGCGTCTGCTGCTGCGACGCGCGCGCGCACCCGATCGACTGCGCGACGCGCAGCACGTCGTCGCGGGTCTTGTTGACCCGGACGAAGAACGTGACCTTGATGTCGGCGCGGATGTTGTCCGCGCAGATCAGGCCCTCCTTCTGGCGCCGCGTGATCTCGATCGTCTTGACCGAGAGGTCCATCGTCTCGGACTTGTGGATGATCGGCAGCACGACCGCGCCGGTGAACGTCACCTGCGGCTCGTCGCGCATCTTGTTGATGATCATCGCCTGGCCCTGGGCCACCTGCTGCCAGCACCGGGCCACCAGCACGAGGATCCCCAGGAGGAGGACGCCTCCGATCCCGATCAACGCGAACATCAGCTGCTGGGTCATCGCCTCACTCCTTCTCCTCGGTCTTCGCCTCGACCTTGGCCATCTCGAACGGATCGGCAGGCTCCACCACGTACGCCTGCCGCGACGCATCGAACTCGATGATCAGCGCGCGCCCGCCGCGCGCGAGCGCGCCCGGGCGGTCGCACCGCACCGGGATGACCAGCACCGTGCCGCCGTCCTCGACCGTCGCCTGGCCGAAGCCGTCGTCGACGTGGCCGGTGGTCACGGTGCAGGTGTGCCCGACGTAGTCGGCGTTGGTCTTGCCCTCGCGCACCGCGAACACCGGCGCGAGCGGACGCGCCAGCACGCCCGCGAGGACGATCGCGAGCAGCGCGGCGACGACGAAGATGATCGGCGACAGCCACCCGCCGAGCGCGCCGAGCGCGGCGCCGCCCCAGTGCATGCCGAGGACCGACGCGGTCCAGCCGACGAGCATCACGAATGACACCGAGACCGTGACCGGCACCGACGCCAGCCCGAGCGCGTCCCACACGCCGCCGTGCGCGTCGCCCGGCTTGGCCGCGACGTCGGGCTTGGTCGCGAGCTCCGCGCCCGCCTTGCCGCCGCCGACGAGCGCGTCGCCGACGCCCTTGCCGGCGCCCGCGACGTCGCCGCCGCCGAGCAGGTCGACGTCGAGCGCGCCGAGCAGCACGAACACCCAGTAGACGAGCGCGATGCCCAGGCCGATCGTGAAGATCACCGTGGGGAACTGGACGCTGGCGTCGAGGAGGTCGGTCATGGATGGGCCCGCGCGGCGCGAGGACGCGATCTCAGATGCGTCCGTGCCAGCCCCCGCGCCACTGGCACCGCGAACAATCGGTCCACAGCGTGCACGATTTCAAGCACGGCAGAACCCGAAGTGGCGGCGATTGCCGCGGGTTGCCACGGCCGCGCCGCGACGCCGCGCGGTCAGCGGCGCGTCGTCGGCAGGTCGCTGACGTCGATCACGAGCGACGGCTCGTCGTGGTCGGAGACGTAGGCGGGGACGCCCGCGCTGTCGGCGGCGGGCGACGGCGACGGCGCGCGCGACGGCGGCGGCGGCAGCGGCGACGGCGCCGCAACGATCCGCGGCACGGCCGGCAGCCCGCGCTGCGAGCCCTCGGCGAGCTGCGTCACCCGGCGCAGCGCGACGATCAACTCCTCCGCGCCGCGCACGCGCTCGACGCGCGCGTCGGAGCGCCGCGGCAGCTCGCGCGACGACTGGAGCTGGACCACCGGCAGCCACGCGGGCAGCGCGTGCAGCGTCGCGGCCGGCGCCTCGGGCCCGACGACGACCGCGTCGGCCTGGTGGTCGATCAGCGCGGCCGCGATCGCGCCAGCGTCGCCGACCGGGACCACGCCGAGCCCCGCGCCGGTGAGCCAGCCCGAGACGAGCTGGCGGGCGACCGGGTCGACCATGGCCAGGAGCACGCGGAGCGGCGGCGACATCCCGGGGTCATGGTCGCACTCCCCGGGGGCCGGGAGGGGGACGAACTGACGCGGCCGCGCCTTGCCGGTCCCCCGGGCCAACCCCGCGGCTGTGCTAGCGTCGGCGCGCCCATGGCCTTCGTCCCCCTGGTCCCGATCGGGGACCCGCTGAACCGTGTCGCCGACGACCGCGTCGCCGACGAGCACCGCGCCG
Source organism: Myxococcales bacterium (assembly GCA_011526095.1). Classification (GTDB taxonomy): domain Bacteria; phylum Myxococcota_A; class Polyangia; order Haliangiales; family Haliangiaceae; genus WYBA01. Next base: position 17,551 of record WYBA01000281.1, on the reverse strand, counting down.
CCCTCGCCACCCTGGAGGCGCGGCTGCGCGACCGCCGCGCCGAGGTCCACGCCGGCTGGGGCCCCGCCTACGTCGAGCGCGTCCACAAGAAGGGCAAGCTGACCGCGCGCGAGCGCCTCGCCGCGCTGATCGACCCCGGCAGCGAGGTCCACGAGGTCGGGACGTTCGTCAACTACGGCGAGGTGTTCCCGGGCGACCAGAAGTCGCCCGCCGCGGGCGTCGTGTGCGCGATCGCGCGGGTCGAGGGCCGGCTGTGCATGGTGATCGCCAACGACAACACCGTCGCGTCCGGCGCGTGGTGGCCGCGCACGCCGGAGAAGATCCAGCGCGCGCAGACGATGGCGCTGCGGCTGCGGCTGCCGACGATCTACCTGGTCGACTGCTCCGGGCTGTTCCTGCCCGAGCAGTCGCGCAGCTTCCCCGGCGCGACCGGCGCGGGCCACATCTTCAAGATGAACAGCCTGCTGTCGGCGCACGGCGTGCCGCAGCTCGCCGGCGTGTTCGGCGACTGCATCGCGGGCGGCGGCTACATGCCGATCATCTCCGACCGCGTCTACATGACCGAGCAGGCGTACATGGTCATCGCCGGCGCCGCGCTGATCAAGGGCGCCAAGAGCCAGAAGATCACCTCGCTCGACATCGGCGGCCCCGAGATCCACGTCCACCGCTCGGGCTGCGCCGACGTCCGGGTTCCGGACGACGAGACCTGCCTGCTCGAGCTGCGGCGCGAGATCGCGCGGCTGCCGAGCTCCGGCGCCGCGTACTACCGCGGCGACGCCGCGCCGATCGCACCGCGGCTGTCGCCGGCGGAGCTGCCGGGCGTGCTGCCGACCGATCACCGCGAGGCCTACGACGCCCACCAGGTGCTGGCGCGGCTCGTCGATCAGTCGCTGTTCTGGGAGGTGATGCCCGAGGTCGGCGAGGAGATGATCTGCGGCGTCGGGCGCGTCGGCGGGCTGTGGACCGGGTTCGTGATCAACCGCCAGGGCCTGGTCGGCGACCCCGAGCGGCCGGGCGCGCGCCGCCCCGCCGGCATCCTCTACCGCGGCGGCATCGCCAAGATCAGCGCGTTCTCGCGCGCGTGCAACGACGACGGCATCCCGCTGGTGTGGCTGCAGGACATCAGCGGGTTCGACATCGGCCACGAGGCCGAGGCGCACGGCCTGCTCGCCTACGGCTCGAGCCTCATCTACACCAACTCGACCAACACCGTGCCGATGTTCACGGTGCTGCTGCGCAAGGCCTCGGGCGCCGGCTACTACGCGATGGCCGGCCTGCCCTACGATCCGGTCGTGCAGCTGTCGACGTGCCTGTCCCGGCAGAGCGTGATGGAGGGCCGGACGCTGGCGATCGCCGCGTACAACACCAAGCTCGACGACGACTTCCAGATCGTCGCGACCGATCCGGCGGAGCGGGCGAAGATCGAGGCGGGGATGAAGGAGGTCGAGCAGCGGATCGAGCGCGACATGGACCCGTTCGTCGCCGCGCGCCAGCTCGACACCGACGAGATCGTCGAGATCGGCGCGCTGCGGAGCTGGCTCGAGGTGCTGATCGAGGCGAGCTACCAGAGCACCGGCAGCCGGCGGATCAAGAACCCGCGGATCTGGTCGATGCACGATCTGCGCGTGCTGGTGGGAGGCCCGCGATGAGCTCGGTCACCCACGCGCCCCACGCGATCGCCGGGGCCGCGGCCCCGGGAGCCGACGGCGGCGCGCCCGGACAGGTCGACGTCACCTCGCCCGGCGTCGGGCTGTGGGAGCCGGCGCTGCGCCCCGGCCAGCTCGTGCGCCCGGGCGACGCGATCGGCTGGCTCCACGTCCTCGGCGCGGCGATCCGCGTCGACGCGCCGGCGACGGCGCGGGGCGTGGTGATCGCGATCGCCGACGGCGCGGCCGGGCGCGCGCGCGTCCCCGTCGGCCACGGCGCGCGGCTGTACCGGCTCGATCCGTCGCGCGCGGCCGAGGCCGGCGCGGCGGCGAGCACGACCACCGCGGCCTCGACGGCCGGCGCCGGGCTGGCGTTCGCGGCGCCGACGAGCGGCCGGTTCTACGGCCGGCCGGCACCGGGCAAGCCGCCGTTCGTCGCCGTCGGCGACGTCATCCGCGACGGCCACACCGTGTGCATGCTCGAGGTGATGAAGACGTTCAACCGCGTGATCTACGACGCGGGCGAGCTCGGGCTGCCCGAGGCGGCGCGGGTCACCGCGATCGAGGTCGTCGACGAGCAGGACGTCGAGGCCGGCGCCGTGATCCTGCGGCTGGAGCCCGCGTGAGCCTGAGCGACCTGCCGTTCGATCTGATCGTCCGCGGCGGCACGGTCGTGACGCCGGGCGGCACCGCGCGCGGCGACGTCGGCACGCGCGAGGGCCGGATCGCCGCGATCGGCGACCTCGCGCGCGCGACCGCGGCGGCCGAGCTCGACGCCAGCGGCCTGCACGTCCTGCCCGGCGTGATCGACCCGCAGGTCCACTTCCGCGAGCCCGGCCTCGTCCACAAGGAGGACCTCGCAACCGGCACGACGGCGGCCGTGCTCGGCGGCGTGACCGCGGTGCTCGAGATGCCCAACACCGAGCCGCCGACGACGACCGCGGCCGCGCTCGCCGACAAGGTCGCCGCGGCGCGCGGGCGCGTCCGCTGCGACATCGCGTTCTTCGTCGGCGCCGCGGCGGGACCGGGCGGCGACAACGCCGAGGACCTCGACGACCTCGAGGTGCTGCCCGGGTGCGCGGGCGTCAAGGTGTTCATGGGCAGCTCGACCGGGCGGCTGCTGGTCGACGACGACGAGCGGCTGGCGCGGATCCTGTCGCGCGGTCGCCGCCGCGTCGCGATCCACGCCGAGGACGAGGCCCGGCTACGCGCCCGCCGCCACCTCGCGGCCGAGGCGGCGCACCCGCGCGCCCACCCCCAGTGGCGCGACGTCGAGACCGCGGTCACCGCGACCTGGCGGATCCTGGCGCTGGCGCGGAGGTTCGGCCGGCCGATCCACGTCCTGCACGTCACCACCGCCGAGGAGCTCGACCTGCTCGCGCTGTGCAAGCACGTCGCGACGTGCGAGGTCACGCCCCAGCACCTCACGCTCGCCGCGCCCGAGTGCTACGAGCGCCTCGGCACCCTGGCGCAGATGAACCCGCCGATCCGCGACGCGCGCCACCGCGACGCGCTGTGGGAGGCCGTGCGCAGCGGCGTGATCGACGCGATCGGCAGCGACCACGCGCCGCACACGGCGGACGAGAAGCACCGGCCGTACCCGCAGTCGCCGTCGGGGATGCCCGGCGTGCAGACGCTGGTGCCGCTGATGCTCGACCACGTCGCGCAGGGCCACCTCACGCTCGAGCGGATGGTCGACGTGTGCTGCGCCGGCCCGGCGCGGATCTACGGGCTCGCCGGCAAGGGCCGGCTGGTCGTCGGCGGCGACGCGGACCTCACGCTGGTCGATCTCGCGGCGCGGCGGACGATCCGCAACGGCGAGCAGGCGACGCGCGTCGGGTGGACGCCGTTCGACGGGATGAAGGTGACCGGCTGGCCGATGGCGACGGTGGTGCGCGGGCACGTCGTGATGCGCGACGGCCAGGTGCTCGGCGAGCCGGTGGGGCAGCTCGTGGCGTTCACCGACACGATGACGCCGGGCAGGCCGCTGGCGTGAGCGCGGCGGCGCCGCTGCCGTGCGCGCGGTGCGGCGCGGCGATCGCGGTGCCCCGGGGCGTGGCCCGGCTGTCGTGCGCCCACTGCGGCGCGCGCCTGCAGGTCGTCGCCGAGGAGGGCGCCGCGCGCCTCGCGGTCGTCACCGGGCTGGCCGCGATGGAGCAGCGCGCGCGCCTCGCGGTGGTCGAGCGCGAGCTGCTGCGGCTCGAGGAGCGCCACGAGGCGATCGTCGCCGAGCTGCGCGGGCTCGGCTCCGCCGGCCCGGCCGTCGTCGGCGGCGCGCTCGGCGTCGCGGCCGGCGCGTGGTGGACGTACCAGCTCCCAGACGCGTGGCTCGGGCTCGCCGTCGTCGCCATCGCCGCGATCACCCTCGCGGCCGAGGCCGTACGGTCGCGCGCCCGCGCCCGCCGCCGCGCCGAGCTCGAGCGCCAGAAGGACGCCACCTGGCGCGCCGGCGAGAGGTTCGAGGCCGAGCGCGCCGCCCTCGCCCGCGGCGAGCTGCCGTCTACGGATCCGTCTCCGTCTCCGTCTCTGTCTCCGTCTCCGTCTCCGTCCCCGTCTCCGTCTCCGTCTCCGTCTCCGTCTCTGTCTCCGTCTCCGTCTCCGCCGCCGTCTCCGTCTCTGTCTCCGTCTCCGTCTCCGTCCCCGTCTCCGTCTCTGTCTCCGTCTCCGTCTCCGCCGCCGTCTCCGTCTCCCCCGCTCATCCTGAGCAGGGCCGAGCGCGAGCGAGGCCCGTGCCGAAGGACGTCGCCCGCAGCGCCAGTGCCCGCATCCTCCCCGCTCGTCCTGAGCGGAGGGCGAGCGCCAGCGAGCCCGCAGTCGAAGGACCAGCCCTCCCTCGCCTCCGCCACCGCCCGCGTCGCCCACGCCGGCGCCGCCACGACCGGCCTGCTCGGCGGGCTGCGCATCGAGACCGCCGAGCGCGAGCTGTCCGTGCTCGCGGTCGAGCGCACCGCGCTCGCCGGCGAGACCGGCGGCGGGTGGACCGCGATGCTGCTGCTCGCCGCGCCGCCGCTCGCGCTCTCGGCCTACGCCGCCGAGGGCACCCGCGGCGGGCTCGCCACCGCCGTCGCCGCGGCCGCGGCCGTCGCCACCGCCGCGCTCGCCGCGCACGTCGTCCGGCTCGACCTGGCGTGGCGCCGCGACCACCGCGCGCGGCTCGCCGAGCTCGACCGCCGCCGCGCCCGCGCCGTGGCCTCGCTCGAGGCCGCGCCGTGACCGCGACCCTCGTCAGGGTCGCGTGCGCGAACTGCGACGGCACGATCGACGCCGAGCCCGGCCCCGACGACGTCGACGCCGACGCCGAGTGCCCGTGGTGCGGCGCCCGGCTCCGGATCCACCGCGCGGGCGGCGCGGCCTGGACCCAGCTCGCCGAGGACGCCGCCGCGATCACCGCGCGGGCCGAGCACGCGCGCGCGCTGACCGACGCGCTGCGCGTCCAGCGCGAGCTCGCCACCGCCACGGGCCAGTGGATCGAGCAGCGGCCGCAGCTGACCTGGTGGCCGATCCGCGAGCCACGCCCGGCCGCGCTCGGCGTGCTCGTCGCGTCGCTCGCTCTCGGCGCCGTCGTCCTCGTCGGGCTCGCGGTGCGCGCCGACCAGCTCGCGCTCGCCGGGCTCGCCGGCGTCGCCGCGATCGCCGCCGGCAAGACGCCCGCGCTGGCGCTGCTCGCGTCGGGCACGGACCGCGACGCCTGGCGCGCCCACCGCGCCCGCGCCGCCGCGCTGCGCGCGCAGCTCGACGCCGTCGTCGGCCACGACGGCCCGTGGGGCGCGCCGAACGGGTAGCGCCGCGTAGCCCCGCGCGCGCTACCCCGGCCAGGTCGCGAACGCGCGGGCGAACCGCTCGGGCGCGACGACCCCGTGCTCGCGCAGCACGCGATCGGCCTCGGCGATCGCCGGCTCGCCGGCCTCGCCCGGCACGAGCTGACCGATCCGCCGGCGCGCCAGCGCGGCGAGCACGGGCATCCCGCTGGCGTCGGACAGCGCCGCGGCCTCCTCGAGCTCCTCGCGCGCGCGCTCGACCTTGCCGTCGATCACGTCGGCCGCGGCGGCGACGAGCTGCGACATCGCCCGCAGGTACGGCATGCGATCGCGCCTCACCCGCGCCAGCGCGGCGCGCGCGCCGGCGGCGTCGCCCTTGACGATCGCGATCCGGCCCAGCTCGATCGCGTTCTCGGCGCGCACGACCTGGACGTGATCGAGCACGCTGCCGTTGTAGGCGAGCAGCTCGGCCTCGGCCTCCGCGATCAGCCCGCGATCGCCCTCGTACAGCGCCAGCTCGGCGCGCGCGCGCGCGCGAAACCAGTGCTGCAGGTGCAGGCCGTGCTCGGGCTCGCTCCACGTCCCGGCGTCGATCTCGGCGCGCGCGCGCGCGGCGTCGTCGGCCGCGAGCCACACGATGTTGGCCGACCACCGGAACGTCGTCGCCGCGTAGCGATCGCCGCGGCGGATCGCGTCGCGCAGGTACTCGACGTAGCGCGCGCGCAGCTCGTCGAACGAGCCGGAGCGGCGCAGCGCCCACAACAGGAACATCCGCAGGTGGTTGAGCTCGGACGCGGTGCCGACGGTGTGCTCGCGCAGCAGCGCCTCGCCCTCGGACAGCACCCCGGGCGCGATCCCGAGGTTGCCGGCGAAGTACTCGGTCACGCCCTCGCCCACGCGCGCCCAGCCGAGGAGGAACGGGCTCTTGCACTCCTCGGCGATCGCGCGCGACTGCGCGACGAGCCGGCGCGCCGCGGCGATGTGCGAGCCGCCGGCCGCCGCGACGTACATCGCGTGGTAGCACAGCGCGTAGGCGATCCGCCGCTTGTCGCCGAGCTCGAGCGCGAGGTGCGCGGCGCGCGCCTGGTAGGTCGCGCCGGTCAACGGGTCCACGGTGCCGAGCCCGAGCGACGCCGTGCGGTAGACGTCGAGCCGGAGCTGCTGGTCGCGCTTGCCCTGCCCCGCCGGGCGCTCGACGAACCGCGTGCCGCGCGCCCACAGCCGCAGCCACCGCCACGCCAGCCCGCGCTTGGCCGCCTGCGGCGACCGCGGGATGCGCTCCCCGAGCGCCGCGAGCACGTCCTCGAGCAGCTGCAGCCCCTCGATGACGTGGCCCGACACCAGCAGCTGCTCGGCCGCGGCGCGGCGACACTGGAACGCCTCGTCGCCCGCCAGCAGGTCCGCCGCCTCGAGGTACGCCGCCGCGGCGATCGGGCCGCGGCCCGCGCACGCCAGCGCCTCGGCCCGCCGCAGCATCAGCGCGCTGCGCACGTCGACCTCGGTCGCGCCGGCGCCGAGCCGCAGCGCGGCCTCGCACAGCGCGGCGGTCTGATCGAACGCGACCGCGCCGAGGCCGCGCATCGCCGCGCGCTGCGCCAGCTCCGCGGCGCGGTCGACGTGCCCGGCCGCCTCGAGGTGCGTCACCACCGCCAGCGGATCCTTGTCGACCAGGCCGCCGGCGAGCAGCAGCGCGGCGAGCCGCTCGTGGTAGCGGCGGCGGCGCGACGGCGCGACGCGCGACAGCACCGACTCGCGGACGCGATCGTGGTAGGGCTCGACCGGGTCGGCCGCGCGCGTCCCGCCGGTGCGCACCAGCGACGCCGCGCGCAGCACGCCGAGCCACTTGGCGCTGGTCCGCGCGTCGAGCCCGAGCGCCTCGGCGACGAGCGACTGCGGCAGCGGCCGCCCGGCGACGACGATCAGCTCGAGCATGCGCTGGGCGTCGGCGTCGAGCCGCGACACCCGCGCCCACAGCGCGTCGTGCAGCCGCGCCTCGCGCAGCGGCGTGGCGTGGCGCAGCAGCTCGCGCAGGAACATCGGGTGCCCGCCGGCGCCGGCGACCAGCGCCTTGCACTCGCGCTCGCGCTCCGGCGCGACGAGCTGGACCAGCGCCTCGGCCTCGTCGTCGTCGAGCCGGCCCAGGGTCAGCGTCCGCACCGTCCCGGGCAGGTCGAGCGCGCCGCCGACCTCGCGCCGGGTCAGCACGAGCAGCAGCCGCGGCACGGCCGGCGCGTGGAGGAGCTCGCCGAGCAGCGCGAGGCTGTCGGCGTCGGCCCACTGCACGTCGTCGATCGTGATCACCAGCGTCTTGCGCTGGGCCATCGCGTGGAGCAGCTCGCGCAGGCCGCGGAACGCGCGCGCGCGCAGCTCGAGCGGGCTCGACGGCAGCGCGCCGGCGCGGCGCGCCAGCCCGGCGACGCGCAGCAGCACCGGGAACATCTGCCCCAGCGCCGCGGTCTCGGGCGGCGCCGGCAGGTGGCGATCGAGCAGCGGCGCGCGGGTCAAGGCCCGGGCCAGCGCGTCGACGACGCCGTCGACGCCCTTGAACGGCACGGTCTCGCGCTCGTGGCACCGCCCGGCGAGCACCAGCACGTCGGGGCGGCGCCGCGCCACCGCGTCGACGAAGTGGCGGACGAGCTTGCTCTTGCCGATCCCGGACTCGCCCTCGATGCACACCGTCAACGTCGCGTCAGCCGCGGCGTCGTCGAGCGCCTGCTCGAGCGCGCGCAGCTCGCGGCCGCGGCCGACGAACGGCGACGGCGCGTCGCCGGTGGCCAGGCTCGACGCGGCGAGCCGGCGCAGCAGATCGGCCGCGGTCGGCCGCGCCGCCGGATCGATCGCGAGCAGGTCCATGCACAGGCTCGACAGATCCATCGGCACGTCGGCGAGCTTGTGCGGCGGCGGCGGCAGCTCCTTCTGCTTGCGCATCAGGATCTCGATCGGCGTGCCGTCGACCGGCAGCCGCCCGGTGAGCGCCTCGTACAACATGACGCCGACCGAGTACCAGTCAGCGGCCGGGCCGACCTGGCCCGACATCGCCTGCTCCGGCGCCATGTACGCGGCCGTGCCGACGACGCCGGGATCGCTGACCTCGCGCGGGCGCTGCTCGGTCACCAGGCCGAAGTCGAGGACGACCAGCCGCCCCTTGTGCGTGATCAGCACGTTCGACGGCTTGAGGTCGCGGTGGACCATGCCGGTGCGGTGGAGCGCGTCGAGGCCGTGGACCAGCTGGCGCAGCGCCGCGCGGACCCGGCGCTCGTCGTAACCGCGCCCGGTGTGCGGCTCGGCCAGCGAGATCTCGGCCGAGCTGTCGACCGGCAGCGACGCCAGATCGAGCGCGGTCGGCGCGTCGTGCGACGGCGTGTCGTCGTAGCGCAGCGCGGACAGGAACCCGCGGCCCTCGAGCAGCTCCATCGTGAAGAACCAGTGGCCGCGGTCCTGGTGGAGCTCGCCGAGGCGGACGAGGTTGCGGTGCTCGAGGTCGGCGCGCGCGCGGAACTCGGTCTTGAACCGGAAGATGCCCTGCGCGTCGAGCCAGCGCAGGGTCTTGAGCGCGACCAGCATGCCGCGCTCGCGATCGAACGCCTCGTAGACCGTCCCCATCCCGCCCTCGCCGAGGACGCGCCGGACCTCGAACCGCGAGGTCCCGGTGAAGGTCGTCGCCGCCAGCCCCAGTGCATGACGCCGAGGAGTCGAGGTCATCGCGACCAGTATCGCGTGGCCGCGCGCGAACGTGACGAGTAAGACCTGTGAGCATCCTGACGGACGAGCCGATCGCGTGGGCGCGCGGGCGACCCCGCCGCCGATGTACGCCTGCCGCCGGCGCACGCTCGTCACGTGGCCGACACGCGGCCGAGATGATCCCGTGCGACGACGCGCCGGCCCGCGCCCGGCGGCGCCGCGCCCCAACCTCGGTTTGCCTCGTGCGCCGCGCGGGCGAACGCGCTTGCCGCGCGCGACCCGCGGCGCGCACATGGATCGCATGGGCCGCGTCGTCGCCTCGCTCCTCGCCACGCTCGTCGCCTCCGCGCTCCCCGCCGCCGCGCCCCGCTCCGCCGCCGCCGGCGGCCAGCTCGTCGGCGACAACGGCTCGCAGGGCACGCAGCGCGCCGGCGCGTTCGTCGCCAAGGCGGACGACCCGACCGCGCTGTGGTTCAACCCGGCCGGGTTCGTGCTCGGCGGCAGCTTCGTCTACGTCGGCGCCAACCTCGTCGACTTCGACCAGCGGTTCCGCCGCGCCGGCGCCTACGCGGCCGAGGCGTCGAGCGCCGCCGACTACGTCGGCGATCCCTACCCGGAGGTCGAGCACCAGGGCGGCGCCCAGCCGGTGCCGATGATCGCGGCCGGGATCGGCCGCGGCCGGTGGGCGCTCGGCTTCGGCGTCATGGCGCCCCACGGCTACGGCCGCCGCGACTTCCCGCTCACGGTCGACACCCAGACCGGCGGCGGGGCGCCGGCGCCGCAGCGCTACGACACGATCCAGCAGCAGGCGATGATCGTCCTGCCGTCGGTCGCGCTCGCCGTGAAGGTGAGCGACCGGCTCGCCGTCGGCGCGCGCGCCAGCCTCGGCTACGCCCGGCTCGCCTCGCGCAAGGCCGTCCAGGGCGTCGCCAACGGCGCGGAGGATCCGGCGCAGGACTCGATCGTCACGCTCGCGGCGCGCGACGCCGCGGTGCCCGCGCTCGCCGCGGGGCTGCACTACCGCGCGTCGGCGGCGGTCGAGGTCGGCGTCCACTACACCGCGCCGGTCCGGGTCCACGCGGTCGGTACGTCGTCGACCGAGCTCGGCGAGGCGCTGCGCGAGCCGCTACCGGGGATGGTCAACGGCATCGATCCGGTCGCGCCAGGCACCGAGCGGTGCGCGCCCGGCGGCGTCGAGGGCGCGATCGCGGCGTGCCTCGACGTGACGCTGCCGCAGACCGCGACCGTGGGGCTGCGCTACCTGCTGCGCGACGCGCGCGGCGCCGAGGTCGGCGACGTCGAGCTCGACGTGCGGTGGGAGGACTGGAGCGCCGCCTCGGACCTCGTCGCGGTCGTCGACGGGCAGAACCGGCTGCTCGGGACGCGGCTGGAGGACTCGGTCGTCCGCCACGGGTTCCGCGACACGTGGTCGGTGCGCCTCGGCACCGCCGGCGTGGTCGAGACGGCCGCGCGGCGCTGGCACGTGCGCGGCGGCGTCGCCTACGAGACCGCCGCCGCCCCCGACTCGTGGGCGCGGGTGGACGTCGACGGCGCCGCGCGGATGACCGCCGGGCTCGGGCTCGGGCTCGAGGCCGGCGCATGGCGCGTCGACCTCGGCGGCGCGGTGATCGCGCAGCCGCGCCGCAACCTGCGCGACGTCGCGGTCGATCCCGCCGCCGGGATGGACGCGCGCGCCCAGCCCGACATCGGCGTGCCGCTGAACCCCGCGGACGCCCAGCCGTACAACCCGTTCAACGCCGGCGCCTACGAGAGCGGCTACTGGATCGCGTCGTTCGGGCTGACGCGCGCGCTGTGATCGTGGGGCGCCGCGCTCAGTAGACCGCGAAGTCGAGCTGGTATCCGGTGGGCGCGCCGGCGAGGTGATCGACCACGACCCAGAACGTGCGGGGGCTGGTCGGCGCGCCGTCGAGGACCGTCGGGTAGGTGAACGTCCACTCGAGCGGATCGCACCCGAGGTAGCCGCAGTAGCCGTTCGACCTGTACTCGTTGTTGCCGCACGCGCCGCTGCCGTCGTGATCCGGCCAGTCGACCGCCGGCGTGCACGCGTCGAGCAAGTAGATCCCGCCCGCCACCGACGTCGGGGCCACCGCGTAGCGCATCTTCAGCGTCTGGCCGGGCGCCAGCACGAGCTGGTAGACGACGTCGTTGCCGCCGGCGTCGTAGATGATCGAGCACGCGGGCGGCAGCTGGGGCGCCGCGCCCGAGTAGGGGTTGTAGTCGTTCGACGCGCCGAACGCGCCGGTCACGACGCGGTCGTAGCCCGCGATCGCCGACGGTGACGAGGCGCCGAACAGGTCGAACGCGCCGCCGCAGGTCTCGCCGTCGGCCGCGGGCGCGTCGGGCGCGGGCGCGGCGTCCGGGCTCGATGCGTCCGGCACGCCCGCGTCGCCCTCCCCCGCGTCCGGCACGCCCGCGTCCGGAGACGTCGGCTCGACGCCGTCGCAGCTGGTCAGCGGGCCGCACGCACCGCCGGCGCACGCGCCGCCCTGGCACTCGTAGCCGGCCGAGCAGCCCTGGCCGTCGGCCTTCAGCGGCTCGCACCGTGACGTGCCGAGCAGGTCGCAGTAGCTGTCGACGCAGTCGCCGAGCAGGTTGAAGCCGTCGTCGACGCACTCCTGTCCGACCGCGAGCGCGGCGGCGCCGTCCTCGACGCAGCGCTGGGTGTCCGGGTCGCACGACGCGCCGGTCGCGCACAGCTGCAGCGGCAGCGCCGAGGAGCACGCCGCGCTCGTCGCCGAGACCGCGGCGCACGTGCCGGCCCGCGCGGCGCCGTCGCCGTCGAACGGGTAGGTGCAGCCGAGCCCGGGCTCGTCCGCGTCCGCGTAGCAGCAGAACGCCGCGGTCGGATCGCACGTGCCGAAGAACGCGGCGCCGACGCCGTCGCGCAGCGGCGCGCACGACGCGCCGACGCCGGCGGTGCGGTGGAACATCCGCCGCTGCTCGTCGCCGCCGCCCGGAGGGGCGAACCCCAGGCACGTGCCGTCGTACAGCGCCGCGCGCGTCTCGGCGCCGCACGCCGCGTCGTCGAGCGCGGCGAGGCACCCGGCGAACGCGCCCGCGTCGAACGCGACGTCGCCGCGCTCGGCCGCGCGGATCCAGTCGCCGAACGGCACGACGTCGATCATCTCGGCCACGACGTCGCGGCACCCCGCCTCGTCGAGCGAGGCGCGCGGCGGCAGGCGATCGCGGAACTCGACGAGCAGCTCGGACGCGGCGTAGGCCGCGAAGTACTCGGTGACGTCGGCGTCGTCGCAGCACCGCAGCAGCGCGCCGCACACCGCCTCGGCGGCGTCGGCGCGGAACGTCGCGAGCGACGGCGGCGTCGGGTCGGCGTCGGGCTCGTCGCCGGGGCGCGCGTCGGGGGCGCCCGGCGTCCCGTCGGGGCCGTCGGGGGCGTCGGGGCCTCCGGACGAGCCGGCCGAGCACGCGGCGACGGGCAGGGAGATCAGCAGGAGCAGCAGCGGGCGGAGCACGGTCATCACGTCACCTTCAGTCATCCCCGGCGGGGGTCGCGGTCGGGTCGAGCGAGGCGAGCGCGCCTCGCAGCAGACGGAGCAGCTCGGCGCGCTCGGCGGCGCCGAGCCGCGCGAACAGCCGGCGGTTGGCGGCGCGCCGCACCGGCGCGAGCTCGGCGAGCACGCGCTGCCCCGCGGCCGTCGGCACGAGCCGGCGGCGGCGCAGATCCGCGTCGTCCGCGACCTGCTCGATCAGCCCACGCTGCGTCAGCTGCGCGACGACCGCGCTCACCGTCGCGCGCGACACGCCGCGCGCCGACGCGATCTCCGACGGCAGGATCCCGGCCGGGCGACGCGCCGGCGCGCCCGGGAAGTTCGGGTCGCCGGCGATCTGGAGCAGCACGATCCACTGCTGCGTGGTCAGCCCGGCCTGCCCGGCCAGGCGCTCGCCGCGCCGCGCCAGGTGGTTCGCCAGGTCGAACAGGACGTGGACGATCGACTCCTCGGTGGTCGCGGCCGGGCGGCGCGGGGTCGCGGGCTTCGCCATATAGTTAGTTTGGCTAACTAACCGGGAGGGGCGTCCGAGTCAAGCGCGATCGGCTTGACCGACGGCGCGCGGTCCGCGCATCGTGCCGCCCCGATGCGCTCCGTCCCCGCCCTCGCCGCCGCCGTCGCGATCGCCGCGTGCGGCGGCTCGCCGCGCCCCGCCGCGCCCGCCACCGCCGCCACCGCCGCCACCGCGCCCGACGACGACGTCGCCGCGCTCGTCCGCACCCGCTGCGCGACCGACGGCCGCGACACGATCACGACGTGGACCGGGACGATCCTCGCCTACGTCCCCGGCGAGGCGCCGCGCGCGGTGCTCGACGTGGCCGGCGTCAACGTCGCCCGGTGCGGCCACGACGCGCGCGGCTGGTACCTCACCTCGCGCGAGCTGATGCTCTACCTCGACCCCGCCACCGGCGCGGTGCTCGATCGCTGGACCAACCCGTGGACCGGCGCCGAGGTGCCGGTCGTCCACGTCGCCAACGATCCGGTGCAGGCCCGGCTCACCGGCGCCCCGCCGCGCGTCGCGCTCGGCGACCGCACGACGTACGCGATCGACGTCCCCCTCGCCTACCCCAACCCGCTCGCCGCGGATCCCGCGCTGGCCGCGTACTCGCCCGCGCCGACCTACGCCGCGATCGAGCTGTTCACGCTCACCGCGCCGACCGCCGACGTCGACGACGTCGCGCGCCCCACCGTGTCGCGGCTCGACCTGACGTGGCACCGCGTCGGCCCGTGGCTGCCATGGATGGCGCAGGGCGACCGCCCCGGCGTGCTCGTCTACCGCGCCACCGGCGAGCGCGTCGCGTCGATCGACGCGCTCGTCGCGCCGCTGCGCGAGGCCCTCGCCCGCGCCCCGGCGTTCGCGTCCGCGCCGCCGTGCCTGGTCGACGCCCCGAACGTCACGTCGTGGACGTACTTCGCCGCCCACGCCGACGCGTACCGGCGCGGCGCGCGGTTCCCGATCGCCGCGCCGGCGGTCGACGCGCCGTGCCGCACCGTTCCGTGACACCGTAGGGCCGTGTCGAAGCGCCTGGCCGGCCTGGATGACGTCGACCCCCGCGCGGTCCCGCTGCCGCCGGGCACCGAGGTCACCACCGGCGTCGATCGCGCCGTCCCGGGCACCGATCGCGTGATCGCCCGCGGCGCGCTCGGCCGCGTCGTCGCGGTCACGCCGCCCGACGCGGGCGACGACGCCGGCGACGACGCCGGCGCCGCCTGGGTCGACGTCGAGGTCGTCGGCGTCGGCCGGCTGCGCTACCTGCGCGGCGAGCTGACGCCGCGCAAGCAGGGCCTGGTCCGCTACGCGCGCCGGCGCCACGCCGCGTGGGAGGCGCTCGCCCCGTGCGTCGTCGTCGACGCCGTCGTCGGCTCGCGCGCGTGGGGGCTGGCCGACGAGCGCTCGGACGAGGACCGCCGCGGCGTGTTCGTGCTGCCGCTGGCGTGGACCACCGGGCTGGTCGAGCCGCCCGGCGATCTGCAGTCGGCCGACGGCACCCGCGCCTACTGGGAGCTCGGCAAGACGATCCGCCAGGGGCTGCGCGCCGACCCCAACACGCTCGAGCTGCTGTTCGCCGCCGCCGCCGACCCGACCGCGGTCCGCGACGAGCTGGGCGCCGCGCTCGTCGCCGCGCGCGACGCGTTCGTCTCGGTCGAGATCTACGGCAGCTTCGGCCGCTACGCGCTGTCCCAGCTCGACCGGCTCGAGCACAACGAGCGCCTCGCCGCCCACCGCGCGCTCGTGCTCGACTGGCTGCGCGCCGACCCGTCCGCCTCGCTCGATCAATGCGCGGCGCGCCTGGTCGACGCCGCGCGCGTCGTCGCGCCGACGCCGGCCGACGCGCTGCTGCGCGCGCGCGACTACCTCAAGCAGCTCTACCGCTCGATGTTCGATCAGGGCGTGCTGCCCACGCGCGAGTGGCGCGCGCTGGTCGACCACGCGCGCGCCGGCGCGGGCGACCACGCCGCGTTCGAGCCGCCGCGCGAGCTGCGCCCCAAGAACGCCTACAACCTGATCCGCCTGCTCGACCTCGCGATCCGGTGGCTCGCGGGGACCGAGCCGCCCAGCCTGCGCGTCCCCGAGGCGCTGCGCGCCGACCTGCTCGCGATCAAGCGCGGCGAGGTGCCGATGGAGGACGTGCTGGCCCGCGCCCGCGCGATGACGCCGGCGCTCGAGCGCGCGCGCGCCGCGTCGCGGCTGCCGCCGGCCGCCGACGTCGCGCGGGCCGAGGCGGTGCTGCGCGCCGCGCGCCACGAGGTCGCGCGCCGCCACGTCCTCGGCGCGCCCGGCCCGTGGGGCGCCGACGCCCCGCCCCCGCCCGTGGCCAGCTTCGGCGAACCGGAGGCTCCATGATCGAGTCCGTCACCACCCCGACCACCGCCGCCGTGATCCGCGCCTACGTCGACCGCGAGGCGCGCGCCCGCCGCCACCTCGTCGTCTACCTCAGCGGCGCGCACGCCTACGGCTTCCCGTCGCCCGACAGCGACTTCGACCTCAAGTGCGTCCACGTCGCGCCGACCGCCGACCTCGTCCGCCTCGTCCCCGGCGAGGGCGGCGCCGAGCGGATCGAGCACGTCCCGGACCCGGCCGGCGGCGCGCCGATCGAGGTCGACTACGGCAGCAACGAGCTCGGCGCGGTGCTGCGCGGCGCGCTGCGCGGCAACGGCAACTTCCTCGAGCGGCTGCTCGGCGCGTGCGTCATCGCCGAGGACGCGCCGCGGATGGCGACGCTGCGCCCGCTGCTGCGCGCGTCGGTGTCGCGGCTGGCGTTCCGCCACTACGCCGGGTTCCACCGCAGCCAGGTCCAGGCGGCGCTCGCCGCCCCGCCGCCCGCGGCCAAGAAGGTGCTGTACGCCCTGCGGACGGCGCTGACCGGCGCCCACCTGCTGCGCACCGGCGAGGTCGAGACCGACCTGTCCCGGCTGTGCGAGCCGTACGGGTTCGCGGCCGCGCACGAGCTGATCGCCGCCAAGCGCGCCGGCGAGCGCGTGCCGCTCGCGCCCGAGGTGTGGACGCGGTGGCGCGGTGAGCTCGACCGGGCCACGGCCGCCCTAGAGGACGCCCACCGCGCCTCCCCGCTCCCGACCACCCCCTCGGACGACGTGGTCGCGGCGGTCGACGCCTGGCTGGTCGACGTCCGCCGGGAGTCGTTCGGCCCGGCCAGCTAGACACCTCCCCCCGGCGTGCGCTACCCCTCCCCCCATGGAGATGTTGACCCTCACCCGCGATCAGGACGGCGAGACCGAGGTATGGGAGGTCACATGGGCCGGGCTCGATGTCGAGGTCGCCAGCGGCGTCGAAGGTGAGCCGCTGCGGACCAAGACCAAGAAGTTCCGCACGCATCGCGAGGCGGAGGAGTGGATCCGCGCCGAGCTCGGCAAGCTGATGAAGGACGGCTTCAAGATCAAGGAAGCCAAGCCGGCGCCGTAGCGCGGCCCGGGTCGCCAGAAGGATCCGGACCTCGCCGCCGCCGCGCGCCGCGTGCTTCCTCACGCACGAGCGCGAACACGACGCTGGTGTCTCGCGACGGCAGGAGTACCCTGGACCTGGACCTTTTACCGGGGAGGTCACCATGGCGACGGGCAGCGAGGCGCGCTGGGCAGGCAAGCCGCGGCGCGCGGGGACCGAGAAGCGGCGCGCCCTGCGCGCGCCCGTGCACGGCCACGCCGTGCTCCACGGTGATCGCGCGGCGACCGCCGGCGTGATCCACAACCTGTCGCTCGGCGGCGCGCTCGTGCGGGTCGGCGAGGTGCTCGGCCGCACCGACGCGCTCGACGTCGAGCTCCGCCTGCCGAGCGCGCGCCGCGTGATGCTGCGCGGCCACGGCATCCGGGTCGATCGCGAGGGCGACGGGCCGCGGATGGCGGTCGGCTTCGACCGCGTCCCGCCCGACGCCGAGGACGCGATCGAGGACGCGGTGATCACGGCGCTGTCGGCGACGCGCGCGCGCCACGTCCTGGTCGTCGACGCGATCGAGGAGCGGCAGCTCGACGTCGCGGCGGCGATGCGGGCGCGCGAGCTGACGCCGCTGACCCCGCGCACCCCGCTCGAGGCGATCGAGCTGCTCGGCGACCCGGCCAACCAGATCGACGTGTGCGCGGTCAGCGCCCGGTTCGCCGACGTCGCCGGCGGCGAGCTGACCGCGTTCCTCAAGGAGGCGTTCCCGTGGGTGCGGATCGTCCGGATCGGGGACGACGCGATCGCCGTCGCCGACGACGCGGTCGAGGCGTGGCACGACGTCGAGGACCTGACCTGGTAGCCGCGCGTCTACCGCCGCCGCGACAGCACGCGCCGCGACGACCACACGCTCCACAGCGCCAGCGCGCCCGCGCCGCGCGCGGTCCACCACGCCCACTCGGCGCGGTCGAGCTCGCCGCGGCCCTCCAGCACCAGCGCGAACGCCGCCGCCGCGATCCCGACCGCGGCGAGGATCGCCTGGTGGCC
>WYBA01000280.1 GCA_011526095.1 Myxococcales bacterium | reverse complement strand
CATTCTGCTCCGGCACGGCACGTCGCCTCGATCACACGGGGCTCGCCGCCCCGCCCGACGAGCAGAGCTCGTCGGGACCCACCCCGCCCAGACGTCCTCCGACGCGATCACTACGTGTCGGTCGGAGGACTAGCGGGGGGGCCACGTCGACGCGAGCGATCTCGGGGGCTTGCCCCGGGATCGGACGCCGGGCGTCGGCCTCGGCGCAGCGCGCGCGCCGGCCGTGAACGCCGGGCCGATCCGTGGCGACTATCCGTCCGGAACCGCCGCGTTATGCTCCAGCTCGTGTCCCGCCGTAGCGGCACCGTCGACACGCCCGCGACCCTGTCGCCGGTGGACGAGGCGGACCTCGTGGCGCGCTGCCGCGCCGGCGAGCGCGCGGCCCACGACGAGCTGTACGCGCGGTTCCGGCGCCAGGTCGCGGCCAACCTCTACCGCGTGATCGGCGACGCCGGCGAGATCGACGACCTCGTCCAGGACGTGTTCGTCATCGCGTTCCGCGGGCTCGACAACTTCCGCGGCGACGCGCGGCTGTCGACCTGGCTGTACCGGATCTGCGTCAACGTCGCGCTCGGCAAGATCCGCTCGCGATCGCGGCGCCCACCCGCGATCGCCGTCGGCGACGTCGAGGACCTCGCCGCCAGCGCGCCGGCGTTCGGCGGCGAGCGCCCCGAGACGCCGGACCGCGCGCTGCAGCGCGCGCAGGATCACGCCCGCGTCTACCGCGCGCTCGACCAGCTCCCACCGAAGAAGCGGATCGTCCTCTACCTGCACGAGATCGAGGGGCTCGATCTCAAGGACATCGCCTACCTCGTGGACTCCAACCCGGTGACGGTGCGGACGCGGCTGTTCTACGCGCGCCGCGAGTTCTACAAGCTGATCGCCGCCGACGGCAGCGGCTCGGGATCGTTCCCGGCGGTCACCGGCGACGACGAAGCCGACGCCGACGGAGGTGCCGCGTGAGGTGCGTCGCGCCGCATCGCTGGGCCGACGCCGCGGCGGGCCGGCTGTCGGCCGGCGTCGTCGCGCGGATGGAGGCGCACGCCGCGGGCGCGCGCGGCGCGTTCGGCGAGATCGCGCGCGCGCCGGGCCCCGAGCTGCGGTGGGAGCACCTCGGCGCGCGGATCTACTGGGCGACGTCGTCGCAGCGCCAGCAGGAGCGCCGCACCGCGAGCCAACCCACGCTCGCCGCCGCGACGCCGTGGTGGCGCGCGCGCGCCGCCCGGCTCGCGCTGCCCGGCGTCGCGGTCGCGGCGGCCGCGGTCGCCGTGGCCTGGTGGCAGTGGCCGACGGCGACGCCGCGCACCACGCCGGCGGCGGTCGTCAGCGCCGACGCCGACACCACGGCGCGCGCGGCGCTGCCCCCGGCGCTGCCCGACGTGATCACGCCGGTGACCCTCTACGACCCCGCGCCGGTGCCGACGCCGATGCTCGGCCTGGTCACGCTCGCGCAGGGCGAGGCGCGCCAGGCGGGCGCGGCGGACGTCGACGCCGACCTCGCCCGTGCCGCGCTGCTCGCCACGCCGGTCACCGCGGGCGTCGGGCTGTCGACCGGCCCCGACGGGCGGCTCGCGGTCCAGCTCGAGGCCGGCACCGCGTTCGCGCTCGGGCCGTCGACCCGGCTCGACGTCGCGCGGCTCGACCGCGCGACGATCGCGCTCCACGTCGACGGCGAGGTCTCGGTCGAGGTCGCGCGGCGCGCCCCCGGCCAGCGGTTCGTCGTCATCGCCGGCGAGCGCCAGGTCGAGGTCCGGGGCACCGCGTTCTCGGTCGAGCACCGCGGCGGCGCGCTCGCGGTCGCGTGCAGCCACGGCCTGGTGGCCGTGGCCGAGCCCTCGCGCCCGGACGAGGTCGTCGAGGTCGGCGCGGGCCGGCGGTGGTCGATCCCCGCCGGTGGCTCGCTGCTCGACGCGGTCCCGGCGCCGATGGACGCCGAGGAGCTGGCCGCGCTGCTCGGCGCGCAGCCGCCGCAGCTGCCGGCGTGGACCGACGCCGGCGCGCTGCTGCGCACGACGGCGCCGCTGTCGATCGCCGCGGCGCCAGGGCGCTCGGTCAAGGTGGACGGGGTCGTCATCGGCGGCGGCGAGGTCACGCTGCGCGTGATGTCGGGCCGGCACCTCGTCGAGGTCGAGCGCGCGCCCGGCCGGTTCGCCGCCGGGCAGTGGGTCGCGACGCGCGACGACGGTCGCCCGGTGCGGGTCGCGGCCGAGGCTCCCGCGGCCGCCTCGTCGGCGAGCGGGGTCGCCACGCGACGACGCCAGCTCGCGGCCGCGGTCGATCACGGCGCGATGCGCGCGTGCCTCCGCGGCCTCGCCAAGCAGGGCCTCGCCGCCGGCACCCACGTCGAGCTGTCGCTCGGCGTCGACGCCACCGGCGCGGTCAGCTACCTGAACCTCGGCGACACCGACCTGCCCACGTCGCTCGCCAGCTGCGTGCGCGACGTCGTGGCGCGCGTGCGGTTCGCGCCGGGCGCCGCGGCGCGGTGGCGCCACCGCTTCTCGTTCTGACCCAGCGCGAGCGTCGGATCGGGTCCGCGGAGACCCAGGGCGACCGCCGCGCGCGCCGCAGGTCCGCGAACTCGCGCGCCGCGCCGGCTGGCCCGGCGGGTGCACTGCGTCCGCCTGCACTCCAACCACGGCAAGGATCCCATGCGTACCTCCATCGCTCTGTGCTCGCTCGCGCTCGCCCTCTCGCTCACCGGTTGCAAGAAGGACGACAAGAAGGCCGAGGGCTCGGCCAAGACCGGCGAGCCTGCCGCGAAGGCCTCGCCTGCGGCGAAGGCCGACGAGGCGCAGCCCGCCAAGAAGGCCGTCAAGACCCTCACGGCGCCCGAGTTCTTCAAGCACTACATGAGCCTCGAGGGCATGGCGGTGCTCGACGAGTACGGCGACGGCGTGATCGTCAGCGGCACGGTGAAGCAGACGATCGAGGAGGGCGACGGCTCGCTCGTCGTCTGGCTCGACGCCGAGGGCGGCAAGTGGGTGTCGCTCGGCTTCGTCGACCAGGGCGCCGCGGCCAAGGGCAAGGGCGTCAAGGCCGGCGACAGCCTCACGGCGCAGTGCCAGGTCGGCGGCGGGATGGACAACTACATCATGAACATCGACTGCGTGATGCAGTGACGGGCGCGCGGCGCGCGGCTCAGAAGTAGCCCCACCGCCGCGTCATCCGCACCCCGAGGCTCGTCGTGATCGTGTCCCCGGCGAACCCGCCGATCCGCAGCTCGACGCCCCACGACGACTGCCGGCTGCGCAGCACATCGAGCCCGCCGCCGACCTGGAGCACCGGGTCGAGCGCGGCCTCGGGCAGCGCGCCGCCCGTGACGAGCTGGCCGCCGAGCTCGACGAGCGCGTAGGGGACGTACTTGAGGACGTCGAACCGGTAGACCAGCCCGCCGGCGACGGCGGCGGCGTAGGACGTCCCGCCGCCGAGGTAGAGCCCGCCCCAGCCCTCGACCCGCCACGACAGCGCCTCGGCGAACGCCTTCTCGTAGACGAGCTGGGCGACGGCCCCGGCGGTCGGAGCGATCGTCTCCTCCTCGGCGTCCTCGTCGGGGTTGGGGGCGACCCAGGTGCCCACGCCGAGGCCGGCCGAGGCGGCGCTCTCGCCGTCCCCGGCCGCGGCGGGGGCGGGGCAGGCGAGCGCGATCACGAGGAGGGCGGCGCCCGAGGTGGCAGATCGCACGCCGGCAGGTTCGCGGATCGGGCGCCGCCAGGCAACCCCGGGGCGCGGCGGGCGGTCCATTCCGTGCCCCGTGCCCGTGCCCGTGTCCGCGCGGCCCCCGCCCACCCTGGGCGGCGGCATTTGACGGGTCGGCGATGGCGGTGCTACCTACGCACTCCCTGTCGTTCCTCCCGGAGCATCCCGTGGCATCGAAGAAGAAGACCGAGGGCGACGACGTCGCCGCAACCGACGACGCTGGTGACGCGGCGACCCCGGGGTTCAACCCGGCGGCCGTCCACATCGGCGGCGAGTCGATCGCCGATCGCGTCCTGCCGCACATCAAGAAGATCATGTACGTGATCGTCGGGGTGACGGTCGTGATGTCGATCTTCTTCACGTGGCGGTGGTGGCAACACAAGAAGGCGATCAAGGCGACCGTGGCGTTCTCCCAGGCGATCGACGAGGTCGGGCGCGACATCGAGCCGCCGCCCGCCGACGGCGAGCCGGCGGAGCCGCCGCCGGGCCCGGACGATCCGCCCAAGCCGGTGACGTACCCGTCGGCCAGCGCGCGCGCCGAGGCCGTGCTGAAGAAGCTCGGCGCGGTCGAGGGCGATCCTCGCTCGGGCGGCGCGCTGCTCGAGGCCGCGATGCTGTTCGACGCCGGCAAGCTCGACGACGCCGAGCGCCGCTACCGCGCGCTCGCCAGCAAGCGCGGGATCGAGGGCATCGCCGCGCGCGAGGCCCTGGGGTTCATCGCCGAGGCGCGCGCCGACGCCGCCAAGGACGACGCCGCGGCGCGGACGCAGCACCTCGAGGCCGCGCTCGCCGCGTTCCGCGCGATGCAGCCCGACGACGCCGGCTCGCGCCGCGCGTGGGCGCTCTATCACGAGGGCCGGATCCTCGCGGCGCTCGGCAAGCGCGACGAGGCGCGCACCGCGTTCACCGCGGCGGTCGCCAAGGCCGAACCGGATCTGCTCGACACCGTCGAGATGCGGCTGACCCAGCTCGACGCGCTCGCCGCGCAGTAGCGGCCGCCCCGCACGCCTCCCCCCGCACGCAACATGCTCCACCTCCGCTCGCTCTGCACGCTCGTCGCGGTCCTCTCTGGCGCTGGCGCCGCGGGCGGCTGCACCGTCCCGGCGGACCAGGCCGACCCGATGCGCGCGATCCCGCGCGGCGAGCTGGGGCGGCCGGTGCTGTCGCTGCGGTGGAAGGCCGTCACCGCGGACCGCGGGCGCGAGGTCAAGCCGCAGGAGTTCGCCAGCCCGCTGGTCTACCGCGACCACGTCTACGTCGGCAGCGCCGGTGGGACGTTCTACGCCCTGCGCGGTCGCGACGGCCGGCTGCGCTGGAAGCGCGAGCTCGGCGCGGTCAGCGTCCAGCCCGTGGTCGATCGCGGCGTGCTCTACGTCGGCACCGACGACGGGTTCGTGATCGCGCTCGACCACCAGACCGGCAAGGAGCTGTGGCGGTACGCGACGCGCGGGCCGATCCTGCGTCCGCCCGCGGTCGTCGACATCGCCGCGTCCACGGTCGTTCCGCCTCCGGCGCCGAAGCCGCCGAAGGCCGAGGCCGATGCCGCCGAGCCCGCGGCCACGGCCGAGCCGGCCGCGGCCGCGCGCCGGTCGGGCGCCCCGCGCACGCTCGTGATCGTCGCCAACGAGGCCGACCAGGTCACCGCGATCGACGCGATGTCCGGCGAGTTCGTCTGGCAGTACAAGGGCGAGACGCCGGAGGAGTACACGCTGCGCGGCCACGCCGGGGTGGTCGTACGCGACGGCCTGGCGTTCACCGGGTTCTCGTCGGGCACGCTGGTCGCGCTGCGCGTCGACACCGGCTCGGTCGCGTGGCTCACCTCGATCAAGGGCGACGCCGATCGCTTCGTCGACGTCGACGCGACGCCGGTGCTGGACGGCGCCACGATGTACGTGACCTCCGCCTCCGGCGGGCTGTGGGCGCTCGACCAGGCGACCGGCCTGGTGCGGTGGCGGACGGACCTGGGCCCCGCGGGCGCCGACGGCCCCGACGGGACCACGGGCACCGTGACCTCGGACGGCGAGCGCCTCTACGTGGGCGTCGCCGAGCACGGCGTGTTCGCCCTCGACCTCGCCGGCAACGTGCTGTGGCGCCAGGGCGCGCGCGGCGGCGGCGAGCCGGGCGAGATGCTCGTCACCGGCGACTACCTGATGTACCCGCTCGCCGACGCCGGCCTGTTCATCGCCGAGCGCAAGACCGGGCGCGTGCTCGAGTACTTCGATCCCGGCGACGGCGTGTCGTCGGAGCCGGTGCTCGGCGACGACGACATGCTCTACGTGCTGTCCAACCGCGGGGTGCTCTACGCGCTCGCGGTCGAGCGGTTCTAGAGCGGTTCTCGTTCCCGGGGCCAGGCGTCGAGCGACGCCGGCGCCGCGCGGGCCTACTGCCCCGGCCAGCCGCCACCCTGCGGCGGGTAACCACCGCCCTGGGGCGGGTAGCCACCGCCCTGCGGCGGGTAGCCACCGCCCTGCGGTGGCGGGTAGCCGCCGCCGAGCGGCGGCATGCCGGCCCCGCCCGGGGGCGCCATCGGGGGCGCCATCGGCGCCACCGGCATCCGCGGCGGCATCGCGCGCCAGCCGCTCATCAGGCCCAGGCGCGACGCGGCGAGGACGGCGAGGCCGCCCCACACCCCGGCCTGCGACAGGCCCGCGGCGATCTGCGCCCACGGCGACGCGGCGAGGAGATCGGTGAGGAACCCCTGCAGCCCGATCAGCGTGGCCGCCGACGCCAGCACGGCGATCGCGCCGAGCGCGAGCCGCTCGACGTAGGGCTTCTCCGCGCCGTTGGTCCGCGGCAGCATCAGCTTCCACACCGCCGCGACCGGCAGCGCGCCCGCCACGATCGTCGCGAGCGGGCCGCGCATCGCCTTCCACCCGCCCTTGAAGCCGCCGAGGACGAACGCGAGCAGGTCCTCGCAACCACCGGCCGCGGTGAGGACGCCGGCGAGGATCACGCCCCACAGCGCGAGCTTGAGCCCGACCTGCGTGTCGTCGCGCGCCGGCGAGGCGTCGCGGCGACGGTCCAGGACGATCAGCGTGTAGCCGATCGCGACGAACCCGACGAGCGCGGCGCTCGACACCGCGGCCTGCACGCCCTGCATGACCGCGTCGACGCCCGGCGGCGTCGGGAAGTCCATCGACGGCTGGATCCTCATGCCCCGACTCTACACCGCCGTGCCCGGGCGGTCGGCGACGTCAGACGTCGACGAACGGCAGCGCGGGCCGGGCGATCAGGTAGCCCTGGAGCAGATCGCAGCCGAGCCGGATCAGCGTGTCGGCCTCGGGCTGGGTCTCGACGCCCTCGCCGATGACCTTGGTCCCGTTGTCGCGGCACAGCTGGGTGATCGACTCCACCAGCCGCTGCTTGACCGGGTGACTGTCGATGTCGCGGACCAGCGACATGTCGAGCTTGACGAAGTCGGTGTCGAGCGGCGTGAAGTGGTTCATCCGCGCGTGGCCGCCGCCGAGATCGTCGATCGCGATGCGGAAGCCGAGCTCGCGCAGCTCGGCGACGCGGTACCGCAGGTCGGCGAGCCCGTCGAGCGAGTTGCGCTCGGTGATCTCCAGGATCACGCGGCTGGCGACCTTGGTCAGCGGCGAGAACGGCGACGTCAGCCCGCGGTCGAACAGGTCGTTGGCGTGGAGGTTGACGAACGCCACCCCGCGGTCGGCCGGCGCCGAGGCGAAGCACTGCGCGACCTTCGTGCGCAGCACCCGCCCGAGCTTGTCGATCCGCTCCAGCCGCTCCGCGGCGTCGAGGATCGCGCCGGGGTGGGGCAGGGACTTGTCGACCGTGCGGAGCAGGGCCTCGTAGCCGAAGATGCACGGCTGCTTGTCCTGCCACGCCTGGGCGTGGACGATGGGCTGGTAGTGCATCGCGACCGTCGCGATGCAGCGCTCGAACTTGGCCTCGAGCTCGACCAGCTCGTCCGCGACGACCTTGGGGTCGAGCTTGGTGACGGGCGACGTCCCCGAGGCGAGGCTGTCGGCCTCGGGGATGCCGTCGAGATCGAGCATCGGGGGATCGGCCACGCTCGTTCTAGCGTGCCGAATCCACGGGCCGGCGCAAGGGCTGGCGCGCGATCTCGCAGGTGTGTGCGCGCGCCTACGCCAGCCGGCGCAGGTGCTCGCGGAACTCCGACGCCACCGCCGCCGCCGCGTTGCCCGAGAAGCTCTCGTTGATCCACCCCGAGTCAACGGGCAGCTCGAGCGAGATCTGGTAGTGCATGAGGCTGGCTCGCGCCGACAGCGGCAGGAACCGCGCGTCGCCGACGATGCGCACGCTCGCGCCCTCGGGCGTCGACCACGCCACGGCGAGGCCGCTGTCGTCCCACGTGTAGCGCAGGACGTACCCGATGGTCGCGCGCTCGAGCCGCGCCAGGAACGAGGCGC
The DNA here is from genome assembly GCA_011526095.1 of Myxococcales bacterium. GTDB lineage: Bacteria > Myxococcota_A > Polyangia > Haliangiales > Haliangiaceae > WYBA01. The sequence continues at coordinate 10,430 of WYBA01000280.1, read as the reverse complement.
GCAGCGGGCGGCCGCGATCGTCGACCTCCAGCACGCGGGTCGACTGGACGACGGACAGCCAGCGCGGCGTCTGCGCGACGTCCGCGAACGCCGCGAACGCCACGGGCGCGGCGACCGGCAGCGTGGCCGACACCTCGGTCGTGATCGGCGGCAGCTCGTAGACGTCGGGCAGCGCGGACAGGGCGAGGGCGGCAGCGGACATCGTGACCTCCTGGGTGTCCCATCAGCAACCGCGATGCCGACCTCTGGGGACGCATGCCCCGACGTCCTTTCAGCAGCTTATGCGTCACGACGCGCCGCGCAGCGATCCTGCGCTCGCCGGCCAGACCAGTTGCCGTAGCCGCGGACGACAGTCTCCAGCGCCCCGAACGCGTGAGCGCCGCCACGGAAAGTCCGGGTGGGCGGCACCCGGAGCCGGTACGGGTGGGCGGCACCCGGGTCGGAGGCGGCACCCGGAGGCCGGTACGGGTGGGCGGCACCCGGATCGGGGCACCGCCGGGTACGGGTGGGCGGCACCCGGACCGGTCAGGGGCGCACGGAGATGACCAGGGCGCGGTAGTCGCGGCGGGCGCCGAGTCGCTCGAGCACGGGGGTGAGGGGGGAGTCGAGGAGCGAGGCGCCATCGAGGTGCTCGATCGAGAGCGAGCGGCGGAGCCGGGCCGCGGCCGCGGGGAGGCCCTCGGCGAGCGCGCGCTCGAGCGTGGCGTCGTCCGCCTCGAACGTGGTCAGGCGGCGGCCGCGCGGCTCGAGGAGGAGCACGCAGGCGCCGTCGACCAGCACGACCAGGGCGCCGACGCGTCGCGCCGGGCGGGCGCTCGCGTCCCGGCTCGCCGGCCACGGCAGCACCGCGCCCCACGGGCTGGCGGGATCGACCGCGGCCAGGACGGCGACCCCGCGGCCGGCGTCGCCGCGCAGCCGGTCGATCGCGCCGGGCGCGGCGTGCTGCACGCCGCCGAGGCCATCGACGAACCAGCCGCGGCGCACCTTGCCCGCGTCCTCCATCGCGCGCAGCACGTCGGCGATCCCGGCCGCCGGCAGCTCGTCCGCCGCCGCGGCCTCGGCGCCGACGATCGCCCAGCGATCGAGCAGCGCCAGCGCCCGGGCGTGCGCGCGCGCCGTCGGGGACACCGGCGCCGGCGTCGCGAGCACCTGGGCGACGAGCGACCACCGCCCGCCGAACCCGCCGCCAGGAGCGACCCGCCGCCCGCTCGCCGCGCCGCGCGCGCGCAGCGGCGCGAACGTGTCGTTGGTGACGACCCCGGCCCACACCAGCTCCCACAGCGCGGCGGTGACCTCGGCCCGCGGCGCCGCGACCGCCTGCTCGATCGCGACGAGGAAGCTGGCGCCGGCCCGCGCCAGGTGGTCGCCGATCGCGCGTGCCAGCGCCGTGGCGCCCTCGGGCAGCGCGCCGGCCTCGAGCACCAGCGCCGCGCGATCGCGCCGGCAGATCGCGATCCGGCCGTCGCGCGCGCCCAGCGGGGCCCGCCCGATCCACACCAGCTCGCCGGCGGCGCCGAGCTCGTCGAGCATCCGCGGGTGGAAGTCGGCGACGCGCGCCGGCAGCACCTGCGCCTCGAGCTCGCGGACCGACACCGCCGCGCCGTCGAGCCGCGCGAGCGCATCGCGCAGCGCGCCGGGGCCGCGGCGCCCGGCGCCGACGCCGTGCCACGCCAGCAGCAGCCGCGCGTAGGCGGCGCCGGGGACCGCCGCGACCTCGGCGCGCAGCCGGTGCAGCGTGCGGCGGCGCAGCGCGCGCAGCACGTCGGCGTCGCAGTGCTCGACGCCGACGCCACCCGGGCGCAGCTCGCCGCTGACCACCGCGCCGCGCGCCTCGAGCGCCTCCAGCGCCAGCGCGAGCTGCCCCGGTGGCAGGCCGAGCCTCGCGCTTGCCTCGGCCGCGGTGAACGGGCCATGGGTGCGCGCGAACCGGGCGACGACGCCCACCGCGGCGTCGGGCGCGGGCGCGAGCAGCGCCGGCGGCACGGTCGCCGGCAGCACGACGCCGAGCGCGTCGCGGTAGCGCGCGGCATCCTCGACGGCGATCCACCGCGGCGCACCGGCGATCGTCACGGCCACGATCCGGCCCGCGGCGGCCAGGTCGTCGATCCAGCCGGCGGCGGCCGCCGGGTCGACGGCGCGGGCGCGCAGCTCGTCGGTCGACAGCGCGCCGACCCGCAAGAGCAGGTCGTGCAGCGCGTCGGCGTGGCGCGCGCGGCGCTCGGGCGCGGCGCCCTGCAGCTCGGCCTCGACCTCGGCGAGCACCGCGGGATCGAGCAGCTCGCGCAGCGCCTCGTCGCCGAGCAGCTCGCGCAGCAGCCGGCGGTCGAGCGTCAGCGCCTGGGCGCGCCGCTCCGCCACCGGCACGTCGCCCTCGTAGAGGAACGCCGCGACGTAGCCGAACACCAGCGCGCGCGCGAACGGCGACGGCGCGGTCGTCGTCACCGACTCGACCCGGAGCTCGCCGCCGCGGATCCGGCGCAGCGCGTCGCACAGCGCCGGCACGTCGAACACGTCGCGCAGGCACTCGCGGTACGCCTCGAGCACGATCGGGAACGACGGGTAGCGCAGCGCGACGCCGAGCAGCTGCTGCGCCCGCATCCGCTGCGACCACAGCGGCGTGCGCAGCCCCGGGCGGCGCCGCGGCAGCAGCAGCGCGCGCGCGGCCGCCTGGCGGAACCGCCCGGCGAACACCGACGACCGCGCCAGCTCCGCCACCAGCAGCTCCTCGACCGCGTCGGGGTCGGGGACGAGCAGGTCGTCGGGTGGCGGCTCGTCGCCGTCGGCCAGCCGCACCACGAACCCGTCGTCGGTGGTGACCGGGTGGACCGGGTAGCCGAGGCGATCCTCGAGCGCGCGCGCGACGATCATCGCCCACGGCGCCAGCACGCGCGCGCCGAGCGGGCACAGCACGCACACCCGCCAGTCGCCGACCTCGTCGCGGAACCGCTCGATCGTGATCGCCCGGTCGGTCGGGACCGTGCCGGTGGCGGCGCGCTGCTCGGCGACGTAGGCGACGAGGTTCCGCGCGCCGTTGGCGTCGAGGTCGAGCTCGGCGGCGAGCGCGCCGACGTCGGCGCCGGCCTCGTCGAGGCGCCGGCACACCTCGCCGATCGCCCAGCCGAGCTCGACCGGCCGCCCGGGCGCCTCGCCGCGCCAGAACGGCAGCTTGCCCGGCTCGCCGGGCGCCGGCGCGACGATCACGCGATCGCGCGTGATCTCGACGATCCGCCAGCTCGACGCGCCGAGCAGGAACGTGTCGCCGGGCCAGCTCTCGAACACCATCTCCTCGTCGAGCTCGCCCAGCCGCGGGCCGCCGTCGCCGAGGTGCACCGCGTACAGGCCGCGGTCGGGGATCGTGCCGGCGTTGACCACGGACAGCAGGCGCGCGCCGCGCCGGCCGACGACGACGTCGTGGGTGCGGTCCCAGGTCAGCCGCGGGCGCAGCTCGCCGAAGTCGTCCGACGGGTAGCGGCCCGACAGCATGTCGAGCACCGCGTCGAGCGCGCCGCGCGGCAGCGATGCGTAACCGGCGGCGCGGCGGATCACCCGCTCGAGGTCCGCGACGCGCCACGCCTCGACCGCGCACATCGCGACGAGCTGCTGGGCCAGGACGTCGAGGCAGCGCTCGGGCGGGTGGACCGGCTCGACCGCGCCGCGTCGCATGCCGCGCGCGACCACCGCGGCCTCGAGCAGGTCACCGCGGAACTTGGGCACGATGCGGCCGCGCGGCACGCCGCCGACGTGGTGGCTGGCGCGGCCGATGCGTTGCAGCCCGCGGGCGACGGCGCCGGGGGACTCGACCTGGACGACCAGGTCGACGGTCGCCATGTCGATGCCGAGCTCGAGCGAGCTGGTCGCGGTGATCGCGCGCAGCCGGCCGTCCTTGAGCGCGCCCTCGATCGCGAGGCGCTCGTGGCGCGACACGCTGCCGTGGTGGGCGCGGATCAGCGGCTCGCCGGGCGCGATCGCGCCGCGCGCGAGCGCGAGGTCGGAGAGCTCCTGGGCCAGGCGCTCGGCCAGCCGCCGGCTGTTGACGAAGATGATCGTCGTGCGGTGGGCGAGGACGAGGTCGAGCAGGTGGGGGTAGATCGCCGGCCACAAGGACGTCCGCTCCGACGGCGGCGCGCGGACGCCGGGCGGCGGGGCGGACGCCTGGGCCGCGGCGGTCATGTCCGCGACCGGCACGGTGATCTGCAGGTCGAGCCGGGGCGGCTCGCCGGCGTCCACGATCGCCACCGGGCGGTCGCCGCCGAGGTGCCGCGCGACGACCTCGAGCGGGCGCTGGGTGGCGGACAGCCCGATGCGCTGCGGGTCGCGGCCGCCGGCGCTCGTGACCAGGTGGCTCAGACGCTCGAGGCTGAGCGCGAGGTGCGCGCCGCGCTTGGTCGGCGCCAGCGCGTGGATCTCGTCGACGATGACGGTCTCGACCGCCTGCAGGTGCACGCGGGCCTGGGAGCCGAGCAGCAGGTACAGCGACTCGGGCGTCGTGATCAGCACGTCGCCCGGGTCTCGGCCCTGACGCCGACGATCGCCGGCCGGGGTGTCGCCGGTGCGGACGTCGACCCGGACCGGCGGCAGGGCAGTCCCGGCCGCGGCGGCGGCCGCGGTGATGCCGGCGAGCGGCCTCGCCAGGTTCTTGTCGACGTCGTACGCGAGCGCCTTCAGCGGCGAGACGTAGACCACCCGGTAGCCAGGCCGCGTCCGCGCCGTGGTCAGCAGCCGGTCGAGCGCGCCGAGGAACGCCGCGAGCGTCTTGCCCGAGCCGGTCGGCGCGAGCAGCAGGGCGTGCTCGCCCGCGGCGATCCGCGGCCAGCCCAGCCGCTGGATGCGGCTCGGCGCGCCGACTTCCGCGGCGAACCACGCCCGCACGGCAGGGCTGAACAGCGCGAGCGCGTCACGGTCGACCGGGTCCGACACCGCCGCGAACATACCTGGACCGGTGACAGCATCCCGTCAGCAAGCCCTGGTCACAGAGTTGACATAAGATCGATTATGCGACGTAACAAGTGCGGCAAGTCTCCGGGATTCCTTGTCCCGGTGCCGCCCACCCGGATCCCGGTGCCGCCCACCCGGACCGCGGATCAGCGGCGCGCCATGCCGGCCGACAGGCGCGCCAGCTCGTCGCCCGTGAGCCCGCTGGCGGCCTCGATGGTCACGCTCGTGGCCTTGCCGGTGGCCTGCTCGGTCGCGTCGACCTGCAGGATGCCGTCGGCGTCCATCGTGAACGAGACCTCGACGCGGACCTGGCCGCGTGGCAGCGGCTTGAGGTCGCCGAGCACGAACCGGCCGAGCCGCCGGTTCTTCGTCGTGGACTCGTGCGCGCCCTGGTAGACCTCGATCGCCACGAAGCTCTGGTTGTCCTCCGTGGTCGCGAACACCTTGCGCTCGCGCGTCGGGATGCTGGTGTTCGCCGGGATCACCACGCTCATCCGGTCGCCCGCGACGCGGATGCCCATCGCGTGCGGCGTCACGTCCAGCAGCACGACCTCCTGGAGCTCCCCGCCCAGGATCCCCGAGTGCACCGCCGCCCCCATCGCCACGATCTCGTCCGGATTGACGCCCTTGCTCGGCTGGCGCCCGAAGATCTGCACGACCCGCTCCTGCACCGCGGGCATGCGCGTCATCCCGCCGACCAGCAGGACCTGGTCGATCTCCGCCGGCATCACGTGGGCCAGGTCCATCGCCTTGGCGCACGGCTCGTCGAGCCGGTCCAGCAGCAGCCGCGCGGCGCGCTCCAGCTCGCCGCGCGACAGCTCGCGCATCAGGTGCACCGGGCCGCCGGCGCCGACCGCGATGAACGGCAGGTTCACGTCCGTCGTCATCGCGCTCGACAGCTCGATCTTCGCCCGCTCCGCCGCCTCCTTCAGCCGCTGCAGCGCCACCGCGTCGGTCCGCAGGTCGACCTGGTGCTGGACCAGGAAGTCGTCGCACAGCAGGTCGATCAGCGCCCGGTCGAAGTCGTCCCCGCCGAGCATCGTGTCACCGGCCGTCGCCAGCACCTCGAACACGCCGTTCTCGATCGCCAGGATCGAGATGTCGAACGTGCCGCCGCCGAGGTCGAACACCGCGACGCGCTGGTCGTGGGCGTGCTGCATCCCGTACGCGAGCGCCGCCGCGGTCGGCTCGTTGAGGATCGCGCGCACGGTCAGCCCGGCGATCGCGCCGGCGTCCTTGGTCGCCTGGCGCTGGACGTCGTCGAAGTACGCCGGGACCGTGATCACCGCCTCGTGGATCGCCTCACCCAGGTAGTCCTCGGCGACGCGCTTCATCTTCGCGACGATGTGCGCCGAGATCTCCTGGGCCGACCGCGCCACGCCGTCGACCTCGACCCAGGCGTCGCCGTTACGGGCCGGCACGACGCGATACGGCAGCGTGTCGGTCAGCGCCGCGACCTCCGGGTCGGTCACCTTGCGACCGATCAGGCGCTTGACCCCGAACACGGTGCGCGTCGGGTTCGTCACCATCTGGCGCTTCGACGCCGCCCCGACGACGACGTCGCCGTCGGCGTTCCACGACACCATGGACGGCGTGGTCCGGCCGCCCTCCTGGTTGTGGATGACCACCGGCTCCCCCGCCTCGAGCACCGAGACGCACGAGTTCGTCGTCCCGAGATCGATCCCGATGATGCGGCCCATCCGAGCCGCGACTATAGCGCGGCGTGTTCCGCACGTGCGCGGACGTCGCGGTGATCGTCAGCTCAGAGCCTGGGAGGCTTTCATCCTCCCAGGCTCTGTCGATCGGCTGGCTCGCCCGAAGACGGGCTCGCGGCACCTGTACGGAATCGGCTCGGGCGGACCCTCGCCTCAGCGGCGCAGCAGCCGCGAGACCAGGCCGCCGCGCGGCGGCTCCGGCGGCAGGTCGTCGAGCGCGCGCTTCGCGGCGGTCAACTCGGGGTCGAGCGCGAGCGCGCGCTGCAGCTCTGCGCGCGCCTCGTCGCCGCGCCCCGCCTCGCTCGCCTCGCGCCCGCGGGCGTAGTGCATGTACGCGCGCAGGCGCTTGTCGCCGGGGGCGGCGATCGCGAGCTGGTGGAACGCCTGGCGGGCGTCGCTCCACAGGCGGCGGCGCAGCAGGTCGTGCGCCGCCTCGAGCGCTGGATCGCCGGCAGGCCCGCTCGTCGCGGCACGCGTCGCGGGCGGCGACGACGCGGCGCGCGCCGGGGGCGCGCTCGTCACCGCGCGAGTCGCCGGCGCCGCCATCGCGGGCCTCGCGGGAGCCGGCGGCGCCACCGTCGCGGACCTCACCGGGGCCGGCGGCGGCGTTAGCGGTCGCGCCGTCGCCGACGCCGCGGCCTGAGATGTGGCGCGCGCCTGCGCGGTCGGTGCGTGCGGTGGCGCGGCCCCGGTCGCCGGCGGCGTCGAGCCCGGGCGAGCCCCCGCGCCCCGGAGCGGCGGCGGGGTCGTGCCGGCGGGTGGCGGGGTCGTGCCGGCCGCCGATGCTGGCGCCGTGGGCGCCCGGGTGGCGACGAGCGGCCGCGTCGTCGGCTCGGGGGCGGCTCGCGTCGCCGCTCCTCGTCCGCTGGTCGACAGCTGGTCGTAGGCGCGCTTGATGGTGACGAATACGTCGTTGGCAACGCGAACGATCTCGGGCGAATAGCGGGCGAACTTCGCCGGATGATAGAGCTTGGTCAGCCTCAGAAACGCCTGCCGCGCATCGTCGGCCCCGGCGGTGGGGGCGAGCCCGAGGATCTGGTGGGCGGGCTCGGTGAGTCGAGGGACCATCCTCGCCAGCATCGCGCGCGCTTCGCGCTCGGCGTCGGCGTCGTTGCGTGGAATCCCCGCCACGGCCTCAGCCTACCCCACATCCGCGTTGTCGCGGCCGCCGTGTCCACGCGCCCATCACTTGCGGGGGCGCTCCGCCGACTGCTTCTGCTGCGCCGCCCGGCTCGCGTCATCGGAGTCCTGCTGCCGGTCGCGGGCGCCGTCGAGCTCGTTCGCCGTGCCGCCGCCGGTGACGTTGCCGGTGGTGCTGACATCGAGCGACGGCCGGGCCTTCGCCGCCGGCCCCTTCTTCGCCGTGGGCGGCCTGGCGGCGGGCTTCGGCGGCGGCGGCTTCTTGCCGTCGGTGGCGTTCGCGCCCGTCTCGTCCGGCGCGCCCTTCGCGCCCGTCTCGTCCGGCGCGCCCTTCGCGCCCGTCTCGTCCGGCGCGTTTGGCCCGTCCTTCTCATCGGTCCCCGGCACGTCCGCCGCCACCGGGATCCCCGCGCCGGCGCTCGACTCGACCCAGGTCCCGTCGCCGGCGTGCGCTTCGGTCGCCATGCGCCGCAGCGCGATCGCGTCGCCCCACGCCTTGCTCCGCACCGCGCACCTTCCCTCGGCCTCGGCGAAGTCGAGGCGCACGCGCTCGATCCGCCGCTCGAGCGCGTCGGCGGTCAGGTCGTAGCGGTACTCGGCCTGCAGCGGCACGTGGCACGACGGCTCGTTGGCCCCGCGCGGATCGACGTGCTCCTCGGTGGCGACGAACACCACCTCGCCGGCGCCGGCCGGCAAGAACTCGAAGAACCGGGCGAACTCGCGCTCGCCCGTCGCCGCGCCGAGGTGGAACATCGCGACCTGCTCGCCGCGCCGCTCGAACGCGCGCAGCGCGCCGTCGGGCAGCGCCCACACGCCCTCGAACTGCGCGACCGGCGTCAGCGACGCGCGCACCGGCGTGAGGTCCCCGGGGCGCACGCGCACGGTCACCGGGACGTAGCCCGGACGGCTCAGCGTGAGCTCGATCGCGCCGTCGTCGCTCGCGACCTCCGCCACCGGCAGCGACGTCGGGGTGGCGCCGCGATCGACGCCGCCGACGGCGACGCGCGCGCCCGACGGCACCGAGGTCACGTCGATCCGCGGCCCGCGGGCCTGGCCCGCGTTCGGCCGGGGCTCGCTCGCCGGGGCTCGCCCGCCGCCGCCGATCAGCAGCGCGGCGGTCGTGATCGCGCCCGCCGCGACCAGGCCGCCCAGCGCCAGCGCCGCCCACGGCCGCCGCCGCGGCGCGCCCGCGCGCCCGCGCGCCACCGTCGCCGCCGCCCCGCGCCCGCGCGCCCCGCCGGAGGTTCCCAGCGCCGCGCGCAGCGCCGCCGTCAGCTCGCGCGCCGAGGCGAACCGCGCGTCCGGATCCTTGGCCATCGCGCGCGCGAGCACGTCGTCGACCGCCGGCGGCAGCCCGACGCCGTCGCCCCCCGCGCCGGTGCCGGCCAGCGACGGCACCGCCGCGCGGAAGTGCTGCTCCATCATCTGCGGCAGGGTCGCCGCGCGGAACGGCGCGCGCCCCGCGAGCAGCTCGAACGCCATCACGCCGAGCGCGTAGCGGTCCGACGCCGGCCCCGCGCCGTCGGCGCCCCACTGCTCCGGCGCCATGTACGCCGGCGTGCCCAGCCACGCGCCGCGATCGGTCAGCGTCGCGACCGCCGCCGCGTCGCCGTCGCCGGGCGCGAGCAGCTTGGCGATGCCGAAGTCGAGCACGAACACCGCCGGCCGCTCGCCGTCGCGTCGCGCCAGGAACACGTTGTCCGGCTTGAGGTCACGGTGGACGACGCCGCGCGCGTGGGCCGCGTCGAGCGCCGCGGCGACGTCGTCGAGGATCGCCAGCGCGTCGTCGGCGTCGAGCCGGCCGCGCCGCACCCGCGCGCCGAGCGACTCGCCCTCGAGCAGGTCCATCACCAGGTACAGCCGACCGTCGTCGAGCCGACCGACCGCGAACACGTCGACGACGTGGGCGTGGCCGACCTGGTTCACCGCGCGCGCCTCGCGCAGGAACCGCTCGACCGCGTCGGGCGACGACGCCAGGTGGCGCTTGAGCACCTTGACCGCGGCGCGCTTGCCGATCAGCGGGTGGCGCGCGGCGTAGACGTCGCCCATCGCGCCGGCGCCGATGAACCGCTCGATCTCGTAGTCGCCCGCCCGCGCGCCCGCGGCGAGGCGGTCGCCGCCGCCGCCCGCCGCCTCGGCCTCGGGCCGCCCGGCCGGCGTCGCCTCCGGGCCCGACGGCAGCGTCGGGCCCTGGGCGATGGCGTCGTCGGATCGCACGGCCGCCATTGTAGATCGCCCGGCCCGCCCGCGCCCGTGGACCGGGCCGCATCGCCGGATCTTGCCGGGTGATCGGGCATGATGGCGCCGGATGACGCGGCCGCCTACGCCCGACGCGCTGCTCGCGCTGCAGCGGCGCTACTACGAGCGCGCGCGGTCGCTGTGCGCCGAGCGCGCCGCGCTGCACCCGGCGGCGCTCGCCGCGCTCGATGCGCACCTGGCGCTGTGCGACCGCGCGGGCACCGAGCGCCGGTTCACGGCCGCCCTGACGTCCGGCGGCCACGCCACCGCGCTGGCACGCGCCGAGCAGCACGATCGGTTCGCCGGTGAGGCCGCGATCGCGCGCGCGCTCGGCGACGCCGCCACCGCCGCGGCGGCCGACCGCGCCGCGCTGGCGCTCGCGGCGCCGGGCGACGCGGCGGT
>WYBA01000279.1 GCA_011526095.1 Myxococcales bacterium | reverse complement strand
GAGACGGAGACGGAGACGTCCTTCGACACGGGCCTCGCTGGCGCTCGGCCCTGCTCAGGATGCGCGGGGAGACGGAGACGGAGACGGAGACGTCCTTCGACACGGGCCTCGCTGGCGCTCGGCCCTGCTCAGGATGCGCGGGGAGACGGAGACGGAGACGGAGAGGCGGGCTCAGCGCGGGCGGTTGCGCTTCGGGCGCGGTGCAGACGGGCGCGGTGCCGACGGGCGCGGCGCGGGCGGCAGGCCGGTGTGCTGGGTGAGGGCGGTGCCCGGGCGCGGCGGACGTCCGGAAGCCGGACGGTCCGAGTCGCCGGGGCGCCCGGGGCGGGCGCCGCCGCCGCGGTAGGTGCGCGGGGCGCGGCGACCCTCGCCGCCGCCGCCGGTGCCGCGCGGCTGCCACGCCGGCACCAGGCAGCCCTTGGCGGAGCCGATCAGGTCCTCGCGGCCCATCCGCGTCAGCGTCTCGCGGATCAGCGGCCAGTTCTCGGCGTCGTGGTAACGCAAGAGCGCCTTGTGCAGCCGGCGCTGCGCCGCGCCGCGCGGCACCGCCACCGGCTCGCGCGCCTTGAGCGAGCGCAGCGGGTTGAGCCCCGAGTGGTACATCGCGCTCGCCGTCGCCATCGGCCCGGGCAGGAACGCCTGCACCTGGTCGGGGCGGAAGCCGTTGCGCTTGAGCCACAGCGCGAGCTCGACCATGTCCTCGTCGGTCGTCCCCGGGTGCGCCGCGATGAAGTACGGGATCAGGTACTGCTCGAGCCCCGCTTCCTTCGAGTAGCGGTCGAACAGCTCCTTGAACCGGGCGTACGTCCCGATCCCGGGCTTCATCATGTGCGACAGCGGCCCGGCCTCGGTGTGCTCGGGCGCGATCTTGAGGTACCCGCCGACGTGGTGCTTCGCCAGCTCGGCGACGTACTCGGGCGAGCGCACCGCGAGGTCGTAGCGCAGCCCCGAGGCGATCAGCACCTTCTTGATCCCGGGCAGCGCGCGCGCCTTGCGGTACAGGCGGATCAGCGGCCCGTGGTCCGTCCCCATGTTCTCGCAGACGTCGGGGTAGACGCACGACGGCTTGCGGCACGCCGCCTCGATCTCGCGGCTCTTGCACGCCAGCCGGTACATGTTCGCCGTCGGGCCGCCGAGGTCCGAGATGTAGCCCGTGAACCCCGGCGTGACGTCGCGGACGCGCTCGACCTCGCGCAGGATCGACGCCTCCGACCGGTTCTGGATGACCCGCCCCTCGTGCTCGGTGATCGAGCAGAACGTGCAGCCGCCGAAGCAGCCGCGCAGGATCGTCACCGACGTCCGGATCATCTCGTACGCGGGGATCTTCGCGCCGCCGTACGCCGGGTGCGGCGTGCGCGCGTAGGGCAGGTCGTAGATGTGGTCCATCTCCGGCGTCGTCAGCGGCAGCGGCGGCGGGTTGAGCCAGACGTCGCGGTCGCCGTGGCGCTGGATCAGCGCGCGCGCGTTGCCCGGGTTGGCCTCGAGGTGGAGCACGCGCGAGGCGTGGGCGTAGAGCATCGGGTCGGCGACGACGTCCTCGTACGACGGCAGGCGGATCGCGGTGTGCGCGCGGTCGGCCTTGGCCTCCTTGCGCGTGCGGAGCGGGACGAGCGGCGGTGTCGCCGCGGCGCCTTCAGGCGTCTGGCACGGCGTGCCCTCGCGCCCCGGCTCCATCGCGTACGGATCGACCGGCGGCGCGAGCGGCCCCGGCGCGTCGACCCGCGTCGAGTCGAGCACCGTCCAGCCCTCGGGCACGCTCGTCGTCAGGTACGCCGTGCCGCGGACGTCGCGCACCTCGTCGATCCGTGCGCCCGCCGCCAGCCGGTGCGCGATCTCGACGATCGCGCGCTCGCCGTTGCCGTAGACCAGCAGGTCCGCCTTGCTGTCGAGCAGCACCGAGCGGCGCACCCGCTCCGCCCAGTAGTCGAAGTGGGCGATCCGGCGCAGGCTCGCCTCGATCCCGCCGATCACCACGGGCACGCCGCCGAACGCCTCGCGGCAGCGCTGCGCGTACACCGTCATCGCGCGGTCCGGCCGCAGCCCGCCGGCGCCGCCCGGCGAGTACGCGTCGTCGGAGCGGACCTTCCGCTCGCTGGTGTAGCGGTTGACCATCGAGTCCATGTTGCCGGCGGTCACGCCCCACAAGAGGGCCGGCGCGCCGAGCGCGCGGAACGGCTCGGCCGAGCGCCAGTCGGGCTGCGCGATGATCCCGACGCGGAACCCCTGCGCCTCGAGCACGCGCCCGATCAGCGCCATCCCGAAGCTCGGGTGGTCGACGTAGGCGTCGCCGGTGACGAGCACGACGTCGCACGCGTCCCACCCCAGCTCGTCCATCTCGGCGCGCGACGTCGGCAGAAACGGCGCGGTGCCGAGCTTGTGGGCCCAGTGCTTCCGGTAGCCGGTGAGCGGGCGGGGCGCCTGGGGCAGGTCGAGCGACATCGGCCTCACGATGTAGCACACCCCCCCGGGGGGCCAGCAGCCCGCCGTGCGGCGGCCCGGCCGCGGGCTACAGTGCCGCCCCATGCCCCGCCACGTGCTGCCCGAGGAGCGCCTCCACCCCGCGATCCGCGACGAGGTCGCCGCCAGCCACCGCGACATCGTCGACGAGGTGCAGGCGGCGATCGCCCAGCACGCGGTCGTCGTCGTCGGGATGAGGCAGAACCCGTACCCGCGGCGCGCGCGCAAGGCGCTGGCCGCGCACGGCACGCCGTTCCATTACCTCCAGTACGGCAGCTACTTCTCGGCGTGGCGCCGGCGCACCGCGCTCAAGATGTGGACCGGCTGGCCGACGTTCCCGATGGTGTTCGTCAAGGGCACGCTCGTCGGCGGTGCGTCGGATCTGCAGAAGCTCATCGCGTCGGGCGAGCTCGACCGGATGCTGGCGGGGGCGGCGTGACCGGCTGGGTCAAGGTCGCGCGCGCCGCCGACCTCGCCGGCGACGGTCCGCACGCGCTGTCGGCGGGCGGCGTCGACCTCGTCGCGATCCGCGTCGGCGGGGCGCTGCGCGTGTTCGAGGGGCGGTGCCCGCACCAGGGCGCGCTGCTCGGCGAGGGCGAGCTCGAGGGCGGCGCGCTGGTGTGCCGCAACCACCGCTGGCGGTTCGACCCGGCGACCGGCCAGCGCGACGGCGGCCCGCAGTGCCTGCGCGCGTGCCCGGTCGAGCAGCGCGGCGACGACGTCGTCGTCGATCTCGCGCCGCTGGCGGACGGCGCGCGCGCCGCGGGCCGGCGGCGCCTGGCCGACCTGCCGGGGCCGCGCCGCTGGCCGGTCGTCGGCAACGCGACGCAGATCGAGCTGTCGCGGTTCCATCTGCAGCTCGAGGCGTGGGGGCGGCAGTACGGCCCGGCGTACCGGCTGCGGCTGGGGCCGCGCGACTACGTCGCGGTCACCGACCCGTCGCTGATCGCCCAGGCGCTGCGCGATCGCCCCGAGACGTACCGGCGCAGCGATCGCGTCGAGCCGGTGTTCGCCGAGATGGGCGTCGCCGGGGTGTTCAGCGCCGAGGGCGCGGCGTGGCGGCCGCAGCGCAAGCTCGCGATGGAGGCGCTCGCCCACAAGAACCTGCGCGGCTTCTACCCGACGCTGGCGCAGATGGCGGACCGCCTGCGCGCGCGGTGGGCGCGCGCCGCGGCGGCGGGCGCGGTCGTCGACATCCAGGACGACCTGATGCGGTTCACCGTCGACGTCACGACCCAGCTCGCGTTCGGCAAGGACCTCGACACGCTGGGCGGCGACGACGACGTGATCCAGCGCCACCTCGAGCAGGTGTTCCCGACGTTCGCGCGGCGGCTCAACGCGCTCGTTCCGTACTGGCGGCTCGTCCGGCTGCCGGCGGATCGCCGCGTCGACCGGGCGCTCGCCGCGCTGCGCGCGTGGATCGCCGAGCTGATCACCGAGGCGCGCGCGCGCCTCGCCGCCGCGCCCGGTCGCGCGCCGGCCAACTTCCTCGAGTCGATGCTGGCGGCGCGCGACGACGAGGGGCGGCCGTTCGACGACGAGACCGTGTTCGGCAACGTCATGACGATGCTGCTCGCCGGCGAGGACACGACCGCGAACAGCATCGCGTGGGCGGTGCACCTCTTGTGCGAGCACCCGGCGGAGGTCGCGGCGCTGCGCGCCGAGCTGGCCGCGGTGATCGGCGACGCGGCGGTGCCGCCCGACATCGAGCGCGCCGGGCGGCTCGACGTCGCCGGCGCGATCGCCAACGAGGCGATGCGCCTGCTGCCCGTGGCCTCGCTCAACTTCGTCGAGGCCAACCACGACACCGTGCTCGGCGACATCGAGCTGACCCGCGGCACCGGCGTGATCTGCATCGCGCGGGTCGCCGCGACCGACCCGGCGCGGTTCGCCGATCCGCAGGTGTTCCGCCCGGCGCGCCACCTCGGCGCGCCCGGCGGGCCCCACGACGCCGCCGCGCTGATCCCGTTCGGCACCGGCCCGCGGATCTGCCCGGGCCGCTCGCTCGCGCTGCTCGAGATGAAGGTCGCGCTCGCGACGCTGTACGCCGGCTTCGACGTCGAGCGCGTCGGCGAGGCGAGCGAGGTGCGCGAGCGCTACGCGTTCACGATCGAGCCGGAGAACCTGCGCGTCCGGCTGCGCCCGCGCGCGACGACGACGTGAGCCGTCAGAACGCGATCGCCGACGTCGTGATCGCCTGGAACAGCTCGGGCGTCAGCGGCTCGTAGCGGGTCGACTTGGGCGGCATGACGTAGAGCGGCTCGTCGACGAGCGCCGGATCGAAGCCCTGCTTCTTGAGGTCGCCCTTGACCTGCTTGAACGTGCCGGTGACCTCGAGCTCGGGGCGGACGCGCAGGAACAGCGGCTGCGCGTACGCCGGGAGCTGGTCCTGGATGTGGCGCGCGAACCCGACGAGGTCGAACTGGTCGACCGGGCAGCGCAGCACCAGCGCGGCCATCCCGCACCGGCCGTCGGTGCCGGGGACCTGGACGCCGTAGACCGTGGACTCGGCGACCTGGGCGAAGCCGTTGCACGCCTCGGCGACCTCGTTGGTCGAGACGTTCTCGCCCTTCCACCGGAACGTGTCGCCGACGCGGTCGATGAACTGGGCGTGGCGGAAGCCCTGATCGCGCAAGAGGTCGCCCGAGTTGAACCAGCAGTCGCCGGGGACGAACACGTCGCGCAAGAGCTTCTTCTCGCTCGCCGCCTTGTCGGTGTAGCCGTCGAACGCGTAGCGCTCGCTGACCTCGGCGATCAGCAGGCCGACCTCGCCGCGGCCGACGCGGCGCAGGTGGCCGTCGGCGCCGCGGATCGGCTCGTCGCGGTCGACGTCGTAGGCGACCAGCGCGAACGGCGCCGGGCACAGCCCGACGGTGCAGTCGAGGTTGAGCAGGTTGACGAACGCGACGTTGCCCTCCGAGGCCGCGTAGAACTCGTAGACCTCGTCGATCCCGAACCGCTCCTTGAACGTCTTCCAGATGTCCGGGCGCAGGCCGTTGCCGCAGATCCGGCGGACCTTGTGGTCGCGGTCGCCCGGGCGCGGCGCCTGGTTGAGCAGGTAGCGGCACAGCTCGCCGATGTAGACGAACGCGGTGGCGCCGTACTTGCGGCAGTCGTCCCAGAACGCCGAGGCGCTGAACTTGCGGCGGATCGCGATCGCGGCGCCGCCGGCCGACGCCGAGGCCCACGCCACGGTGAGGGCGTTGTTGTGGTAGAGCGGCAGCGACAGGTAGAGGACGTCGTCGGGGCCGAGCGCCATCGCCGACATGCCGAACGCGCCGGCGGCCTTGATCCAGCGGTTGTGCGACATGATCGACGCCTTGGGCAGGCCGGTGGTGCCCGAGGTGTAGATGTAGAAGCACGGGTCGCCGAGCCGGACGTCGTCGAGCGCGGCCGGGCGCGTCGCGGCGGCGGCGGCGACCTCGGTCGCGGCGTCGCGCGCGGTCGCCGGCGTGGCGGCGCGGGCGTGCTCGCGGACCCAGCCGACCGCGTCGCGGCCGGGCGCGCCGATCGCGCCGCGCACCTCCTCGAACGCGTCCCACAGCTCGTCGCCGACGAGGTGGAGCTTGGCCTTGGCGACCGCCAGGCTGTGCTGCAGGACGCGGCCGCGCTGCTTGGTGTTGATCACCGCGGCGATCGCGCCGAGCTTGACGATGCCGCCGATGACGATCAGCGCCTCGGGGCGGTTGTCGATCAGGACCGAGACGACGTCGCCCTTGGCGACGCCGCGCGCCGCCAGCCAGCTCGCCCACTGGTTGGTGAGCGCGTCCAGCTCGCGGTGGGTGATGCGGCGGTCCTCGTAGAGGATCGCGGCGCCGTCGGGGAAGTTCTTCGCGTTCTGCTCGATCAGCGTGCCGATCGACAGGACCTCGGTCTTGTCGGTCTTGCCGATCATCTTGAGGCCCTTGACGATCATCGGCAGCTTCCTGGCGATCATCCGCGCGTGGGGCGTCCACATCGCCGGCTGTCGCAGGATCGCGCCGAGGGCGCCGAGGTCAGAGGAGAGGCGTCGAAGGTCGGGCAGGGCCACCATAGGGGCGCATCCTATGATCGAACGGGCGCGCCGCGCGGATATGATCGTGCGTCATGACGGCCCGCGTGCTCGACGACCGCTACCGGCTCGACCGCCTCCTCGGCCGCGGGGGCCTGGGGGAGGTTCATCAGGCGCACGATCTGCGCACCGGCCAGGACGTGGCGGTGAAGCTGATGCTCCCGGCGATGCGGGCGCTCGAGCCGGCGGTGCGGCGGTTCGAGCGCGAGGCGCAGGCGGGCGGCTTCGTCCAGCACCCGGCGCTGGTCGACGTGCTGGCGCTCGGCGCCGAGGCCGACGGGACGCTCTACCTGGTGATGGAGCTGGTGCGCGGCGAGGACCTGGCCAAGGTGATCGCGCGCGGGGCGGTGCCGCCGCGGCGCGCGCTCGGGCTGGTGCGGCAGGTGCTGGTCGGGCTGCACCACGTTCACTCGCTCGGGCTGGTCCACCGCGACCTCAAGCCGGACAACCTGATGATCGAGGCGACCGCGGCGGGCGAGCGGGTGCGGATCCTCGACTTCGGGATCGTCAAGCTGATGGGGATGGCGGAGGCGGTGCTGGGCGCGGCGAAGCTGACGGAGACGGGCGTGGTGTTCGGGACGCCGGCGTACATGGCGCCGGAGCAGGCGCTGGGGCGGCCGGTCGACGCGCGCGCGGACCTCTACGCGGTCGGCGTGATCCTGTGGGAGGCGTTGACCGGGCGGCTGCCGTTCACGGCGAAGGACGGGCACGCCCTGATGAAGGCGCACGTCGCGACGCCGGCGCCGGCGCTGGTCGAGGCCGGCCCGGGCGCGTGGAGCACGCCCGCGCTCGAGGCGCTGGTGGCGACGGCGCTGCGCAAGGATCCGAAGCTGCGGTTCGCGGACGCGGCGGCGATGATCGGCGCGGTCGACGCGACGGTGGCGGCGCTGCCGGCGGGGATGCCGTAGGGCGCGCAATCGTGCGTGCGTGCGTGCGTGCGCCGTGCGTGCGTGCGTCGTGCGTGCGTCGTGCGGCGTGCGTGGATCGGATCCTGACCACGACCGGCGGGGGATGGTGCGGACGCCGGCGGGCGGGGCCTGGCCCTCGCGGGGTGGCTCCGTCCGGCGCTCGGACTGCGCACCTCCCGGGCGCCGCGGGGCGGCGGTGGTATCCACCACCCGCCGGCGAGCGGTGAGCGCGGGTGCTCTCTACGAGCGCCGGACGGACCACCCGCGCTCGGGCCACCCGCCCGCCTCTGGGGTGGCGCGAGCGTTCCGGCCGGTGGCGTGAGCGCGCTGGTGGGCGAGGGAGCGGGTGGCGTTCGGGAGGCTCAGTCGTCGCGCTTGCCCTTGCCGCGGGCGTGGGGCGGTGGGCCGCCGCGATCGTCGCCGAGGCGATCGAGCTCGGCCTCGACCTGGGCGAGCAGGCGCGCGGCGTCGGCGTCGTCGGGGTAGCGGGAGAGCAGCTTGTCGAGCTCGTCGGCCGCCTTGTCGAGCTCGCCCTTGCGCAGCTTGTCGTCGATCTTGCGCCAGGCCCTGGCGTGGTGCTCGTCGCGGGGCTGGACGCGGACGGGCGTGATGCCGGGCGCGGCGGCGGCCGGGGTGGGGCGTGGGGCGGGTGCGGCGGCTGGTGGCGCGGCGTCCTTGTTGTCGCGGCCGGCGGTGGCGGCGATCAGTCCGACGAGGAGGATCGCGCTCGCGGCGATCGCGATGAGGGTCGAGGTGCGTGAGGAGCGGGCGGTCTGGACGGTGGTGGCCGCGGTCGCGGGCGGCGCGGTGCCGGTGGCGAACGCGGGAGGTGGTGGGATCGAGACGTGCGCGGTCGTGAGGCCGGTCGCGAGGGCGGCGGCGAGGCCCTGCGCGGTCGGGCGATCGTCGGGGTGGCGGGAGAGCGCGCGGTCGATCGCGGTCGCGATCGCGGGCGGGATGGTGGGCGCGAGGTCCGCGACGCGCTGCGGCTCGCCGTCGAGCGCGGCGAGGATCTGCGCGTAGTCGCGATCGCCCCACGGCGGCGCGCCGGTGACCGCCTCGAACAGCGTCGCGCCCAGGCCCCACACGTCGGAGGCGGGGCCGAACTCGCCGCGCGACAGCGACTCCGGCGCGGCGTAGGCGGGCGAGCCGAGGAACTGGCCGTCGAACGTCAGCGTCGAGTCGGGGACGTGGGCGACGCCGAAGTCGGCGAGCCGCCAGCCGTGGTCGTCATCGCGCAGCACGTTGGCCGGCTTGACGTCGCGGTGGACGATGCCGCGCGCGTGCGCCGCGGCGAGCGCCTGCGCGATCTGGATGCCGAGCGCGCACGCCTCCGGGACCGGGAGGGGGCGGTGGTCGGCCAGGCGATCGCGCAGCGAGCCGCCGGGCGCGAGCTCCATCACCAGGAACGGCGTGCCGTCCTGCTCGCCCATGTCGAACACGCGGATCACGCCGGGGTGCGACAGCGCGGCGACGGCGCGCGCTTCCTGGAAGAACCGATCGAGCGACAGCTGGGCGTTGCGCCCGACCCGCGGCACGACCTTGATCGCGACGTCGCGCGCGAGCATCTCGTCGCGCGCACGCCACACCTCGCCGGCCGCGCCGGCGCCCAGCCGGGACAGCGTGCGGTAGCGGCCGAAGTGCGGCGGCTCCATCGCCGCTCATTGTGCGCGGGCTACGGCTTCCAGTCCATCCACGGGGTCGCGATCGGCTCGGCGAACGGCCCCGGCGTGCGGTCGTCGCCGACGAAGTCGGCCCACCGCGCAGGTTCGGCGTCGAGGTAGGTGGACGCGAACACCACGACGCCGTGGGCCTGCTGCGCGCGCGCCTCGTCGACGCGCGCGAGGACCTGCGCGAAGTCCCATGCGCCGTCGTCGAGCGCGTGCATCCCGGCCCACACGTGGCGGCCGGCGCGGCCGGCCATGAACCCGTCGAGCAGCGCCGCCCAGTCGGTGCACGCGCCGGGCTCGACCGGCCAGTACATCATCGGCACGATCGCGTCCATCACCTCGTCGTCGAGCCAGCCGAGCGAGTCCTGGTAGTACTGGCTGAACCCGCGGCTGGTGTTGCAGCCGGGCAGCGGCTCGTAGATCCCCCACACCGAGGCCGACAGCTTGACGTGCGGCGCGACCTCGAGCAGCACCGCGTGCACGGCGGCGACGGTCGCGGTGACCTGATCGCGCATGAAGTCGGCCCACGTCAGCGCGGGATCGTCGGCGCGCGCGGCGTCGTAGGCGGCGACGGTGACGGCGTCGCGCGAGTAGTCGGGGCCGGGCGTGCGGATGCGATCGAGGTGCAGGCCGTCGACGTCGTAGCGGGTGAGGATGTCGCGCGCGACCGCCGCGGTGTGGGCGCGGACCTCCGGGTGGCCCGGGCTGAACCAGCGGTACTCGCTGTCGCGGTTGGTGCCGGTCGAGTCGACCGCCAGCCACTCGGGGTGATCGCGCAGCGGGTGCTGGCGCGGCCCCTCGGCCTCGGGCACGGTGCCCGACGCCGGCCACGCCGACAGCGCGTTGATGTACGCGTGCAGCTCCATGCCGTGGCCGTGCGCGCGGCCGATCGCGACCTGCAGCGGGTCCCACCCGGGATCGCGGCCGAGCGTGCCGGTGAGGCGCTGCGCCCACGGCTCGATCGTCGAGGCGTAGTAGGCGTCGCCGTTGCCGCGCACCTGCACGAACACCGCGTTGAACCCGCCGGCGGCGGCGCGATCGATGATCGCCTCGAGCCCGCTCTGCGTGGAGTAGGCGAACCGCGTGATCCACACGCCGCGCAGCTCGCCGGGCGGCGGGGCGTCGGG
Source organism: Myxococcales bacterium (assembly GCA_011526095.1). Taxonomy (GTDB): domain Bacteria; phylum Myxococcota_A; class Polyangia; order Haliangiales; family Haliangiaceae; genus WYBA01. The sequence continues at coordinate 8,157 of WYBA01000279.1, read as the reverse complement.
CGTCGCCGCGTCGGGCGCGGACGCGTCGTCGCCGCTCGCGCCCGCGTCCGGGTGGTCAGTCGTGTCGTCGTCGTCCTCTGCGCCAGGTGACGAGCACGCGGCGAGGGCGAGCGCGAACAGGCACAGCAGGCCCGTGGTCCTCCACATCGGCGAACCGGGGTTGCACGAAGCCGGCCAGCGGGAGCGCCACGGCGGCGCGCGGGGTTAGGCGCCGCGGACGCCGCGTGTGGCCACCGCCGGCTGCAACCGGCCGTGGGCACCGCCGCGCGGCGTGCGCGCTGTCCGTCGGGTCACCCGCGGTCAGCGGGCGATCAGCGCGCGGCGGCGAGATCGGCGTCGGTCGGCATGTCGCACGCGATCCACTCGCCGAGCTGCTGGCGCTCCTCGAGCGACGGCGTGTCGCCGTCGGGCGGCATCGAGTCGTTGGTCGCGGCCGGGCCCGACGCGGTCGTCTCGTCGATGTGCTCCGACACCGCGCGGATGCCGAACACGGTGTCGAAGTCGTGGAACGACGGCGCGCCGTTGCGGTCCGCGCCGGTCAGCTCGCTCGAGTGACAGCGCGTGCAGTAGTCCTCCATGAACGGCTGGCCGAAGTTCTCGTACGTCAGCGTCGAGTCCGGCGGGCACACCGACTCGGTCGGGGGGCCGAACAGCGGATCCTCGCCGCACGCGGCGAGCGCGAGGGCGGACGAGACGAGCGCGGTGAACAGGGGAAGGCGCGAACGGATCATTCCCAGCTCCAGGTCATGTCGCCGTGGAGGTCGACCTGCACGGTCACCTCGAGGTCGACGTTACCGCCGTTGCGGATCAGCAGCCACCAGTCCGCCTCGGCGGACGGCACGAACACGTAGTCGACGGTCATCACGTCGAGCTCCTCGAACACCGTCTGCGTGGAGCCGTCGGCGTGGCCGTGGATGTTCCAGTCCATCGTCGCGGTCGGCGCCGACAGGTGGATCACCGCGTGGTCGGCCGGCGTGCCGTGCATGACGCCCTCGACCAGCTCGCCGGGCTGGAGCACCTGGGTCGCGGTGATGACCTCGCGCGGCGCGGCGTCGGGCGTGGTCGGGTCGGCGTCGGGCGTGGCCGCGGCGTCGGGGGCGTCGTGGTCGTGATCGTGGCCGTCGTCGTCGCCGCCGCAGGCGGCGGTCGCGAGCGCGGCGAGGCAGGTCACGGACAGGAGCGTGGAGCGGATCATGGCTGGAGTCCTGGAGGCAGAAGGTCGCACGGCAGCGCCCCGGTGGGCGGCCGGTCGAGGTGGTCGGGGTGATCGAGGCACGGGGTCAGCGCGGCGCCGGCGTCGGGGGCGGCGTCGGGCGTGACGCCGGCGTCGTCGCCGGGATCGACCGCGGCGTCGTCGTCGGCCGGGGGCGTGTGGTTGTCGCCGCACGCCGCGCCGCCGAGCCCGGCGACGACGAGCGCGACGGCGAGGGCGCGCCGGCGCATCAGTACTTCACCCACAGCTCGTCGCCGGCGGCGAGATCGCCGGTGAGCAGGGTCACGCCGGCCGTCATCCCGATCTGCGCCGAGGTCGCGGCGTTCGGGCTGTACGCGGCGTTGCCGCGCCAGACGATCAGCGCGTCGCCGAAGTACGTGGCGACGTCGGCCTCGAGCACCGGCGCCGCGAGCACGACCCGGTTCCACCCGGCGCGGCGCTGCGGCACCACGGTGAGGTGCGCCGCGTCGTCGCCGCCCCAGGTGACCAGGATCGGGTCGCCGTCGGCGTCGAGGCAGGTCTGCTCGATGGTGAACGCCAGGGTCGTGAACGGCGCGTTGGCGACGCGGCCGCGCAGCGTCAGATCGTAGTAGCCGTAGTCACCGTCGAGGCGGGCCTCGGCCGGCTTCTCCCACACGACCGCGGTGACCGCGTCGTCGGTGCCGCGCTCGACCGTGACCTGGTCGAAGTCGCCCGGGCCGGGGAGGGCGCGGACGGACGTCAGGCCGGCGGGGATCAGCACCCGGACCTTGACGGTGTCGAAGCCCTCGCAGCCATGGCCGACGGCGAACGTGATCTTCTGTGACTTGTCGGCCTGGGCGGGGCCGCTGGAGATCGAGACGTGGGCATCGGCGATGCCGGGGCCGACGATCGCGACGGTGGTGAGCGTGACGGTGGTGAGCGCGGCGAGCGCCGCGGGACGGAGCGAGCAGGGAGATGTCGACATGATCGAGCAGACCTCGCGCGCGCGTGCGAGCGCGCGCCGTGGGAGGGGACGGGCCGTGAGGGTGCGAGTCGCGGGGCGACGTCGCTAGAACGGCGGGGTCTCGGGCTCGACGGTGTGCGACGCGGGGCGGGGCGATGGTGGCGGCGGCGCGGCAGGGCCGGCGCGGGGCTCGTCGAGGGCGAGCGCGGGCGCGGCGAGCGGCGCGTCGCCGGGGGCGAAGGTCACGAGATCCGCGCGCGGGCCGCAGGCGGACAGGCCAGGGGCGCCGTCGCTGTCGCCGTCGCTGTCCTCCGCGGGCGCGTCGGCGTGGGCGGCCGGGCAGTCCTTGCACCCGCACGCCTGGTCGCCGGCGTGCTCGCCGCAGCAGCACTCGATCGGGCCCCAGGCGAACCCGGCGGCGGCGGCGCGCCCGACCGGCGCGAGCGCCATCACCAGCGCGACCGCGAGGGCGGCGAGGCGGACGGCAGCGGCGGGGCGTAGGGACGGCACGGAGCCCGCGCACGGTAGCCAGCTCCGGACCCGGCGGCCAATCGGGTATTTTTTCGCAGGGCTGACACCGGGTCACCGCGGGGAGGCACCTGCGAACCGCAGGCGCCGCCCGCCGGCCGGGATCACGCCGCCAGGCCGCGCCCGGTCGGCGGCTGCCGCGTCGTCCACCGGTACAGCGCCGGCACCAGGTACAGGTTCAGCGCGGTCGAGGACAAGAGGCCCCCCAGGATCACCAGCGCCATCGGCGACTGGATCTCGTTGCCGGGCTCGCCGCCGGCCAGGACCAGCGGGACGAGCGCGAGGCCCGCGCACAGCGCGGTCATCAGGATCGGGCTGAGGCGCTCGACCGAGCCGCGGACCACCGCCTCGTCGAGCGAGGCGCCCTCGTGATGGCGCAGGTGCTCGAAGTGCGACACCAGCATGATCCCGTTGCGCGTGGCGATGCCGAACAGCGTGATGAACCCGATCAGCGAGCCGACCGACAGCACGCGATCGCCCAGCCACACCGCGACCACGCCGCCGATCAGCGCCAGCGGCAGGTTGATCATCACCAGCAACGCGCGGCCGGACGAGCCGAACGCGAGCTGCAGGATCAGGAAGATCGCGAGCACGACCATCACGCCGAGCACCTGGAGCGTGCGGCTGGCGCGCTCCTGGCTCTCGAACTGGCCGCCGTAGACGACGAAGTAGCCCTCCGGCAGCGTCACCTCGCGCTCGACCCGGGCGCGGATGTCGGCGACGACCGAGCCGAGGTCGCGGCCGCTGACGTTGGCCATGATCACCATCTTGCGCTGGCCTGCCTCGCGGCTGATCGCGTTGGGTCCGACGTCCTCGCGGAGGTCGGCGAGCATCCCCAGCGGCAGCAGGCCGTGGCCCGGCACGTCGATCGGCGTGCGCGCGAGCGCCTCGAGATCCTGCCGCGCGCCCGCCGGCGGCGCGGCGTAGCGGACGACGACGTCGTAGGCGCGCTGGCCCTCGATCACGGTGGTCACGGCCTCGCCGGCGAGCGCGCGCTCCATCGCCTCGGCGAGCTCGCCGCGGTGGGTGCCGGCGCGCGCGACGCGGTCGGGGTCGAAGTCGACGACCACCTGCGGGATGTCGATCTGCTGCTCGATCGACACGTCGACCGCGCCCGGCACGGTGGCGATCACCCGGCGGAGCTGCTCGGCGTGGACCCGCATCGTGTACAGGTCGTCGCCGAACAGCTTGACGGCGATCGCCGCGCGCGTGCCGGAGAGCATGTGGTCGATCCGGTGCGAGATCGGCTGGCCGATCGTGATCGACGCGCCGGCGACGCGGGCGAGCGAGCGCCGCAGCTCCGTCAGCACGACCTCGCGGTCGCGGCCGGGGCGCAGCCGCACCTCGATCTCGGTCGCGTTGACGTCCTGGGCGTGCTCGTCGAGCTCGGCGCGGCCGGTGCGGCGCGCGGTCGACACGACCTCGGGGACCTCGAGCAGCAGCCGCTCGACCCGCTGGCCGAGCCGGTCGGACGCCTCGAGCGAGGTGCCGGGCAGGGTCACGACGTTGATCGTCAGCGCGCCCTCGTTGAACGCGGGGAGGAACGAGCGGCCGAGGCCGAGCCCGAGGTAGACCGCGCCGCCCGCGAGCACGAGCGTCGCGGCCGTCGCGAGCGCGGCGTGCCGGATCGTCCACGCCAGGGTCGGGCGGTACAGCCGCTGCAGCCCGCGCAGGAGCGGCGAGCCGCGGTGGGCGACGCCGCCCAGGCGCGGCAGCAGCACCGCGCACAACGCCGGCGTGAGCGTCAGCGCGACGACCAGCGAGGCGAAGATCGCGACCAGGTAGGCGAAGCCGAGCGGCTGGAGCAGGCGCGACTCGACCCCGGTGAGGAAGAACACCGGCGCGAACACCAGCATCACGATGATCGTCGCGAACACGATCGAGCTGCGGACCTCGCGCGACGCGGTGAAGATCACCTCGTCGAACGGGCGGCGCTCGTCGGGCGTGCGGGCGTGCTCGGCGCGCAGCCGGCGCACGACGTTCTCGACGTCGATGATCGCGTCGTCGACGAGGGCCCCGATCGCGATCGTCAGGCCGCCGAGGGTCATCGTGTCGATCCCGCTGCCCAGCCACTCGAGCGCGATGATCGCGACGAGCAGCGACACCGGCAGCGCCGCGGCCGAGATCAGCGTGGCGCGGACGTCGAGCAGGAACAGGAAGATGATCGCGATCACCAGGATCGCGCCGTCGCGCAGCGCGATCGTGACGTTGTCGACCGCCTGGTCGATGAACTCGGCCTGGCGGAACAGCTCGCGCTCGAGCGTCATGCCCTCGGGCAGGCCGCGCTGGATCGCGTCGAGCTCGCGGTCGATCGCGGCGGTCAGCGCCAGCGTGTTGGTGCCGGGCTGCTTGGAGATCGCCATGACCACGGCGCGCTCGCCGTCGACCGCGCCCTCGCCGACCTGGACGCCCGGGCCGACCTCGACCTCGGCGAGCTGGCCGACGGTGATCGTGGTGTGGCCGCGGGTGGCGACGACGACCGCGGCGACGTCGTCGCCGGAGCGCAGCCGCCCCAGGCCGCGGATCAGGTGCTGCTGGTCGCCGCGGACGAGCACGCCGCCGGTGGTGTTCTGGTTGGACGACGACAGCGCGTGGGCGACCTCCTCGAGCGTGACGCCGTGGCGGAGCAGCCGGTCGGGGTCGACGCGGACCTGGTACTGGCGCACGCCGCCGCCGATCGGCACGACCTGCGCGACGCCGGGCACCGCGAGCAGCCGGCGGCGCACGGTCCAGTCGGCGGCGTCGCGGACCTCGTGGCCGGGGTGGCGGTCGCTGCGCAGCCCGACGAACATGATCTCGCCCATGACCGACGACACCGGCGCGAGCTGCGGCGGCGGCAGGTCGGGCGGCAGCTGCGGCACCGCGAGCTGGAGCTTCTCGGTGACGAGCTGGCGGGCCTGGAGGATCTCGGTGCCCCAGTCGAACTCGACCCAGACGATCGAGATGCCGACGCCGGACACCGAGCGGACGCGGCGGACGTCGGTCTGGCCGTTGAGCGAGGTCTCGATCGGCGCGGTGACGAGCGCCTCGACCTCCTCGGGCGCCATGCCGTGGGCCTCGGTGACGACGGTGACCGTGGGCGCGGTGAGGTCGGGGAACACGTCGACCGGCATGCGCTGGACGACGAGCGCGCCGTAGAGCGAGATCGCGAGCGCGGCGGCGATCACGAAGCCGCGGTGGACGATCGACCAGCGCAGCGTGGCGTCGACGAGCTTCATGGCGCGCCTCCGGGGCGCGGGGCGGTGGGGGGGGAGGAGGAGAGGGAGGAGGAGGAGGAGAGCGAGGAGAAGGAGGAGAAGGAGGAGAAGGAGGAGAGGGAGGAGAGGGAGGAGAGGGAGGAGAGGGAGGAGAGGGAGGAGAGGGAGGAGAGGGAGGAGAAGGAGGAGAAGGAGGAGAAGGAGGAGAAGGAGCAAGAGGTAGGCCGCGCGTGTCGGGGAGCATGCTCCGCTCGTCCTGAGCGGCCCGAGCGAAGCGAGGGCCAGTCGAAGGACGCTGACAGTCGTGGCTCGCGAGGGAGGACTGTCAGCATCCTTCGACACGGGCCTCGCTGGCGCTCGGCCCTGCTCAGGATGAGCGGAATGTGGGAGGCGGAGACGGAGACGGAGACGGGCACGGAGGCGGAGGCGGAGACGGAGACGGAGACGGAGACGGAGACGGAGGCGGAGACGGAGGCGGCAACAGAAACGGGCACGGGCACGGGCACGGGGATGGCGTCAGTGCGCATGGCCGTGCTCCGGGACGGCGCCGCCGGAGGCGGCGAGCTTGACGTCGTAGGCGCCGCGCACGACGACGCGCTCGCCGGCGGCGAGGCCGGACTTGACCTCGACCCGGCCGGCCGAGCGCGTGCCGAGCGTCAGCACGCGGCGCTCGAACGACTCGCCGCCGACCTGGACGTAGGCGACGGGGCGGCCGGCGTCCTGCACGATCGCGGCGTCGGGGATCGCGAGCGCCTCGTAGGGCGCGCCGGTGGCGATGAACACCGTCGCGAAGCTGCCGATCCGCAGCTTGCGCTCCGGGTTGGTCAGCTCGAAGATCACCGGCACCGTGCGCGTCCGCTCGTCGACGAGCTGGCCGATCGTCACGACGCGGCCGTCGGGCGGCGCGATCGCGAACAGCTCGTCGTAGCCGTCGACGCGGAACGTCGCGGTCGTCGCCCGCGCGATCCGCGCCAGGTCGGGCTCGAACACGTCGACGTGCAGCCACACGCGGTCGAGATCGACGACGGTGAACAGCGGCGCGCCGTGCTCGACGGTCTGACCGGCGGTGGCGTCGATCGCGACGAGCGTGCCGGCGATCGGCGCGCGCACCGCGAACCGTCCGGCGCCGCCCTTGCCGCTGGCCGAGGCGTCGTACGCGCCGAGCCGGCCGCTCGTCGCGGCGAGCCGCGCGCGCGCGACCTCGACGCGGGTCCGCGCCTCCTCGAGCTGCCGCGCCGGGATCGCGCCGGCGTCGAGCAGCCGCTGCGATCGCGCGAGCTGCGCCTCGGCGGCGGCCAGCTCGGCGCGCGCGGCGCGGGCGTCGGCGTCGAGCGCGACGCGCGGGGTGGCGTCGTCGAGCGCGGGCGCGATCGTCGCGAGCACCTGCCCCGCGGTGACGGTCATCCCCAGCACTGGCGGCGTCTTCGCCAGCTCGAGCCGGCCGTGCGCGGTCGCCGTGATCCGGGCCTCGCGCCCCGCCATCGCGCGCAGCTCGCCGGTGGCGCGCAGGGTCGGCGTCAGCGGGTGGGCGGCGACCGGCTCGGTGGCGAGATCGGTCAGCCAGGACTGTTCCTTGCGCAGCGAGATCCGTCCGGCCGGCTCCTCGTCCTCGTCGGGCAGCGCCGCGCCCGCCGCGTGCACGACGCACGCGTCCACGGTCAGCTCGTCGCCGGCGGCGTGGAACACCAGTGTGCACGGACCGGGCGCGGTCGGCACCGGCGCCGGGACGTACAGTCCGGGGGCGCGCGGCGCCTCGACGGTCGCGGTGACGATCGTGCCGTCGGCCTGGCGCAGCTCGACGGTCAGCCGGCCCTCGGTCAGCGGGTCGTGGCCGGCCAGGCGCGTGAGGTGCGCCGCCATCGGCGACGGCCGGCCGACGACGAGCGCCGGGTGCTCGACGAACAGCTCGTGGAGGTCGCTCCACCGGGTGAACGACACCGCCGGGCGGCCGTCGCCGTCGTCGTGATCGCGGTGGTCATCGTGATCGTCGTGATCGTCGCGGCGATCGCCACAGCCGAGCGCGACCACCAGCGCGACCAGCGCGAGCGCGCGGTTCATGGCGACCTTCCCTCGGCGCGCCACAGCGCCAGCTCGGCGAGCCGCGCCTCGAGCCGCAGCTCGAGCGCGCGCGCCACGGCGGCGCGCTCGGCGCGCAGCGCGTCGAGCAGCTCGACGATGCCGCGATCGCCCTCCACGTACGCGACGCGCGCGCCGGTGGTGAGGGCAGCGGCGCGGCGGGCGGGCCCGTCGGCGAACGCGCGCGCCTGCGCGCCGACCTGGCGGCGCGGGCCGTG
>WYBA01000278.1 GCA_011526095.1 Myxococcales bacterium | reverse complement strand
GCCGTGCTCGTCGCGCTGCGGCGGTCGCCCGTCGCGGCGCTCCGCGGCGCGCTGCTGGCGCTCGTCGCGCCGCTCGCGGCGCTTGCGCCGGCGGTCGTCCCACCGCTTCTGGCGCTCCTCGCGCGCGTTGATCTCCGGCACCATCGGCCGGTCCTCGTCGGCGGTGCGGTGGTCGCGGTACTCGGTGGTGGCGAGCGCGCCGCCCGTCATCTCCTCGCCGTAGATCGCGGCGAGCTCCTGCTCCTCGGGCGACAGCTCGCGCGCCGGCTCCGGCTCGGGCTCCTCCGTCGGCGCCGCGGGCTCGACCTCGCCCGCGGCCAGCGCCTCGGCGGTGTCCAGCACGCGCTCGGCGAGCGCGTCCTCGTCCTCGTCCTCGAGCGGATCGCGCGCGGCGTCGAGCGCCTCGGGCTCGGCCTCGGGCGCCTCGGCGAAGTGCGCGAGCTCGGGGCTCGCCAGCTCCGCCGCGTCGACGACCGCCGCCGCCTCGACCACCTCGGCCGGCTTGGCCGCCGGCTTCTTGGCCGCCGGCTTCTTCGCCGCCGCGGCCTTGGCCGCCGGCTTCTCGGCCGGCTTGGCCGCGGGCTTCTTGGCCGCCGGCTTCTTCGCCGCCGCGGCGGGCGCCGCCTTGCCCTTGGCCTTGGCAGGCGTCGCCTTGCGCGCGCGCGCCTTGTCGGAGGTCTCGGTGTCTGCGGCCTTGGCCTTGCTCATCGTGCGCGTGGATAACCCCGCGAACGTCAAGCCGTCAAGCCGCGCCCCGGCCCGCCGAAAAGTTGCCCGTCGATCACGCGCTCCGTAGCGTCGCGGACAGCCCATGAAGAACCGCAAGATCGGGGTCCTGCTCGGTGGCCTGTCCAGCGAGCGCGAGGTGTCCGTCCGCACCGGCGAGGCCGTGCTGGCCGCGCTCCAGCTGCGCGGTCACGACGCGGTGCCGATCTATGTCGACCGCGACGTCGATCTGGCGCTGCGCCAGGCACGGATCGACGTCGCGTTCATCGCGCTCCACGGCCGGTTCGGCGAGGACGGCTGCATCCAGGGCCTGCTCGAGACGATGGGCATCCCGTACACCGGCTCGGGCGTGCTCGCGAGCGCGCTCGCGATGGACAAGGTCAAGGCCAAGGAGCTGTTCCGGCTCCACAACCTGCCGACGCCCGCCTACCACGTGATCCCGCGCGCCGCCGAGGGCGACGTGCTGTCCGCCCACGGCGACTTCGGCTTCCCGGCGGTGGTCAAGCCGGTGCGCGAGGGCAGCTCGGTCGGCGTCGAGATCGTCCACGACGCCGCCGGCCTGATCGCCGCGTGCGAGCGCGCGTTCTGCTTCGACGACGACGTGCTGGTCGAGCGCCACATCAGCGGCCAGGAGGTGTCGGTCGCGGTGCTGGGCGACCGCGCCCTCGGCGCCGTCGAGATCGCGCCGGGCAACGAGTTCTACGACTACAGCGCCAAGTACAGCCGCGGCGCGAGCAGCTACTTCATCCCGCCGCGGCTGTCGCCGGAGCGCTACCGGGGCGTGCTCGCCCAGGCGGCGCGCGCCCACGCGGCGCTGGGCTGCACCGGCGCGACCCGCGTCGACATGATCGTCAGCGAGGCGGGCAACGAGTACGTGCTCGAGGTCAACACCGTGCCGGGGATGACCCGCACCAGCCTGCTGCCGAAGATCGCCGACGCCGCCGGCATCTCGTTCGAGGAGCTGTGCGAGATGATCCTGTGGGGCGCGGGGCTGCAGACGCGGCGAGGCCGCAGCGACCGCCGCGGCGGGGTCCGCCCCGGCGAGGTCGCGGCGACGCCCGCCGAGGTCGCGACGGAGCACCACTGACGCGAGCGCTGCCATGACCGATGACCCGACCGAGGACGCCCGGCGACGCCGCGAGCCGCTGTGGCTGGCGGCGACGGGCCTGGTCGCGGTCGCGGTCCCGCTGGCGGCGGCGGCGCACCTGCAGGGGCGGGTCGAGCGGCTCGGGCCGGCGCTGTCGGACCTGACCGGGCTGCGGTCGTCGGTGGGCGGGGTCGAGGCCGGGCTGTCCGGCACCGTCCGGATCACGGACGTCCGGGTCGGCGAGCTGTTCGCCGCCGACGCGGTCGAGGCCTCGGTCGCGCTCGAGCGCCTGCTCGCCGGCGAGCTCGGCGCCGACGAGGTCCGGGTCGAGCGCCCGCGCCTGCGCGCCCAGCTCTCGGCCGACGGCGACTCCGACCTGGCCCGCGTCCTCCGTCGCGTCGCGGCGCGCCGCCCCGCCGGCGGCGCGGCCCGCGGCGGCGGCGGTGGCCGGCTGCGCCGGATCGTCGTGACCGAGGGCGCGCTCGTCGTCGAGGTGATCGGCGTCGGCACGGTGTCCGCGCGCGGCGTCGAGCTGCACCCGCAGGCCGGCGGCGTCCGGCTGGTCACGACCGGCGTCGCCGCGAACCTGCGACGGGGCCCGGTCGAGCTGACCGCGACGCTGGCGCGCTCCGGCGGCGACCTCGCCCTGCCCGACGCCCGCCTGACCCGGTGGCTCGGCGTCGGCGGCGACCTCGCGGTGACCGCGGGCGGCGCGCCGCTGGCGGTCCGCGGCGCCGCGATCGGCCTCGGTGTCGCCGAGCCCGGCGTGCTCACCGTGCGCGGGGACGCCGACGACGCCGGCGTGCCCCGCCCGCTCGTCCTCACCGCGCGGCGCGACGGCGGCGGGACGCTCGTCGAGGCCCGCGGCGACGGCGTGCCGCTCGGCTGGCTCGCGCCCGCGGCGCCGGGCGGCGTCGCGCTCGCCCACGCGCGCGCCTCGGGCGGGCTGCGCCTCGACGTCGATCGCGCCGGCGGGTGGACCGCGCACGTCGACGCCGCGCTCGCCGGCGCGCAGATCGAGCATCGCGCGATCGCGGACCGGCCGTTCGCGGTCGAGGGCGCGCTCGCGCTCGACCTCGCCGCGGCCGGCGGCGTGGTGCGGGTCGACGCCGCGCGCCTCACCCGCGGCGCGCTCGTGGTCGACGCCCACGGCTTCGTCCGCCGCGGCGGCCCGGCCGGCGTGTCCGCCGGCGAGCTGGACGTCGCGGTCGCGGCCGCGCCGTGCCTGGGCCTGCTCGCGTCGGTCCCGCCCGAGCTGCTCGGCCCGCTCGACGCGTTCGCGCTCGACGGCGAGCTCGGCGCGCAGCTCGGCCTCACGTTCGACCTCGCGGCCCCGCCCGGCGAGGGCGTCGAGCTCGCGATCGACGTCGCCAACGGGTGCCGGGTGCTGGACGAGCCGGCGGGCGCGGACGTCCGCCGGCTCGCCGGCGTGGTCGAGCACGATCTGCCCGGCGGCGGGCGCGTGCCGGTCGGCCCCGGCGTCGGCGACTGGATCGCGCTGGTGTCGCTGCCCGGCCACGTCGACGGCGCGTTCGTCTCCGCCGAGGACGCGAGGTTCTGGGACCACGACGGGTTCGACCGCGAGCAGATCGCGCGCAGCCTCGAGATCGACCTGCGCGAGGGCCGGTTCGCCCGGGGCGGCTCGACGATCAGCCAGCAGCTGGTCAAGAACGCGCTGCTGTCCCATCGCCGCACGCTCGACCGCAAGCTGCAGGAGGCGGTGCTGACGTGGCGGCTCGAGGACGTGCTGTCCAAGCGCCAGATCCTCGAGCGCTACCTCAACATCGTGGAGCTCGGTCCGGGCGTCCACGGCGTCGCCGCGGCCGCGCGCCACTGGTTCGGCAAGCCCGCGGCCGAGCTGAGCGTCCTCGAGGCCGCGTTCCTGGCCGCGCTCACGCCCGAGCCCAGGACGATGGCGCGACGGATCGCCGGCCACGGGGGCCTCGATCCCGACAGCGCCGCGCGCGTCGACACCGTGCTGCGCCACATGCAGCGCGCCGGCGTGATCACGACCGGCCAGCGCGACGCCGCGCGCGGCCAGCGCCTGGCGCTGCGCGCCGAGGTGCTCGCGCCGCGCCTATCCCAGCGGTGAGGCAGCGCTGACGCGCGCCAGATCGGCGCTCAGACGCCGAGGAACAGGCGGTTGCCGAAGTTCCGCTCGAGGTCGGTCGCGAAGATCTTCTGCGCCGCGGCCTCGATGTCGTACGCGACGCGCTTGAACTCGAACACCTTCTCGTCGGTGTCGAAGATCGTGTAGCTGGCGCGGTTGTCGTAGTCGCGCGGCTGGCCGACCGAGCCGACGCTGATGATGTAGCGGTGGTCGGGTCGGATCGAGAACTTCGGCGCGACGACCTCGTAGACGTCGTCGCGGGACAGCGCGAACGACTTGCACAGGTGCGAGTGGCCGATGAACGTCACCGTGCCGAGCTGCTCCCAGATCTCCAGGCAGCGCGCCGCCTGCTCGACCGAGAAGATGTACTCGAACTCCTCGAGGTTGAGCGGCGAGCCGTGGCAGAACGTGGCGTGCTCCTCGCGCACCTCGTAGGGGAGCGTCTTGAGCCACGCCATGTTGTCCGGCGACAGCTCGCGCGAGTGCAGGTCGAGCGCGTTGCGGGCGGCGTCGTAGTAGTACGAGTAGTCCATCCGCCCGGCGACCGCGGCGTCGTGGTTGCCGAGGATCGTGAACGCGGCGACCTCGCGGATCAGGTCGCAGCACTCGTTCGGCGAGGCGCCGTAGCCGACGACGTCACCGAGGCAGACGAGGCGATCGATCCGCTCGGATCGATAGCTCTCGAGGACGGCGGTGAGCGCCTCGACATTCGCATGTACGTCCGAAAAGATGCCGATGCGCATGGCCCTCAGCCCGACGGCGGCTGGCGGTGACGGGCGAGGTCCATGATAGCCGCATTCGTGGCGGATGGCGCAATCTCCAGCGGCGCAGATCCGCAGGGGACGGCAGGATCTGGCCGCGCGCTCTCCCACCTCGGCGCACCCGCGCCGGATTCTGATCGCGTCCGCCGCGCGGCGCCGGCCTCCGGCGGCCCCGCCTCAGGTCTCGATCAGGTCGGCCTCGTCGAGCTCGGCCTCGTCGTCGCCGCCGTCGCCGCCGTCGCCGGCCTCGTCGTCGTCGATCAGGTCGCTCTCGTCGAGCAGCTCCATCGGGCTCGAGGCGTCGAGCGCCTCCAGCTCGGTGCGCGCGGCGGCGTCGAGCCCGCCCTGGCGCAGCGCCTCGAAGAACCGGCGCGAGAACGCGCGGTTGACCGTGACGTCGCGCCCCGGACCGGTGCCGCGCAGGTCGTCCCGCGCGGCCGGCGCCATCAGCTCGAGCGCCTGGCGCGCCACGGGCGCGACGACGCTCTGGCCGTTCGACAGCTGCTCGACCGCGGCGCGACCGCCGCGCACGCCGACGTGGGCCATCGCCCACGCCACGCGCTCGCGCGTCGTCGGGGTCGCGCGGTCGCCGAGCCCGCCGAGGCGAGCGGCGAGCGGCATCAGCGCGCTCGGCCCGACCTGGCCGACGCCGCGCGCCAGCTCGCGCCAGATCTCGGTCGGCTCCGACAGCAGCAGATCGATCACCGCCTCGGTCCCGGCCTCGGTCCGCAGCATGCCGAGCGCGAGCGCGCAGCCGTGGCGGAGGAACGCCTTCGAGCTGCCCAGCCCGGCGGTCAGCGCCGGCGCCGCGGCCGGGCCGAACTTGACCATCGCGCCGAGCACGCGCACCGCCTCGGCGCGGCCCATCCGCCGCACCGCGTGCAGCACCGGCCGGATCGCCCGCGGGTCGCCGCGGTCGCACAGCTCGAGCGCGGCGGCGACGCGCGCCGCGCGGTCGTCGAGCAGCGCGATCAGCTCCTCGACCGGACGGCCGCGCGGATCCACCGCCGCCGGCTTGCGCTCGATCGTCCCCGACGCCACGGGCTCGCCCTCCGACGCGACCGTGCGCGCGGCGTCGCCGCGGGTCAGCCCGGCGGCGCGGGCCTCGTCGGCGAGCACCTTGCGGTTGTCCTCGGCCGCGTCGCTGTCGAGATCGTTGGCGGCGGCGTCGCCGAGCAGCGCCGCGAACGCCCGCTCGAGCTTGCCGACGAGGTCCTTCTTCGACCGCGCCAGGCCCTCGGACACGGCGACCTGCGCCAGCTCCGGGCCCATCCACAGGCCCCACTCGACCGCCCGCGCCAGCACCGCGCGCCGGCGCTCGTGCCACCGCGGCAGCGGGTAGCCGCGCACGGTGACGAGGTAGTCCTCGCGCGACGGCCGGGTGAACCGGCGCGCGATCGCGAGCGCGCGCCGCACCTGGTTGGCGGTGGCGAGCTGCCCCAGCTTGTCGTCGCGGAACTCCGAGGCCTCGGCGTGATCCGCGCCGAGCAGGTCGTAGCCGGGCTCGGCGATCGCCGCGCGGCCGCGCGCGAACGACGGCGCCGCGGCGGAGGACGCCTCGGCCGCGAGCGTGCGCAGGTGGTCCTGCGCGGCGCGCGCGACGTACGCCGCGTTGTCCTCGAGCGGCGCGGTGATCGCGGTGCGGCGGATCCGCCGGCCATCGGCGATCAGCTCGACCGTCAGGGCGAACCGTCGCGCCAGCACCGCGAGCGCCTTGCGGTCGACGTCGGCCGCGATGTCGAGCGCCGCGATCGCGCGGTGCGGCGACGGTCCGCGCAGCGCCAGCGGCGGCGCGACCGTCACCGTGATCACGGGGTAGGCGGCGGTGCGGTGGAGCTGGAGCCGGACGTCGAGCGGGCCGCGGACGAACGCGCCGGCCGCGCCAGGCGGCAGCCGCAGCGCGAGGCGCACGGTCGCCCCCGCGTCGTCACCCGCGCCCGGGCCCGCGCCTGGGCCCGCGCCCGGGCCCGCGCCCGGCGGCGTCGCGGCCACGGCGATCGCGCTCGGCGCGTTGCCGGCGAGGAACGCCTCGAGCCAGCCGTCGGGCGCGCCGCTGGCCCCCGCCAGCTCGGCGGTCGAGGCGGCGAGCGGATCGGCGCCCGGCGGCAGCTCGACCGGCGGATGACCGATGTCGGTCGGCTCGTCGGGCGCGATCGGGCGGACCGTGGTCGCGCGGCGCGGCGGGGCGGCGGGCGCGGCCTCGACCGCCGTGGCGTTGCCGGTGATCACGTCGTCGGCGAGCGCGAACGGGCCGGTCGCGGCGTCGTCCGATGCGGCCGCCGCCGGGGCCGCCGCGGGCGCCGGCCGCGCCGCCTGCCGCTCCGCCCGCAGCTCGGCGCGCGCGCGCTCGACGTCGGCACGGGCGACGTCGACCTCGGCGAGCGCGCGATCGTGCTCCGCCGTCCGGCGATCGAGCACGGCGCCGCGGCGGTCGAGCTCGGCCGCGCGGCGCTCGAGGTCCGCGGCCTGCGCCGCGAGCTCGGCCCGCCGCCGGTCGAGCTCGACCCGCGCCAGCTCGCGCTCGCGTTCGGCATCGGCCGCCCGCGCCGCGGCGACCGCCTGCTCCGCCGCCCGCTCGATCAGCGCGCGCAGCCCGCGCGGCCCGAACGCGACCGCGAACTCGCGGACGTAGCGCGGCACCGCCGAGGTCGGGTCGGCCGCCAGCTCGGTGTACAGCCGGGCGCGCTCGGTCAGCTCGCGGTGACGGTCCGACTCGGGCAGCACCAGGACGAGCAGCTCGTTGCTGGGGTCGTGGTAGATGACCGGCGTCGCCACCGGCAGGATCTGACCGTCCGGGAGCCGGACGACGTTGAGCGACCGCGCCGGATCGTCGGCGAGCAGGCGCTGGCCCAGCTCCGGATCCGACGTGACGTCGACGGCCGCGTAGACCGTCACCGAGCCGACGTCGCCCGACGGCAGCGTGACGTGCACGGCGTGCTGGCGCGTCGCGCCGATCGTGCCGCGATACGCCGAGTGCGATGGTGCGCGAAGGCTCCCCCGGGCCATGGACCCCCGGTGTATCGCGACCGCGTTCGCGCTCGCAACCCCCGGTGTCCGGGTGTCCGCGGGTCAGCCGGCGGTCAGTTCACGACCGGGCCGGCGCCGTCGTCCGGGTCGTCCGGGTCGTCGGCGTCGCCCGCGCCGTCGCCCGCGCCGTCCGCCGTCGCCGCGTCGCCGAGCATGCTCGCCGCGACCCCGACGAGCGTCTCGTGGAGGTGCTCGAGCGTGTCGAGCCGGCCGCACAGGCTGTAGTACTCGTCCTCGCTCACCTGCCCCATCCGCGCCATCGCCTCCTCGACGTAGGGCCGCATCCGCGCCGGCGCGTCGATCGTGGTGTCGAAGTCGTCGACATCGCCGCGCGCGATCGCGGCGGCGACGAACCCGACGGGCGAGAACGACAGGCCGGTCGCCAGCACGACCCGCCAGTCGCCGGCGTTGTCGGCCTGCGCCTCCCACCGGCCGCCCAGCACCTGGCGCACCGTCTCGCCGAAGTAGGCGCCGGCGGTGACGACGATCAGCTCGAGCGCCGCCGGCTCGACGCCCTCGACCGTGCGCAGGTAGTGGTCGAGCACGGGCAGCGTGTCGCTGTCGTACGCGAGCGTCATGCCGAGCGCGCGGCGCACGTACTCGACGGCCTGGCGCGCGAAATCCTCGACGGTGGGCGTGGGGGACGCGATCACGCGCGCACTGTGGACCTCGTGCCCGCGGCGGTCAAGCCGCGGGCCAGGCCACGTCAGGCCGGGTCGAGCGAGCGCGCGCGGCGCGACGTCCGCCACAGCCGCCAGCCCGCGGCGACCGCCAGCACGAAGCCGATCATCGCCGCCCACAGGCTCCACCCCAGGCCGCCGGCGCCGCGCGGCGACGCCGCGGGCGAGGCCGCCGGCCCGCCGGCGGCTGAGAGACTCAGGCAGTTGCTGGCCGGCGGCAAGACGATCGTGCTGACGACGCACTTCATGGAGGAGGCCGAGCGCCTGTGCACACGGCTCGCGATCATCGACCACGGCCGGCGTATCGCGATGGACACGCCGGCGG
>WYBA01000277.1 GCA_011526095.1 Myxococcales bacterium | reverse complement strand
GCGCCGCCGCCGCCGAGCTCGACACCCGCGACGAGGCGCTCGACGCCGCCGCGCGCGAGCAGCAGTCGCGCCGCGACCGCGCCGCCGGGCTGCAGCGCGACGCCGAGCGCCGGCTGGCGGGCCTGCGCGAGGCGCTCGAGGCGCGCGCGAGCGCCTCGGCCGCGGAGCTCGCCGCCGAGCTGTCGTCGCGGTGGCTCGACGACGCGCGCGCCTCGGCCGCCGCCGTGGTCCGCGCGGTCGACCAGGGCGCGGCGGATCCCGCGCACGACCGCGAGGCGCGGCGCGTGCTCGAGATCGCCGCCGGCCGCTACCAGAACCACTTCCTCACCGAGCGCGGCCACTCCAACATCCGGCTCGATCCGCCGGTGGCCGAGGCGCTCGTCGCCGACGGCGGCGCGATCCACCGCGCGATCGAGCAGGCCGCGGGCGTGCAGCTGCTGCTCGCGGACGACCACGCCGCGGTCCGGCTCGATGGCCTCGACGGCGTCGGCAAGGAGGTCGCGCGCCGCGCGCTCGCCCGGCTGGCCAAGCGGGGCCCGGGCGACACCCGCGGCAAGCCCGAGGAGTGGGCGCGCGACGTCCGCGTCACGCTCGAGCAGGAGATCCGCACGCTGGGCAAGAAGGCGTTCGCCGTGCTCGAGATCCCCAGGGCGCACCCGGAGATCGTCGAGCTGGTCGGCGCGCTCAACTACCGCACCAGCTACACCCAGAACCAGTGGCTCCACGCGGTCGAGAGCTCGTTCCTGTGCGGGATGATGGCCGCCGAGCTCGGCCTCGACGAGAAGCTGGCGCGCCGCGCGACGCTGATGCACGACATCGGCAAGGCGCTGACCCACAAGATCGAGGGCTCGCACGCGGTGATCGGCGCCGACATCGCGCGCCGGCTCGGCGAGGCCGAGATCGTCGCCAACGCGATCGGCGCGCACCACGCCGACGAGCCGTGCAACTCGGCGTACGCGCACCTCGTCGCCGCCGCCGACGCGATGAGCGGCGCCCGCCCCGGCGCGCGCCGCGAGCAGACCGAGGGCTTCTCGACCAAGGTCGAGGACCTCGAGCGGATCGGGCGCAGCCACCGCGGCGTGCTCGACGCCCACGCCGTCCACGGCGGGCGCGAGCTGCGCGTCTACGTCCGCGAGCGCGACGTCGACGACCTGCGCGTGATCGAGCTGTCCGGCCTGATCGCCGAGCAGATCAGCGACCAGCTGACGTTCCCCGGGCAGATCAAGGTCACGGTGATCCGCGCCTACGAGGCGGTCGCGACCGCGTCCTGACCGGCCCGGTCACGGCGGCTGCAGGTACGAGTCGCGCGCGTGCTCGGTGAGCACGTCGTCGAGCGGCCGCGCCATCGCCGCGGTCCACCACCACAGCTCGGTCCCCGGCGGGATCGCGTAGGCCACGTCCCAGCCACCGGCGCCGGCGCCCGCGCCGAGCGGCAGCGCGTAGCGCCCGGGCTCGGCGTCCCACCCCGGGTGCGCGCGGACGAACCACGCCACCGTGCGCGTGTCGTCGAGCCGCGCCGCGGCGTAGACCTCGCGCGACGTCCACACCTGCTCGCCGGGCCACCGCAGGGCGAGCGTGCCGTCCTCCCACGCCGCGTCGGCGACGAGCGGCGTCGGCTCGGGCAGCCACAGCGGCGCGTCGCCCGCGCGCGCGAGGTCGACCTCGATCGCGACCTCCTCGCCGTCGAACCGCAGCCACTGGCGATCGCCCTCGGCGAGCGCCGCCGCCGGCGCCGCGCCCTGGTAGCTCGCCGCGAGCGTCACGCCGCGCCGCGTCCGCAGGTTCCACGTCGGCACGGCGACGAACGGCGAGGCCGGCGACACCCCGCGCGGCACCATCGCCTGGCCGTCGCGCGCGAAGTCCACGTCGACGCTGACCTCGCCGTCGATCGCCAGCTCGTGACGCACGATCACGCGGTCGCCGCGGAACGCGATCAGATCCGTGAACCCCTCGGCGACCATCACCGTCGCCGACTGCCCGGGCGACAGCACGGTGGCGATCGTCCCGATGCTGACGTCGGCCGGCCCCGCGGTGTCGACCAGCCGGAGCGTGACCGGGTGCATCGTCGTGTCGGGCGGCAGCCCCGACCACAGCACCCAGTCGCGCGCGTCGTCGAGCCCCGCCAGCACGACGGTCGCGACGTCGTCGTGGAGCATCGCGATGCCGTAGGGGCCGTCCGGCGTCAGCTCCACCATCGATCCGCTGACCTCGACCGGTCGCCACATCCCGTCCGCAGCGTCCAGCACGCGGACCTCGGCGTCCGGATGGACGCGCGCGGTCACCCCGATGCGGTTGTCCCCGCACCCGAGCCCCAGCCCCGCCAGGGTCAGGAGGGTGATCACCCCGCGCATGTCCCCGACTCTACACCCTCACGTAGGGGTGAGCTTTGCCTTGACACCTCCGAGCCAACCTCCCATAGTGCCGTCACGCACCCCGAACTCTAACGTTCACGTAAGAGTCTGGTCATGTCCGACGACACCCTCGACAATCCCCACAGCTCTCAGCGCAAGCTCATGAAGGTGGGCGAGCTCGCCCGCGTGGTCGGCAAGACCGTGCGCGCGATGCACCTGTACGAGGAGCTCGGGTTGCTCGAGCCGTCGGCGCGGTCCGAGGGCGGGTTCCGGATGTACGGGCCCGACGCGATCGACCGCATCCACTGGATCGTCAAGCTCCAGGCGATCGGGTTCACCCTGGCCGAGATCCAGGGGTTCATCCGCGACTTCCAGGAGGCCAGCTCGGGCCGCGACGCGACCACCCGGGTGCGCGCGGTGTTCGCCGACAAGCTGCGCCAGATCCGCGAGCAGGCCGCCCAGCTCCAGGTGATCGAGAACGACCTGCTCGAGGCGGTCGCCTACCTCGACAGCTGCGACGGCTGCGCGCCGTCGTTCACGCCGCACTCGTGCGGCGTCTGCGATCACCACGGCCACCACCCCGACCAGACCCCGCACCTCGTCGCGGGGCTCTCGCGCGCGCCCGGCACCCCCGGCGGCGACGCGCGCGAGTTCGACGTGCCCGTCGACTCCCTCACCGCCCGCGACAACTGAGCCACACGATGAAGCTGCCGATCTTCATGGACAACCACTCGACCACGCCGGTGGATCCGCGCGTGCTCGAGGCGATGCTGCCCTACTTCACGACCCACTTCGGCAACGCCGCGAGCCGCAACCACTCGTTCGGGTGGACGGCCGAGGCCGCGGTCGAGGCGGCGCGCGCCCAGATCGCCGCGCTGATCGGCGGCGACGCCAAGGAGATCGTGTTCACCTCCGGCGCGACCGAGGCCGACAACCTCGCGCTCAAGGGCGTCGCCAGCTTCTACAGGAAGCAGGGCAACCACATCATCACGGTCGCGACCGAGCACAAGGCGATCCTCGACTCGGGCAAGCGGCTGTCGCGCGAGGGCTACGACGTCACCTACCTCGAGCCGGCCAAGGACGGCACGGTGTCGCCGGAGCAGGTCGTCGCGGCGATGACCGACAAGACGATCCTCGTCAGCGTCATGCACGCCAACAACGAGATCGGCGTGGTCCAGGACCTCGCCGCGATCGGCGCGGCGATCAAGGCGAAGAACCCCAAGTGCCTGTTCCACAGCGACGCGGTGCAGGCGGCGGGCAAGGTCGAGATCGACGTCGAGAAGATGAAGCTCGACCTCGTCTCGCTGTCGGCCCACAAGATGTACGGCCCCAAGGGCGTCGGCGCGCTGTGGGTGCGCCGCAAGCCGCGCGTCCGCCTCGACCCGATGATCGACGGCGGCGGCCACGAGCGCGGCATGCGCTCGGGCACGCTCGCGGTGCCGCTGATCGTCGGCTTCGGCAAGGCGTGCGAGCTCGCGCTGGCCGAGATGGACGCCGAGGCGATCCGGCTGCGCGCGCTGCGCGACCGGCTGTACCGCGGGATCACCAGCCAGCTCGCCGAGGTCTACGTCAACGGCTCGATGGAGCACCGGCTGCCGGGCAACCTCAACATCTCGTTCGCGTTCGTCGAGGGCGAGTCGCTGCTGATGGCGCTCAAGGACGTGGCGGTGTCGTCGGGGTCGGCCTGCACCTCGGCCTCGCTCGAGCCGTCGTACGTGCTGCGCGCGCTCGGCGTCGGCGACGAGCTGGCGCACACCTCGATCCGGTTCGGCATCGGCCGGTTCAACACCGAGGAGGAGGTCGACTTCGTGATCGACCTCGTCGTGAAGTCGGTCAACCGCCTGCGCGAGCTGTCGCCGCTGTGGGAGATGCACCAGGAGGGGATCGACCTCTCCACGATCGCCTGGACACCGCATTGATCTCATGTAGGGGAGCCGGGACGGCTCCCCTACGACCCCATCCGGGATCCGGACACGGACCCCATCCGGGATCCGGACAGCGAGCCACGACCCAGAGATCGCCCCCATCGGGGCCCCATCACCGAACCCAGACGCGGACGGATCGAACCGCGAAGCCCTAGAGCCACGGAGAGCCGCCATGGCGTACAGCGACAAGGTCATCGAGCACTACGAGAACCCCAAGAACGTCGGCACCCTCGGCAAGGACGAGGACGACGTCGGCACCGGCCTGGTCGGCGCGCCGGCGTGCGGCGACGTCATGCGCCTGCAGATCCGGGTCAAGGACGGCGTCATCACCGACGCCAAGTTCAAGACGTTCGGCTGCGGCTCGGCGATCGCCAGCTCGTCGCTGGCGACCGAGATGATCAAGGGCATGACGATCGAGCAGGCCGGCACGATCAAGAACACCCAGATCGTCGAGGAGCTCAACCTCCCGCCGGTCAAGATCCACTGCTCGGTCCTCGCCGAGGACGCCATCAAGGCGGCGATCGAGGACTACAAGAAGAAGCATGCACGCTGAGGTCGCGATGACGACGACGTCCACCCAGGCTGCACCGCCCGTGACCGCGCCGGCCGCGGCGCCCACGATCTCCAAGAAGGAGATCGACATCACCGAGGCCGCGGCGGGCGAGATCGCGCGTCAGCGCGCCAAGCGCGGCACGCCCGAGGCGGCGATCCGCGTCGGCATCCGCGGCGGCGGCTGCACCGGGTTCTCGTACGTGTTCGAGTGGGCGGACCAGGTCCGGCCCACTGACAAGCTGTTCGAGGCGCACGGCGTCAAGGTCGTCGTCGACCCCAAGAGCCTCGTCTACCTCGGCGGGATGCAGCTCGACTTCGTCCGCGGGATGATGGGCCACGGGTTCAAGTTCAACAACCCGAACGCGAAGGGCGCCTGTGGTTGCGGTGAATCCGTCCAGTTCTGACGGAGGCGGCAGCTATTTCGACCTGCTCGGCCTGCCGGAGACGTTCGCGCTCGACGGCGCGGCGCTCGAGGCGGCGTACCTGGCGCGCAGCAAGGACGCGCACCCGGACCGGTTCGCCCAGGCGCCGGCGGCGGAGCGGGTCGCGGCGCTGCAGCGCGCGCGCACGCTGAACGAGGCCTACAAGACGCTCAAGAAGCCGGTGCCGCGCGCCGAGTACCTGCTGGCGCGCCACGGCGTGACGATCGGCGACCACGAGCGCCTCGACGACGCGGCGTTCCTGATGGAGATCCTCGAGCTGCGCGAGGAGCTGGCCGCGGCCCGCGTCGCCGGCAAGCTCGACGACGTCGGCCGGCTCGAGGCCGCGATGAAGCAGCGCCACCGCGGGCTGGTCGACCAGCTCGCGCCCGCGTTCGCGGCCGCCGAGCGCGGCGACGCGGCCGCCCTGGCCACGATCAAGCGCGCGCTGATCGAGCTGCGCTACGTCGGCCGTTACCTGGAAGAGTGCGCGGCGTCGCTCGACGACGCCGACGCCTAGGAGCCTGTCGTGCTGCTGCAGATCGCCGAGCCCGGAGAGTCCCAGATCAAGGAGGCGTGCAAGAAGCGCGTCGTCGGCATCGATCTGGGCACGACCAACAGCCTCGTCGCCCACGTCGTCGACGGCACGCCCGCGGTGATCGGCGGCGAGGGCGGGCCGCTGGTGCCGTCGGTCGTGCACTACGGCGCCGAGGTCGAGGTCGGCCGGCCGGCCGCGGCGCTCGCCGCCGAGCACCCGCACGACACGATCGTGTCGGTGAAGCGGTTCGTCGGGCGCGGCGTGCGCGACGTCGAGGGCCAGCGCGACCTGTTGCCCTACGAGCTGGCGCCGGACGACGGCCGCATGGTGCGGTTCGTCGTCGGTCCGGATCGCCGCGTCGTCACGCCCGTCGAGGTCTCGGCCGAGATCCTGCGCGCGATGGCGCGCCGCGCCGAGGCCGAGCTCGGCGGCCCCGTCGAGGGCGTCGTGATCACCGTGCCGGCGTACTTCGACGACGCCCAGCGTCAGGCGACGCGCGACGCCGGCCGGCTCGCCGGGCTCGAGGTGCTGCGCCTGCTGGCCGAGCCGACCGCCGCGGCGCTCGCCTACGGGCTCGACCGCGGCTCGCGCGGCGTCTACGCCGTCTACGATCTCGGCGGCGGCACGTTCGACGTCTCGATCCTCAAGCTCGTCGACGGCGTGTTCGAGGTCCGCGCGACCGGCGGCGACTCCGCGCTCGGCGGCGACGACCTCGACCGCGCGATCGCGACCAAGGCGCTGGCCGAGGCCGGCGTCACCGTCGACGTCGCCGCGGAGACGGGCGCGCTCGCCCAGCGCCAGCTCGCCCGCCGCGCCGTGTCCGCCGCGCGCGCCGTCAAGGAGGCGCTGACCGACGCCGAGTCGGCGCTGTTCCGGCTCGAGCTGCCCGACGGCCGCAAGGTCGAGCGCGCGGTCACCCGCGCCGAGCTCGCCGAGCTCGCCCGGCCGCTGCTCGACCGCGCGGCGCGCGTGTGTCGCCGCGTGTGCAAGGACGCCGAGCTCGAGGGCCCGGACGACCCCGCGCTCGACGGCGTCATCCTCGTCGGCGGCTCGACCCGCTCGCCGGTCGTCCGCGACCACGTCGCGGCGCAGTTCGGGCGCGCGCCGCTCGCCGATCTCGATCCCGACCAGGTCGTCGCGCTCGGCGCCGCGGTCCAGGCCGAGGTCCTGTCGGGCGGCGCCCAGGACGTCGTCCTGCTCGACGTCATCCCGCTGTCGCTCGGGATCGAGACGATGGGCGGCG
>WYBA01000276.1 GCA_011526095.1 Myxococcales bacterium | reverse complement strand
CGGTGCGGGCGGGCGCGGCGTGGCGGTGCGCCGCGCGGTCCTGCTCGAGCCGGGCGTGCCAGCCGTCGGGGACGATGCCGCAGGCGAGCGCGGCGCGGCGGTCGACGCTGTCGGGCGCGACGAGCGCGGCGCGGCGGAGCTCGGCGCAGTCGCCGCGATCGCGGTCGACGCCGGGCCACACGCCGACCTCGGACCACGCCCAGGTCTGGACCGGCCAGCCGCGCGCGTCGCGGACGCGCCAGTCGGAGTCGTGGGCGCATGCGCCGAGCGCGAGCAGCGCCGCGGCGAGGAGGAATGATCGGGAGCGCATGAGCCCCGCGATGGCAAGGTGAATGCCAGCGCCGGCGACGCGTCCGAGCCGCCGTGCGCCGCGAGATCACACGCGCGCGCGATCGGCGCCGCGCGCGCGGTGTGGTCCGGCTGCGCCACCCTGTGCGCCGCGCGCCACAGCGGCGCGCGTGACCGCCGGTCAGCGCGCGAACCGTCGGTCGAGCTTGGTGAGCTGACTCGCCCAGCCCGCGGTCGACTGCGAGGTCCAGTGCGCGTCGTGCATCGGGTCGAGCGTGATCACCATCCGCACGTGGTCACCCTGGGGGAACAGCTCGGCGACGGCGGTGCTGTCGTACGCCGCCACGCCGGGGATGAAGTCGATCACGTGGGTGATCGCCAGGCGCTCGTGCCGGCGCAGCTCGGTGAACGTGCCGTTGGTGCCGTGCGAGACCGGCTGCCCCATCGCCTTCATCGCCGCGACCATCTCGGGGGCGTCGGCGATCATGTCGTACCGCAGCGTCCCGCCGACGCGCGCGTCCAGCTCGTGGACCTCGACGCGGAAACCCTCGGGGCCCCACCACGACTCGAAGCCCTCCTTCGTGGTCCACAGCGCCCACAGCTCCTCGACGGTCGCGCGGTAGGTGCGCTCGATGATGATCTTCGGTCGGGTCACTTGCGTCGCTCCTTCTTGGTGTCGCCCGCGCGCGCGCGCCGGGCCTCGAGCGCGGCCCCGAACCGATCGAGGCGCGCCTCCCACAGCTCGCGGTAGGCCGCGAGCCAGGCGTCCAGCTCGCGGAACGGCTCGGGCCGCAGCGAGTAGAGGCGCCGCTGCCCGTCCGGTCGGACGGCGACGAAGCCGGCCTCCTGCAGGATGCGGAGGTGGCGCGACACCCCCGACTGGTGGATGCCGGCCTCGACGACGATGTCGTTCACCTGGCGCTCGCGGCCGCGCAGCGCCGCGACGATGCGGCGGCGGGTCGGGTCGGCGAGGGTCTGGAAGGTGTCGAGCGGCACGATCGTGCATATACATAGTCGTGCATATAGCGGCTGTCAACCTGGGGGCCGCGTCCGCCGGCCTCGTGGCCGGCCGTCGCGCCTTTCCCCCGCGGCGGGTCAGGGCATGCTGTGCGCCGCATGAAGCTCGAGATCTGGTCCGACGTGATCTGCCCGTGGTGCGGCCTGGGCCAGCACCGGCTCGACCTGGCGCTCGAGGGGTTCGCGCACCGCGACGCGGTCGAGGTCGTGCACCGCTCGTTCCAGCTCGACCCCGCAGCGCCGGCGGCGCCGCAGCCGGTGCGCGCGATGCTCGCCGCCAAGTACCGGATGAACGACGCGCAGCTCGCGGCGACGTTCGCGCGGATCGAGGGGCTCGCCGCGGCGGACGGCCTGTCGCCGTACATCGTCGGCGACAACGTCGTCGGCAACACGCGGCTCGCGCACGAGCTGCTCGCGCTCGCCTCCGAGCGCGGCCGCGAGGCGGCGGCGTGGCAGCGGCTGTACCGGGCCTACTTCGCCGAGCGCCGCTCGATCTTCGACGTCGACGCGCTCGTCGCGCTCGGCGAGGAGGTCGGGCTCGACCCGGCCGAGGCGCGCGCCGCGCTCGCCGACGGGCGCTACGTGGCGCGCGTCGAGGCCGACGGGCGCGAGGCGCGCGCGCTCGGCGCCTCCGGCGTGCCGTTCGTCGTGATCGACCGCCGGTACGCGATCGCCGGCGCGCAGCCGATCGACACGTTGCGCCGCGCGCTCGAGCACGCGTGGCAGCAGGCGCACGGCGCGGGCTGACGCGCGCCGCCGCGGCGCGAGTCTGCGCTTGTCGCCCCGGGCGCGTCCCGGGTACCCTGGAGGGGCCTGCCGGGACCGCAGGTCGCGATGCCCAGCCGCTCCGTCGTCACGCACGCGCTCGTCCTGGCGGCCCTCGCCGGGTGCAAGTTCGACCCCGCGGGGCTCGCGCCGGGCGAGCCTCCCGTCGACGCGCCGGGGGGCCCAGGCGACGACGCCGCGATGCCTGCGGACGGCGGCGACGTCGACCCCGACGCGTCGACGCCGGCCGTGCGGTTCCGCAAGGCCCTGACGATCGCCGCGGGCACGGTCGACGCCGCGCTCGCCGGCTTTCCGCTCTACGTCGAGCTCACCGACGGTGACCTCGCCGCCCGCGCCAGCGCGGCCGGCGACGACCTGCACTTCGTCGCCGCCGACGGCTCGACCGTGCTCGACCACGAGGTCCAGGCGTGGGACGAGGCGACCGGGTACCTCGAGGCGTGGGTGCGGCCGCCGTCGCTGCCCTCCGACGCGAGCACGACGATCTACCTGCGCTACGGCGCGTTCGCGTCGCCACCGGCCGAGGATCCGGCGGGCGTGTGGCAGAACGGGTTCGTCGCGGTGTGGCACCTCGACGACACGCCGCAGGGCGGCGCCGGCGACATCACCGACGCGGCGGGCGCGGCCGACGCCACCAGCGTCGCGATGAACGCGAGCAACCGCGTCGCCGCGGTGCTCGGCGACGGGCTGACGTTCGACGGCAACACTGAGCAGCTCACGTTCACCAGCCCGCTCACCGGCGCCACCCCGCACACGTTCTCGGCGTGGGTCGACCAGGACACGGTGGCGCACAACAGCGCGCTGATCGTGATCGGCAACGGCGCGTGCGCCCAGGCGCGGTGGCTGCACACGCGCTACGTCGGCGGCTTGGTCGCCGCCGGGTTCTACTGCGACGACTGGGGCACGTCTGGCGTCGACGTGCAGGCGGACGGCTGGACGCTCGTGCACTGGACGTACAGCGGCACGGGCGCGCAGAGCCGGCTGTACCGCGACGGCGAGGCCGCGGCCGGGCCGTTCACTCACCTCGGCACGCAGTCGACGGCGGGGACGGCGGGCTACATCGGCAACGCGCCGGTCGCGTTCGGCAACCCGATGGGCCTGCTCGGCACCCTCGACGAGGTCCGGATCGCGGACGTCGCGCGCAGCGCGGAGTGGATCGCCGCGGAGCACGCGAACCAGCGCGAGCCGGCGGCGTTCTACGCCGTCGGCGCCGAGCAGGGCCTGCCGTAGGCGCGCGTGGCGGGCCCGTTCGTCGCGCGCGCGCGCGCCGCGCACGCGCGGGCGTGGACCTGGCTCGCCGGGGACGACGGCCCGCGCCGCGGCGGGCTGCCGGCGGCCGAGTTGCTCGCGCCGCTGCCGCTGCTCGCGCTCGCCGTGCTCGTCGCCAACGACTGGGCGCTCAAGCCGTCGGCCGCGCCGCGCTGGCTCACCGGCAAGCTCAGCGACGTCGCCGGGCTCGCCGTGTTCCCGCTGATCGTCACGGCGTCGCTCGACGTCGCCCTCGCGGGCGCCGCGCGGCTCGGCGCGCGCGTCGACTTCACGCTGCGGCGGTGGAAGCTGGCGGTGGCCTGCGTCGCGACCGCGGCGGTGTTCGCGGCGATGAAGCTGTCGCCGGCGATCGCGCGGCTCGTCGCCGACGCGCTGAGCGCGACCGTGATCGACTCGCGCGTCGTCCCCGATCCGACCGACCTGCTCGCGCTGCCGGCGGTCGCGCTGGCGTGGTGGCACGGGCGCCGGGCGATCGCGCGCGGCAGCCACGGGCGCCTCGCGCTCGCGCGGCGCGCGCACGCCGCGGGCCGGCCGCTGGTCGCGCCGTTCGCCGACGCCGCGGCGTGGGG
>WYBA01000275.1 GCA_011526095.1 Myxococcales bacterium | reverse complement strand
GCTCGGTCGCGGCGCGGGCCTCGGCGAGCTGCTGCGCGGCGTCGGCGGCGCGCGCGTCGGCGTCGGCGGCGCGCGCGGCCTCGATCTCGACCGCGTGGCTGGCCTCGGCGAGCCGCGCCTCGGCGGTGGTGGCGCGCCGCGCCTCGTCGTCGGCGCGCGCGGCCTGATCGTCGGCGCGGCGCGCGGCCGCGTCGGCGAGCTGGGTGACCTGGACGGCGCGCGTCTCGGCCTCCTGGGCCTGGCGCTGCGCCTCGGCCAGCCGCGCCTCGACGTCGGCGGCCGCAGCCGTGGCGCCCTCGGCGCTCGCGGCCTTCGCCTCGTCGAGCTCGACGGTGAGCGAGCGGATCCAGTCCTCGAGCTGCTCGATCTTGCGGTCGGCGGCGGCGAGCTTCTCGGCGGCGAACACGCCCGCGGTGGTCTCCGCCACCAGCAGGCTCTCGTTGGCCTCGGCGAGCTGCTGCTGCAGGGTCGCGAGCCGCTCGTCCGTCAGCGAGCGGTACGACACGAGCTGCTGCTCGGCGGTGGCGCACCGCGCGTCGGCCCCGGCGAGCGCGGTGCGCGCGTCGGCGACCTCGCGCGCCAGCCGCTCGCGCTCGCCCTCGAGCTGGTCGATCTTGAGCATCGCCTGCTGCAGCCCGCCGAGGTCGGCCGAGGTCTTCTCGGCGTCGTCGAGCATGCGGTCGTGCTCGAGGTCGGCCTGGGCGAGCTTGACCCGCAGGTTCGCGGCCTCGGTCTGCGCCGCCGCCACCGCCTGCTCCAGCTCGCGGGCGTGGTTGGTCGCGTGGTCGCGCGCGCGGATCAGCTCGACGACCTCGCCCGGCGCGACCGTCTCGGCGAGCTGCTGGTGCAGCTCGCCGACGCGCCGCGCGAGCGCGTCGCGCTCCTCGGTCAGCGCGTGCTGCGCCTTGCGCTCCATCGACAGCCACGTCGACAGCTGGATGTGCGCGCCCGGCGGGACCATCGGCGCGACCGCCGGATCGAGCAGCTGCAGGATCAGGCTGCCGACGATCAGGATCTCGCCCAGCGGGATCGCCGCGCGCTGCACGCGGTGCGGCCCGACCCACACGCCGTTGGCCGAGGCGAGGTCCTCGATCCACCACGCGCCCGCCTCGAACCAGATCCGCGCGTGCTGGCGCGACATCCGCGGATCCTCGCTGCGGATCGTGCAGTCCGCGCCGCGGCCTATGAGCACCGGCTCGGCGCCGAGCTCGAAGGAGCGGTCGACGCCGTCGACATCGCAGAACACCAGGGTCGGCATGAGGGGACGACGGAAAATATCAGAGGCGGCGCGCGTTTGCTGCGCGCGGGGCCCACGCCTGCAGGGCGCGAGGCCGGCAGATCACGCACCGGGGCGGCAGGTGGTCAGGCCGGCGTCAGGGCCGCGAGCATCGCCTCGGCGTGGCGCAGCGCGCGGTCGGTGTCGTCGTCGAGCAGCACGACGTGACCCATCTTGCGGCCCGGCGCCGGCGCGAGCTTGCCGTAGAGGTGCAACCGCGCCTCGGGGTGGGCCAGCACCGGATCCCACCGCGGCGGGCCGTCGCGCCACAGATCGCCGATCAGGTTGAGCATCACCGCGCCGGTGAGCGCGCGCGGATCGCCCAGCGGCAGCCCGCACACCGCGCGGACGTGCTGCTCGAACTGCGAGGTCGCGCACGCGCCGAGCGTGTAGTGGCCGCTGTTGTGGGTGCGCGGCGCGATCTCGTTGACCAGCAGCTGGCCGTCGGGGAGCTCGAACAGCTCGACCGCCATCACGCCGACGTGGTCGAGGGCCTCGGCGATCGTCCGCGCGATCGTCTCGGCGTGGGCGCGCCGCGCCTCGGGCATCGGCGCCGGCGCGCGCGTCGTGTGCAGGATGTGGTGGCGGTGGACGTTCTCGGCGAGCGGGTAGATCGCGACGTCGCCGCCGACGCCGCGCGCCAGGATCACCGAGACCTCGCGCACGAACGGCACGACCCGCTCGACGACGCTCGGGCGGTGGCCGACCCGCTCCCACGCCGCCGCGGCGGCGTCGGCGTGCTCGATCCGGACCTGGCCCTTGCCGTCGTAGCCCGCGGTCCGGACCTTGAGGATCGCCGGCAGGCCGACCGCGGCGAGCGCGCTCGCCGGCCCCGCCGCGTCGTCGACCGGCGCCCACGGCGTCTGCGGCAGCCCGAGCCGGTCGAGGAACTGCTTCTGGCTCTGGCGGTCCTGGATCGTGCGGAAGATCGCGCCGCGCGGGCGCACCGGCACGACCTCGTCGATCCGGTCGAGCACGTCGGCGGGGACGTGCTCGGTGTCGAGCGTGACGACGTCGACCTGGCCGGCGAGCTCGAGCGCGGCGTCGACGTCGGTCAGCGCGCCGATCACGACCTCGTCGGCGAACTGGCCGGTCGGGCAGCGCGCGTCGGGGTCGAGCACGACGATCCGGTAGCCCATGCGGCGCGCCTCGATCGCCATCATCCGGCCGAGCTGGCCGCCGCCGAGCACGCCGACGGTAGCGCCGGGGCGCAGCGGCTCGCCGCGGCGGGCGCGATGGGACGCCGTGGGCGACGACGGGCTCATGACAGCGGTTCCGCCAGCACGCGCTCGGTCTGGGCGGCGCGGTACGCGGCGAGCCGCGCGCGCACGCCGGCGTCGACCCGCGCGACGATCGCCGCGGCGAGCAGGCCGGCGTTGACCGCACCCGCCTCGCCGATCGCCAGCGTCCCGACCGGGATGCCCTTGGGCATCTGGACGATCGACAAGAGCGAGTCCATCCCCGACAGCGCCTTGCTCTGGACCGGCACGCCGAGCACCGGCAGCGCGGTCTTGGCGGCGGTCATCCCCGGCAGGTGCGCGGCGCCGCCGGCGCCGGCGATGATCACCATCAGGCCGCGGCCCTCGGCGGCCTCGGCGTACTCGAACAGCAGGTCCGGCGTCCGGTGGGCGGACACGACGCGCGCCTCGTACGGCACGCCGAGCTCGGCCAGCGTGTCCGCGGCGAGGCGCATCGTCGCCCAGTCGCTCTTGCTGCCCATGATGATGCCGACCAGCGGCGGTGTCGTGGCGTCGGTCATGTTCCTGGCTCGGGGTCGTCCGGTGACGGGGCGCGCGGCCGGTCGCGAGGCCCGGCGGCGCGGCGGAGGCGGTCGGCGATCGCCGCGCCGAGGCCGACCTCGGCGGGCAGCGCCGCGACGATCACGTCGACGCCGGTGGCGTCGAGGTCGCGCAGCGCGGCGTAGAGCTGGCGCGCCGCGGCGGCGGGCTCGTCGGGCAGCGCGACGACGGCGACGACGCCGTCTCCCGGGGTCACGCCCGCGCGCGCGATCGCCGCGGCCTGCGCGAGCACGGCGATCGCGCCGCGCCGCCGCTCGCTCGCGACCGCGGCGGCGAGCGCGTCCGCGTCGACCGCGGCGACGCGCGCGCGGGGCGCGTAGTGCGACGGCAGCGAGCCCGAGCTGCGCGGCGAGGCGGCCGAGCGCTCCGCCAGCGGCGCGCCGAGCACGCGCTCGAGGTCCTCGCGCGCGACGCCGCCGGGGCGCAGCAGCGCCGGCGCCGGCCCGGTGCAGTCGACGATCGTCGACTCGACCCCGACGTCGCACGCGCCGCCGTCCAGCACGTAGTCGACGTCGTCGCCGAGGTCGGCGACGACGTGGTCCGCGGTGGTCGGGCTGACCGCGCCGAACCGGTTCGCGCTCGGCGCGGCGATCGCGCCACCGAACGCCGCGAGCAGGCGCTGCGCGAGCGGGTGCGACGGCACGCGCAGCCCGACGGTGTCGCCGCCGCCCGCCGCCGCCGCCGCGATCCGCGGGCCGCGCGCGACGATCAGGGTGAGCGGCCCGGGCCAGAACGCGCGCGCGAGCGCCTCGGCCGCGGGGGGCACGGCGGCCGCCCACCCGGCGAGCGCGGCGCCGGTCGCGCCCGGCGCCAGCGGCGCGAGGTGGACGATCAGCGGGTGGTCGTCCGGGCGCCCCTTGACCGCGTAGACCCGCGCCACCGCCGCCGGCGACGAGGCGTCGGCGCCGAGGCCGTACACGGTCTCCGTCGGGAACGCGACCAGGCCTCCGCCGCGCAGGACGGCGACGGCCTCGTCGATGTCGGTTCCGCGGCGCATGCGGGAGGCGACGAGTGTCGCCGCCCGGGGCCCCGGGGGCAACTGCCGAAGGCCGCTCACCGCGGCCCGCGGCGGCCGATCAGGACGGTCAGGACGGTCAGGACGCCGGGACCTCGAGCGCGATCTCCGGCTCGGCGATCACGCAGTTGTCGTCGCTGCACACGCTGAGCTTGAACACCCCGGCGACGCGCACCGGGCCCGCGGCCGCCGGCGAGAACGCCAGGGTCATGGTGCCGGCGTGCGCGCCGTCGAGCGCGAGCTTGCCGGGCGCGGTCGGGGCCGCGGCGCCGTCGGCGACGACGAACTTGTGCGGGTAGTCCTTGTTGACCTTGAACCCGCCGAGCGCGTGGAGCCGCAGCTCGACCGCGCACGCCGCGCCCGCGGCGCACGCCGCCGGCGGCACGACGTCGACGACGTACTGCTCGCCGGTGATGCGGGTGGCGCCGGCGGGGACGGGCGGGGGCGTGGCCGCCGGCGCGGCGCGCTCCGCGCCCGGGCCGCCGCTCGTCGCCCGCTCCGTCGCTCGCTCGGTCGCGCCGCCGCCGCCGCGCTCGCACGCGGCGAGCGTCGCGAACGCGCCGCACGTCATGAGGATGGCCGTCCGCATCGTCCTCACCGTCCTCATCAGGCCCCGTACTTCACGCCGCAGCCGTAGGCCTTGGTCGACGGCGTCGCCACCGCGCGCCCGGCCGCGAGGTCGGCGAGCGCGGCGTCGACGTGGTTGACCAGCGTGCCACCCTCGGGCGAGCCGCCCTCGCCGTCGGGCGAGTTGTCGATCGCGCCGGCGTAGACGACGACCCCCTTGCCGTCGATCACGAACATGTGCGGCGTGTTGGTCGCGCCGTAGCTGCGCCCGACGGCGCCGCTCTCGTCGCGCAGCACCGGGTGGGCGAGGCTCCACGCCTTGACCGCCTCGGCGTTGACCGCCGGGTCGTGGCCCTGCTTGCCCGGCGCGCCCGAGTTGATCGCCAGCCACACCACGCCCGCGGCGGTGTGGCGCTTCGCGGCGTCGACCAGCGAGCCCTTGCCGTGGGACTTCTTGACGAACGGGCACTCGGGGTTGAACCACTCGAGCACGACGGTCTTGCCGGCGAACGACGCGAGCGACACGTCGTTCCCGTCGAGGTCCTTCAGCGTGAACGCGGGCGCGGGCTTGCCGACGAGGTCGGCGGCGTTCGCCATCGCCGCCGCGGGGGCGGGCTCGGCCGTCGCGGGCGCGGCGGCGTTGCCGGCGGGCGCGGCGGGCGGGGTCGCGGTCGCGCCGGCCTTCGCGGCCTCGCCGGCGCGCTGCATCGGCTCGGTCTTGGCCTCGGTGGGCACCGGGGCGGCCTGGGGCGAGCCCTTCGAGCCCTTCGAGTCTGTCGACTCCTTCGAGCAACCGGCGAGCGCGAGCGCGCTCGCGAGGACGAGGTACGAGAGAGTGCGCATGCAGGGTCTTGGCACGACTCCGCCCCGCTGGCGAGCGCGCGCGGCTATCCTCGCCGCCCATGGTCGCCGCCGCGCAGACGCCGCCGTCCTCCTCGATCAAGGTCGCCGCGCTGCGCGGCCTGCCGATCCTCGGCAAGCTCCTCGACTTCCGCCGCGACCGCCTCGCGCTGCACGACGCGTGCGTCCGCGCCGGCGACCTGGTGCGGTTCCCGATGCTGACGCGCCACGTGTGGTGCATCACCACGCCGGAGCTGGTGCAGGAGCTGCTCGTCGAGAAGGAGGCGTCGTTCAAGAAGGCGCCGGGCCTGGCGGTCTACGGCAAGGCGCTGCTCGGCGAGGGCCTGCTCACCGCCGAGGGCGATCGTCACCGCCGCGAGCGCAAGCTGCTCGCGCCCGCGTTCTCGCCCAGGCGGATCGCGAGCTACGGCGCCGCGATGGTCAGCCTCACCGAGCGCGCGGCCGCGGGCTGGCGCCCCGGCGCCGCGCTCGACGTCGCCGAGGAGATGATGCACCTCACGCTCGCGATCGTCGGGCGCACGCTGTTCGACGCCGACATCGCGGGCGACGCGCGCGTCGTCGGCGACGCGCTGACCCAGGGCATGGAGTTCATGGTCGACCGGCTGAGCCTGCCGTTGCCGATGACGTGGCCGCTGCCGTCGAACGAGCGGATGCGCCAGGTCGTCGCCCAGCTCGACGAGGTGGTGTTCCGGATCATCGCCGAGCGCCGCGCCGCGCCGGGCGACCGTGGCGACGTGCTGTCGATGCTGCTCGACGCGCGCGACGACGACGGCTCGTCGATGACCGACCAGGACATGCGCGACGAGATCATGACGCTGATGCTCGCCGGTCACGAGACGACGGCGAACGCGCTGGCGTGGACCTGGTACCTCCTGACCCAGCACCCCGAGGCGTACGGCAAGGTGTTCGCGGAGGTCGACGCGCTCGGTCACGCGCCGACGGTGGCGGACCTGCCGCGGCTGCCGTGGTGCCTGCAGGTGATCCAGGAGGCGATGCGGCTCTACCCGCCGGCGTACGCGGTCGCGCGCCAGTGCGAGCAGCCGGTGCAGCTCGGCCCGATCACGGTGCAGCCGGGCGAGGTCGTGATGATCACGATCCGCGGGATCCACCGCCGCCCCGACCTGTGGCCCGACCCGCTCGCGTTCCGCCCCGAGCGGTTCACCGAGGACGCGATCAAGGTGCGCCCGCGCCACGCATACATGCCGTTCGGCGCCGGTCCGCGGATCTGCATCGGCAACCACTTCGCGCTGATGGAGGCGCAGCTGATCCTCGCGACCGTGGCGCGGCGCTGGCGGTTCCGCCTGATCCAGCACGCCGACATCGTCCCCGAGCCGCTGATCACGCTCCGGCCCAAGGGCGGCGTCCATGTCGAGGCGATCGCGCGGTAGGCGCAGGGCGATCCGTGCGACGATCGAGGCGATGCGTCCACGCACCGCCGTCGTGATCGTGCTCGGCCTCGGCCTGATGCTGTGGTTCGCCGGCGGCGGGGAGGCCGTCGCCGGCAAGGCCAAGCCGAAGGGCAAGGGGACCGTCGTCGTGCGCGCGGACGTCGAGAAGGCGGTGGTCTACCAGGGCAAGAAGAAGCTCGGGACGACCCCGCTGACGGTGAAGCTCAAGCCTGGCAAGGTCACGCTGACGGTGAAGAAGGCCGGGCAGGACGACGCGACGGTCGAGGTCGTCGTGGTCGCGGGGCAGCAGGTCGAGGCGTTCGCGCGAGTGACGACGGTGCCCGCGCTGCGGACGCAGGCGCTGCGCAGCCGCTGCGACGCCGGCGACCTCGACGGCTGCCACGAGCTGGCGGACGAGCTCGGTGAGGCGCGCGCGAGCCCGCTGGTGGACGAGCTGCTCCGCCCGGCGTGCGATCGCGGCAACCAAGGCGCCTGCGCGCATCTCGCGGACGTCACGTGGGGAGCTGGCGACGCCACGCAGACCGCCGAGGCGGAGTCCCTGCTGCGCGCCGCGTGCGACGCCGGCGACGTGGGCGGATGCAAGAACCTCGGCATCACGTTGCTGTTCGTCGAGGAGTCGAAGCGCAATCCTCGGCGGGGCGTCCAGCTGCTCCAGGGCGCGTGCGACGCAGGGGACGGGATGTCCTGCGACGTCCTCGCGCGCGCCTATGTGGAGGGGCAGGCCGGCGTCACCGACGACGCTCGCGCGGCGGCGCTGATCGCGCGCGCGTGCGAGCTCGACTACGCGTTCGGATGCTACTCGCTCGCCGCGTGGACCGCGGAGGGAGCTGGGGGGCTGACGAAGGACGAGGTCGCCGCGTCCGAGCTGTACCAGCGCGCGTGTGATGGTGGCGTCGACGAGGCGTGTGGCGCGCTCGGCCTCCGCTACGTGAAGGGCAAGGGCGTCCCCGTGAGCGAGCAGCGCGCGCGCCCCCTGCTGGAGCGCGGCTGTCGCGCGAGCGACGAGGAGGCCTGCGCCCAGTACGGCGTGATCGTGCTGGCGGCGCGCCGCACGATCAGCGCGGACGGCACGCCGATCACGGAGGTGCTCCGCGCCTCGTGCGAGCGCGGCGGCCTGAACAGCTGCATCCTGCTCGGCAACCACTTCCACGACAAGGGCGGCGACGCCAGCGAGGCCGAGGCCCAGAGGTGGTGGATGCGGGCGTGCGACGGCGGTCGGGCCGACGCCTGCGATCACGTCGAGAAGGACAAGAAGTGAGTGTCCACACGGGGCTCGCCCCTCGCCCGTCGCGCGCGGCGCGGCGCCCCGCCGAGAGGCGACCTACGCGTAGCGCAGGTGCGCCGCGAGCTCGTCGAGCGGCACGATCTCGTCGATCACACGGGGCTCGCCGCCCCGCCCGTCGCGCGCGGCGCGACGGGGCCCACCCCGCCGAGAGGCGGCCTACACGTACCGCAGGTGCGCCGCGAGCTCGTCGAGCGGCACGATCTCGTCGATCGCGCCGAGCTCGACCGCGGCTTTCGGCATGCCGTAGATGACGCAGCTCGCCTGGTCCTGGGCGAACGTCTTGCCGTCGGCCTTCTTGATCGCGAGGGCGCCGGCGGCGCCGTCCTTGCCCATGCCGGTCATGACGACGCCGACGGTGCGCCGGCCATAGACCTTCGCGGCCGAGATCATCGTGACGTCGGCGGCGGGGCGGCAGCCGTGGACGGGGCCGCCGTCGGTGAGCACGACGTGGCCGCGGTCGTCGAGCTCGAGGTGGCGATCGCCCGGCGCGATCAGCGCCAGGCCCGGCATCGGGCGATCGCCGGTGACGGCCTCGCGCACGGTGAGCTGCGACTGCGCGTCGAGCCGCTCGGCGAGCGTCGCGGTGAAGTGCGCCGGCATGTGCTGGACGATGATCACCGCGAGCCGCAGGTCGCCGGGCAGCGCCGGGATCAGCTCGGACAGCGCCGCGGGGCCGCCGGTCGACACCGCGATCACGCACAGCCGCGGCAGGCCGCCCGGCAGCGTCGTCGTCCCGGCGCTCGCGCCCGGCGCGGTGGTCGCGCGCGGCTTGGGCGCGGCGGCCGCGGCCGGCGCGCGCGGCCGTGCCGCCGCGGCGACGGTCAGCTTGCGCGTCAGCTCGGCGGCGATCTTCGACAGGTCGGCGGACACCTCGCCGGCGGGCTTGGTGACGAAGTCGACCGCGCCGGCGCCGAGCGCCTCGAACGTCTCGCGCGCGCCCTGGCGGGTGTGGGCCGAGAACATCACGACCGGCGTAGGTCGCCGGCGCATGATCTCGCGCACCGCCCCGGCGCCGTCGAGCCCCGGCATGTTGAAGTCCATCGTCACGACGTCGGGGCCGAGCGCGACGACCTGCGCGACCGCGTCGTTGCCGTCCTTCGCCTGCCCGGCGATCTCGAACCCGGCGGCGGTGAGCGTGCGGGCGATCGACTGGCGCATGAACGCCGAGTCGTCGGCGATCAGGACGCGGAGCTTGCGAGGGGCGGGCGTGGTCACGGCGATTCTCCTGGCGCGGGCGGCAGCGCCTCGATCACCCAGCCGGTGACCGGCTCGGCCACGCCCTTGAGCTCGAGCCCGGGGACGGCGCGCGCGACGACGCCGTCGCCGAGCGCGTCCCGGAGCGCGTCGTAGGTCGACTGGCTGACCAGCACGCCGCCGTGCGGGCACCGCGTCTCGTAGCGGTTGGCCTGGTTGACGGTGTCGCCGATCACCGTGTAGTCGCGGCGGACGAACCGCGAGCCGAGATCGCCGCGCACCAGCGGGCCGGTGTTGATCCCGATCCGCATCTTGAGCTGGACCGGCCGGCCGGCGTTGAACGCCGGCATCTCGGCCTGCATCGCCAGCGCGGCGCGGACCGCGCGCACCGGCGGCGGCGGCGCGTCGCGCAGCGGCGGGTACACCGCCATGATCGCGTCGCCGATGAACTTGTCGATGTCGCCGCCGTGCGCCGCGACGATCGGGCACATCACGTCGAAGTAGTCGTTGAGCAGCTCGATCACCTCGCGCGGCGACAGCGCCTGGGACATCGGCGTGAACCCGACGAGGTCGGAGAACATCACGCTCATCACCTGCTCGTCGGCGCGCACCGCGTGGAGCTCGCCGGCGACCGCCCGCTGCTCGGCCGCCTTGCGCGCGCCCTCGGAGATGAACAGCGACGACGCCTCCTTGTAGGCGAGCAGCCGGCGCTCGGCGAGGGTGCGCTCGACCATCGCGACGCACTTGTCCTGGGCGAACGGCTTGACCAGGTAGGCCGAGGCGCCGGCGGCGCGCATCTGCGCCATGTCGCGCTTGGAGTCGCGCGCGGTCAGCATGATCACCGGGACCTGGCGCAGCTCGGGATCGCGGCGCAGCGCGTGGACCAGCTCGAACCCGGACATCACGGGCATCTCGTAGTCGCTGACGATCAGCGCGGGGCGGACCTGCTGCGCCCGCTCGAGCGCGACCTTGCCGTTCTCGGCGGTCGTGATCTCGAACCCCTGGCGCGCCAGGCAGTCGGCGACGTAGTGGCGCTGCGCCGGCGAGTCGTCGACGACGAGGATCCGCTCGCGCGAGGCCGGCAGCGAGCCGGCGACGAGCGCGCGGACGCGCGTCGTCAGCTCCTCGGGCAGCACCGGCTTGACGAGGTAGTCGTCGGCGCCGGCGTCGAACCCGCGCTCGAGGTCGGCGGCCTCGCCGAGCGTCGAGCAGATCAGCACCGGCAGGTGCGCGGTCGCGGCGTCGGCCTTGAGCGCCTTGCACAGCCCGTAGCCGTCGAGCCGCGGCATCTCGACGTCGGTGATGACGAGGTCGGGGGCGCGGCCGCGGACGAGCTCGAGCGCCTCGGCGCCGTCGGCGGCGGACACGACCTCGTAGCCCTCGTCCTCGAGGATCGGCACGGTGTGGCGGTGGATCAGCGGCGAGTCGTCGGCCAGGACGATCAGCTTGCGGGCGCGCGTCGTCGCGCCGAGGACGTCGAGCACCTCGGCGTCGGAGAACGGCACGCGGAGGAAGCCGTCGGCGTCGACCGCGTGCGCGAGCTTGCGGTCGGCCGAGGCCGTGCCGACGACGATCGCGGCGATCGGCGGCGCCCCGGCGGCGGGGGCGGCGCGCAGCGCGGCGACGGCGGCCGCGAGCTCGCGGTCGGGCAGCCGCCGCGGCAGCAGCGCCGCGCGGGGCGCCAGCTCGGCGAGGCGGGCCTCGAGCTCGGCCGCGGTCGCGACCGCGGTGACGCGGTAGCCGAGCGGCTCGAGCGGCCGGCGGATCATCGCGGCGAGCACGGGCTCGTCGGACACGACGACGACGTTCACGGCGCCCCCGACGGCTCGTCCGGCGTGTCGGCGCCGCCCGGCGGCGCCTCGCCACCGTCGTCGTCGTCGCCGCCGGGGCCGGGCCCGCCGGGCGCGGCGTGGCCGAGCAGCTTGCGCACGGCGCGCAGCAGCAGCTGGCGGTCGTGCGGCTTGGTGATGTACTCGTCGACCCCGGCGTCGAACCCGCGGACGCGGTCGATCCGCTCGCCGCGGCTGGTCACCATGACGATCGGGACGTCGGCGTAGTTGGGCATCGCGCGCAGCGCGCGGGTCAGCTCGTAGCCGTCCATCCGCGGCATCATCACGTCGGTCGACACCAGGTCGAACTGGCGCGCCTGGGCCAGCTCCAGCCCGTGCTGGCCGTCGACCGCCACGGTGACGCGGTAGCCGGCGTCGACGAGCAGCCGGCGCAGCGACTCGCGCACGATGTCCGAGTCCTCGACCAGCAGCACCTGCGAGCTGGTGACGCCGGCGCGGTGCGGGCGGCGCGCCGCGCGGCGCGCGCCCGGCGCCGCGGCCAGCGCGCGCCGGATGATCGCCGGGACGTCGAGGATCAGCGCGCAGCGGTCGCCGAGCAGCGTCGCGCCGGCGACGCACGGCACGGCGCCGAGCAGCGGGCCGAGCGACTTGATCACGATCTCCTTCTTGCCGAGGAGCTGGTCGACGACGAGGCCGAAGGTCGTGCCGCCGTGCTCGGTGAGGATCACCTCGATCTGCTCGTCGTGCTCGTGCCCCTCGAGCTCGAGCACGTGCTCGAGCCGGATCAGCGGGACGTGCTTGCCGCGGACCTCGACGACCTCGCGATCGCCGACGAGCCGGATGTCCGCCGGCGCGACCACCAGCACGCGCACGACGGCGTCGAGCGGGATCGCGAACGTCTCGCCGCCGGCGCGCGCGAGCAGGACCTGGATGATCGCGAGGGTGAGTGGCAGGCGCAGCACGAACGCGCTCCCTTGGCCGGGGGTGGACTCGACGTCAATCGTGCCCTTGAGCCGGGACACGATCGTCTGGCGGACGACGTCCATGCCGACGCCGCGGCCGGACACGTGGCTGACCTGCGCCGCGGTCGAGAACCCGGCGCGGAAGATGAGCTCGAGCGCGGCGCGGTCCTCCATCGCCTCGGCCTCGGCCGGCGAGATCAGGCCCTTGTCGACCGCCTTGGCGCGCAGCCGTGCCGGGTCCATGCCGCGGCCGTCGTCGGTGATGCGGATCTCCACCTGGTTGCCGCGGTGCGACGCCGCCAGCCGGATCACGCCCTCGGGCGGCTTGCCCGCCGCGGCCCGGGCCTCCGGCGGCTCGAGCCCGTGGTCGACCGCGTTGCGCACCAGGTGCATCAGCGGCTCGTCGAGCGCCTCGACCAGCAGCTTGTCGAGCTCGGTGTCGTCGCCCACGAGGACCAGGCGCGCGCGCTTGCCGAGCTGGGCGGCGAGGTCGCGCACGGTGCGGACGTGCTTGCGGAACACGCCGCCGACCGCGACCATGCGCAGCCGCATCACCTGGTCGCGCAGCTCGCCGGAGATCGCGTCGAGCCGGTCGGCGCCGTGGTCGAGCTCCCAGGTCACGTCGCCGAGGACGCGCTCGATCCGGGCGAGCTCGTCGTCGAGGTGCGCCAGCTCCGCCGGCGCGCCGTCGCCGTGGGCGGCGCCGTGCGTGGCGCCGGCG
This sequence comes from Myxococcales bacterium, assembly GCA_011526095.1. Classification (GTDB taxonomy): domain Bacteria; phylum Myxococcota_A; class Polyangia; order Haliangiales; family Haliangiaceae; genus WYBA01. The sequence continues at coordinate 8,521 of WYBA01000275.1, read as the reverse complement.
GCGCGGGCGTGGACGACGCGCCGGGTGGCGGCGCGGTCGACCGCGAGCTCGGCGCCGACCGAGCCGAGCGCGGTGATCGCGCCGCGCAGCTCGTCGCGGCCGAGCACGAGCTCGCCGACGAGGTTGAGCAGGCGATCGAGCTTGTCGAAGTCGACGCGGATCGTCGCGCGCGCCGGGTCCCTGGCGTCCGGGGTCGCGGGGCCCGTGGGCGCGGGGAGCGGCGCGGTCGCGGCGGCCACCGGCGCCGCGGCCGGGTTGCGCAGCCGCGCGACGACGCCGGTCGCGTCGATCGTGATCGGCGCGCGCGCCCGCGCCTGACCCAGCATCGCGCGCAGCGCGTCGAGCGTCGCGAGCAGCGCGTCGACCACCGGGCCGTCGGCGGCGCGCCCGGCGTCGCGGAGCTGCCCGACGAGGTCCTCGGCGGCGTGCGCGAGCTGGTTGACCGGGCCGAGCCCGACCATCGCCGAGCTGCCCTTGACCGTGTGCAGGTCGCGGAACACGTCCTTGATCAGCTCGGCGTCGCCCGGGCGGCGCTCGAGCTCGATCAGCTTGCCGCCGAGCTGCTCGAGGCGCTCGTTCGCCTCGTCGAAGAACAGCTCGATCATGTCGTCGTCGACGGTCGGCGTCCACGTGACGCCGATCGGCTCGCCGAGCGGTGGGACGACGACGACCGGGCGCGAGGCCGGCGGCGGCGCGGCGATCGGGAGCGCGGCCCCGGCGTCGGGCGCGCCGGCGAGCGCGGCGACCAGGGCGTCGTGGCGCTCGGCCAGCGGGAGCCCCTCGACGCGCGCGCCGCTCTGGTCGGGGTGCGCGAGCTGGTCGATCGCGGCGAGCAGCGTCGCGACCGCGTCGACCACCGCCGGCGTGTCGCCGGGCCAGACGCCGGTCGCGACGCGGTCGAGCCCGCGCTCGCACGCCAGCGCGAGCCGGCCGACGTCCTCGGCGCCGACGAGCAGGCTCGACAGGCCGAGCCGGAACGCGACGTGCGCGCGCGCCGCGGCGTCGGCGGCCGCGTCGCCCAGCACGGCGGCGTCGGCGACCGCCGCGCCGACGAACAGGTTCCACAGCTCCACCCCGTGCGCGGCGCTCACGGGGTCGCCTCGCTCGGGCCGTCGAGCCCGTGGCGGCGCAGCCAGCGCCGCGTGCCGGCGCGGGTCGCGGTCAGCTCGAGCGCCACGCCGGCGGCGGCGGCGGCCGCGCGCGCGCGGCGCAGCAGCGGCGCGACCTCGTCGGGGAGCACCGCGGCGCCGTCGAGGTCGATCGTCAGGCGTTCGACGTGGCGACCGAGCGCCTCGGCGATCTGGGCCTGCAGCGTGGAGACGTCGGCGACCGCGAGCGTGGCGCGCGCGGCCGGCGGCGGGGCGGTCGGCGCCGCCGGCGCGGCGGCTGGTGCCGTGGCGGGCACGCCGAGCGCGGGCGTGCGCGTGACCGGGACGCCGAGCGCGGGCGTGCGCGCGACCGGGACGCCGAGCGCGGGCGTGCGCGGCGCCGGCGCGGAGGAGCCCGTCGTCCGCGCCGCGCGCTCGCCGCGCTTGACGTAGACGACCGCCTCGCCGGCGCGGACCGCGTCGAGCGCGGCGACCTCGCGCAGCTGCTCGCTGTAGCCGACGAACAGGAAGCCGTCGGGCTCGAGCGCGCCGAGCAGCCGCTCGACCGCGCGGCGCCGCGCGTCGGCCGCGAAATAGATGAGGACGTTGCGGCACCACACGAGCTGGCAGCCGCGCGGCGCGTCGCCGTCGAGCAGGTTCTGGCGGTCGAACGTGACCTTCGCCCGCACCTCGTCGCGCACGCGCGCCTCGCCGCCGCGCAGCTCGAACCCGTCGCGCCACGCGTCGGGGACGTGATCGAGCGCGCGCGCCGGGTAGACCCCGCGGCGCGCGACCTCGAGCGCCTCGTCGGACACGTCGGTGGCGACGACCGAGATCGCGTGCTCCGGCAGCAGGCGCCCGAGCACCAGCGCGAGCGTGTACGGCTCCTCGCCGCTGGCGCACCCGGCGCTCCACACCCGCACCGCGCGCCGGCCGCGCGCCGCGAGCGCCGGCACGACGACGTCGACGAGCGCGTCGATCTGCGCGCGCTGGCGGAAGAACCGCGTCTCGCCGACCCGCACCGCCTCGATCAGCGCCGCGAGCTCCGCCGCGCCGCGGCCCGCGGTCACCAGCTCGACGTACGCCGCCGGCGCGAGCCCGAGCGCGGTCATCCGCGCCTGCGCGCGCGACTCGATCACCCACGCCGGCGGCTCCAGCCCGGCGCGCTCGGCCAGCCGCCGCGCCAGCGCGGCGACGATGTCGCGCGGCAGCGGCATCGCGGCTCAGCGCGCGCGGCCTCCGCCGCCGGGCAGCCCGCGCGGCGGCCGCGCGGGGAGCTGCCGGCGCGGCTCGGCCCCGGCGAGCGGCGCGGCGGCGAGCCGCGCGCCGTCGAGGTTGAACCCGCCGATCGACTGCTCGAGCTGGAACGCGAGCTCGTGCAGGCGCTCGGCCTGGACCACCGACTCCTCCGACCCGGACAGCACCTCGTTGGCGATGTGCTGGACCGCGTCCATGTTGCGGGCGATCTCGTCGGACACGACCGCCTGCTCCTGGACGGCGTGCGCGGTGTCCTTGACCACCGTGATCAGCCGTCCGAGGCCGGTCAGCGTCGTCGTGACCAGGCTCGACCCGTTCTCGACGTCGCGGGTGCCGGCGTCCATCGACGCCACCGCGGCCTGGGTCTGCTCCTTGATCGTCTGGATCAGCGCCTCGATGTCCTTCGCCGACTGGCCGACCCGGCGCGCCAGCGACGACACCTCGTCGGCGACGACCGCGAACCCGCGGCCCTGCTCGCCGGCGTGCGCCGCCTCGATCGACGCGTTGAGCGCCAGCATCGAGGTCTGCTCGCTGATCTGGCGGATCACCTCGACGATGTTGCCGATGCGCTTCGAGCTCTCGCCGAGCTCGCGCATCTTCTCGGCCGCGTCGACGACCGAGCTGCGGATCTGGGTCATGCGATCGACCGCCGAGCCGATCGCCAGGTTGGTCTGCTCGGCGACGTCGGTCGCCTGGGCGGCGTTCGCCGCGACCTGCTGGATCGACGCCGACAGCTCGGTGACCGCGGCGGTCGAGCTCTCGATCTTGGACGTCTGGTCCTTGAGCCCGCCCAGCGTCTGCTTCGACGCCGCGCTGATCTCCGCGCTCGACGCGCCGACCTGGAACGCCGCGGCCTGCACGCCGGTGGCGAGCGAGTGGACGCGCGCGAACACCTGGTTGATGTTGTCGGCGAGGTCCGCGGTCTCGTCGCGCGACGTCACGACGATCCGGTGGTTGAGGTCGGTCTCGCCCTCGAGCAGGTCGCGCGACTGGCGGACGAACTGCTTGATCGGCCGCGTGATCCAGAACGCCATCAGCCCGGCGATCGCGACCGACAGGCCGACGCCGATCAGGATCTCCATCCACGGCATCTGCGCCGCCGGATCGACGACGTTGCGGCGGCTGCGCGTGATCACGAGCTGGCCGAGCACCGACGAGTCGAGCCCGCGGTAGCCCTCGACGTCCTCCTGGTAGAAGTCGAGGTCGTCGTCGCGCAGGCGGACGACGTCGCGCACGTCCTCGCCGAGCTTGATCCGCACCCACTTGTCGGGTTGCATCGCGCGGGCGAGCTCCGCCCACCGGTCCGAGGGGTGCGCCGACGCCAGGATCTTGGTGCCGTCGAGCAGCGTCACGCGCATCCGCATGTCGGCGGCGTCGTCGCTCTGCTCGGCGTACTCCTCCATGTAGCGCTGCAGCCGGACGCCGATCAGCACGCCGCCGAGCACCTCGTCGCTGCCCGGCCGCCGCACCGGCAGCGCGGTGACCTGGTACGGCACGTCGTCGACGAGCTGGATGCGGTGGGCGAAGACGTTGCCGGCGCGCGCCTTCTCGACCGCGGCCAGCTCCGGCAGGTCGTCGGCGCCGAGCGACGACGTCTTGACCGTCCACACCAGCTTTCCCGACGCGGTGAACACCGCGAACAGGTCGGGGCGCAGCCCGTTCTTCGACGACAGCGACTCGTACATCGCCTCGGCGATCGCGCGCGCCTCGGCGTACGCGGGCCCGCCCGATGCGGCGGCGCGCGGGGTGGCCGCGCCGTCGGCTGGCGAGATCGGCGCGTCGGGCGACGGCGCGGGGAGCTCGGCCGGGCCGTCACCGGCGAGCGCCCGGGCGAGCCCCGGCTGGGCGGCGAGGATCTCGAGCGTGCCGGTCATCGCGCGGCCGACGCGGTCCTCGTAGCCGTGGTAGCGGCGCAGGTGCTTGGCGAGCCAGTTGCCGCGGTTGCGCAACCGGGTCTCGTTCTGGAACACGAACGTCCCGCCGATGATCAGCAGCGCCGCGAGCGTCAGGCAGCCGATCAGGAACTTCACGAACATCGGGAAGCGGAGCGAGCGGGTCATGCGGTGGGGGTCTCCTCGCGCGCGAGCGCGCCCAGCGAGCCGAGGCGGTCGGCGCCGAGCAGGGCGTCGAGGTCGAGGACGCGCACCGTGCCGGTCGGCGTCGCGACGACGCCGCGCAGGATCGCGGCGACGGCGGGGGCGAGGCCGGCGGGCGGCGGCTCGAGCTCGGCCTCGTCGATCGTGCGCAGCTCGCGCAGGTGGTCGACGACGATGCCCGCGACCTTGTCGCCGCGCTCGACGACGACGATCCGGGCGTCGTCCCCGACCGGCGCGCGGGGCAACCCGAGCAGCACGCCGAGGTCGACCGCGGGGACGATGTCGCCGCGCAGGCTGAAGATCCCGGCGAGCCACGGCGGGGTCAGGAACACGTGGCTGATCGGCTTGAGCGGCAGGGTCTCTCGGACGTCGCCGATCGGCAGCGCGAGCTCCTGCGCGCGCAGCTCGAAGCACACCAGCCGCAGCGGGCGCGGAGTGGACGGCGGCGCTCCCTCGACCATGCGGTTCGAGGCTATCATGCGTGCGGACGGGTCTGCGCGACGCTGGCCCAGGCGTCCAGGCGCGCGCGCAGGCCGTCGAGCCGGCCGCCCAGGCTCGCGACCGGGTAGGCGTCGCGGAACACCATCCAGTCGAGGGCGCACGCCAGCGACAGCTCCGCGACGCCGAGCTCGGCGCCGAACCGGCCGGCGCGCTGCTCGGCGTCGAGCCAGTCGAAGATCGCGGTGATCCGGTCGTGCTGGCGCGGGCCGAACGGCACGCCGGACACGTCGATCCCCTCGCGGCGCAGGTAGAACATCGTGATCGCGCTGTCGAGCGCTCCGTCGACGGCGTTGAGGTGGTTGGCGGCGAGCCAGCGGTCGCGCGGCGGCGCCAGCCGGCCCCACCCGCGCGTCGTCGTGAGGTAGTCGATGATCGTCCGCGAGTCGAACAGCACGTGGCCGTCGACCTCGGCGACCGGGACCTTCCAGATCGGCGAGACGGCGCGCAGCGCGGCCTGGCCGTCGTCAGTGGCGGTGTTGACCAGGTCGAGGGTCACGCCCGCCTCGGCGGCGGTGACCCGGACGCGGCGGACATAGGGCGACGTCGTGGTGCCGAACAGTCTCATCAGGCGGCGATGGTGCCGTATGATCGGCCCGATGGCGACGAAGCCGCGGCGCGATGCGACGGGGAGCAAGGCAGCGACCGCGCCGGCGAAGGCGAAGGCGCCGGCGAAGGCGAAGGCGCCAGCGAGGGCGAAGGCGCCGGCCGAGGCGAAGGCGCCGGCCAGGGCGCCCGCCCGGGCGAAGCAGCCCCCCGCCTCGTCTCCGTCTCCGTCTCCGCAGCCGTCTCCGTCTCCGTCTCCGCAGCCGTCTCCGTCTCCGTCTCCGTCTCCGTCTCCGTCTCCGTCTCCGTCTCCGTCTCCGCCTCCGCCTCCGCCTCCGTCTCCGCAGCCCCCGCTCGTCCTGAGCGGAGGGCGAGCGCCAGCGAGCCCGCAGTCGAAGGACGCTGACAGTCACATCGCGCCTCCGTCTCCGTCTCCGCCTCCGTCTCCGTCTCCGCCACCGTCTCCGCCTCCGTCTCCGTCTCCCCCCGGCGACCCGCGTCGCTGCCGCCACGTCTCCATCGTCGAGGCGATGCGCGAGCCCGAGCGCGTCTACCACCTCGAGCTGTCCAAGCCCTCGCCCTACGATCCCATCCCTGCGCCGGAGCTCGCCGCCCTCGCGCGGCTGCCCGATCTCACCCGGCTCGAGTCGCTGCGGCTGGCGTACACCGACCTCGCCGCGCTCCCCGCGCTCGGCGGCCTGCGCGCGCTCCGCCGGCTCGTGCTCCACGGCAACGCGTTCACCGCGCTGCCCGACGGCGTCGCCGCGCTCGCCGCGCTCGAGGAGCTCAACCTCGCCTCGAACCCGCGCCTCGACCTCGCCGGCGCGCTCGCCGCGCTCGCGTCGCTGCCGCGGCTGCGCGTGCTGCACCTCGGTGACCGCACCCTCGCCCGCGTCCCCGACGAGCTCGCCGCGCTCCGCTCGATCGAGCGGCTGGTCGTCGACGTCGCCGCGCCCGCGGCGATCACCGACGCGGTCATCGGGCTCCCCGCGCTGCGCACGCTCGAGCTGCGGATCAGCACCGACCAGGGGCTGCCGGCGCTGCTGCGCCGGCTCACCGCGGCGCGGTCGCTGCGCAACCTCTGGCTCGGCGGCTCGCGCGCGTCCGACGCGCTGCCCGAGGAGATCGGCGAGCTCACCCAGCTCGAGCGCCTCCACGTCGCGTCGCTGCCGATGTCGGCGCTGCCGGCGTCGTTCGCGCGCCTCACCGGCCTGCGCGTGGTCGCGCTCGGTGGCACCAAGATCAAGGGCCCGGCGCGCAAGAAGGCCGAGGCGCTCGTGCCGACCGCGCAGTTCTACTGGGACGGCAAGGGCGTGCCGCCCGACGAGCCGGCCGAGCCGCCGCTCGAGGTGCGGCGCGTCGCCGCGCCGCCCGCGCCCTGAGCACCGTTCGTCACGGCGCGCGTGCTAGCGTCGCCGCGTGGCCCTGGTCTCGCACGAGATCGACGTCGCCGTCGTCGGCGCCGGCCTGTCCGGGCTGGCCGCGGCGCGCGCGCTCGCCGCGACCGGCACCAGCGTGACCGTGCTCGAGGCGCGCGACCGCGTCGGCGGCCGGACGCTGTCGCAGCGGGTCGGCGACGACATCGTCGACCTCGGCGGCCAGTGGATCGGCCCGACCCAGGACGAGGTCGCGGGGCTCGCCGACGAGCTGGGCGTGCGCACGTTCCCGCAGCACACCCGTGGCAAGAAGCTGCTGATGCGCGGCGGGCAGGTCGTGCGCTACGGCGGGTTCCTGCCGCGCGTGCCGGTGCTCGATCGCGCCGAGCTGGTCGTGCGGCTCGCCCAGCTCGAGCGGTGGGCGCGCCAGGTCCCGCTCGACGCCCCGGGGCAGGCGCGCCGCGCCGAGGCGTGGGACGGGCAGACCGTCGCGCAGTGGATGGCGAGCGTGCGGCGCGAGGGCGCGCGCGACCTCGTCGCGATCGCGACGCAGATGGTGTTCGCCGCCGAGCCGCGCGACCTGTCGTTCCTGTTCTTCCTGCGCTACCTGCACGGCGGCGGCGGCCTGCTGCGGCTGACCGAGGTGCGCGGCGGCGCGCAGGAGCGGCGGTTCGTCGAGGGCGCGCAGGCGCTGTCGCTGCGGATGGCGGCCGGGCTCGGCCCGTCGGTGCACACCGGCGTGCCCGTCGCGGCGATCGAGCAGGACGGGCGCGGCGTCACGGTGCGCACCGCGCGCGGCGTCGTCCGCGCGCGCTACGCGATCCTCGCGGTGCCGCCGGCGCTCGCCGCGAAGATCGACCTCGGCGCGGCGCGCACGGTCGCGCGCCACCGGGTCGAGCAGGGCATGCCGATGGGCTCGGTGATCAAGTGCATCGCGGTCTACCCGCGCGCGTTCTGGCGCGATCACGGGCTGTCCGGCGAGGCGGTGAGCACGGGCGATCCGGTGCGCGCGACGTTCGACGACAGCTCGCACGACGGCACGCAGGGCGCGCTCGTCGCGTTCGTCGTCGGCGACGCGGCGCGCGCGTGGTCGCGGCGCGCGCCGCAGGAGCGGCGCGCCGCGGTGCTCGCCGACCTGGTGCGGCTGTTCGGTCCGGCGGCCGGACACCCGACGGCCTACGTCGATCACGACTGGCTCGCCGAGCCGTACAGCGGCGGCTGCTACACCGGGATCATGGGGCCGGGGCTGCTCGCGGCGCACGCCGAGGCGCTGCGCGCGCCCGCCGGGCGCGTGCTGTTCGCCGGCACCGAGAGCGCCGGCGCCTGGGCCGGCTACTTCGACGGCGCGATCTCCGCCGGGCGCCGGGCCGCCGCCGAGGCGCTCGAGCGCCTGCGCGGGTGAACGGGCGCCGTCTCCGACGACGCGCGGCCACCAGGCGGAGGGGGAGACGGAGGCGGAGGCGGAGACGGAGGCGGAGGCGGAGACGGACGCGGAGACGGAGGCGGAGATGGAGACGGAGGCGGAGATGGAGGCGGAGGGGGGCCTCTCGGTGGCGCTCGAGCCTGAGCAGCGCGGTGATCTGGGCAAGGTCTGTGTCTCGAGCCGTCCCAGATCCGCTCGTCCTGAGCGGCGGGCGAGCGCCAGCGAGCCCGCCAGTCG
>WYBA01000274.1 GCA_011526095.1 Myxococcales bacterium | reverse complement strand
GGCACCGGCAGCGGCCCGCGCTCGGCCAGCTCCGACAGGTCCTTGCCCGCGACGAGCTCCATCACCAGGAACAGCCGGCCCTCGCCATCGCGATCGAAGTCGAGCGTCTGCACGATGTTCGGGTGGATGAGCAGCGCCGACAGCCGCGCCTCGTTGACGAACATCGTCGAGAAGTGCCGGTCGTTCGAGAACGACGGCAGCACGCGCTTGATCGCGACTGGCCGCGAGAACCCCTCTGCACCAACGGTGCTGGCGAGGAACACCTCGGCCATGCCGCCGCCGCCGAGCCGTCGCTGGTACTGGTACTTCGTCTCGCTCATCCCGCAGTCCGCGCGCAGTCTCGATCGAACGCCCGCGCGGTTCAAGCCGCGCGTGCTCGCGGGCTCGGTCCTGACCCGACCGTCAAATCGATCGGGCCCAAGTCGTTGATCGCCGCGGCGCCACGAAACCGTCGCGCGATTTGTTCGTGGCGTGCGGACGAGACGCGCCCCGATCCGGGACATGTCGAGCACTTGGCGCACCAGCGACCTCGGTCGCCCCTCGGCGCCTGAGCGAGAAGCGCCGTGCTTCCGGTGAGATCGATTTGTTGACGGGCGCATGCCCACTTGCGCTGGGCGCCGAGGGCCGCTCGCCGGGCAGATCCATTTCCTGGCTCGCGCGTAGGCGGCGCGATTTCCGGATCCCCGGCATCGGGGAGTGCTCGCGGGAGGCGGTTACCTGGGTAGAGCCCGAGACGATCGCGCGCCAGCCAGGCAGGGAAGGATGTCGATCGCAACCTGCGCCACCACGTTCGAGAGGCGACCACACGACCGACGTGATCGCCCGGCAGAGGTGCGTGGCTCGGTCGTGGTCGTGGTCGTGGCGGCGGTCGCGCGGGTCTGGGGCGCGGTCCGCGACGCGGTCGCCGCGGGTTGGGGTGCGTGGCAGGGCGTGGCAATCGGCGCTCCTCGTGGGAGGGGATCCCGGGCTGCTGAGCTTCGTCCAGTAGGACCCGCCACCGCGCATCCGCCCGCCGCGCGTGGCCCAGGAACGACAGGAGCCCGCACGCCATGACCGATGACAAGCGCACCACCGATCTGACCGAGCTCGTCGCGAAGCTCGCGACCGCCGCGACGGCCGCGAACGACGAGACGCCACGCGCCACCGACGCCCGACCGCTCGACGTCGACGCGCTCGCCCTCGCGATCGCGGCCGCGGTCCGGGTCGGCGAGCGCGGGCTGCATCGCGCGGTGAACGACGACGAGGTCATGGACGCCGAGGACGTCGCCGCGTTCCTCGGCGTCGATCGCAAGACCGTCTACGACTACGCGGCGCGCGGCGAGATCCCATGTCGGCGCCTGGGCAAGCGGCTGCTGTTCAGCCGCACGGCGCTCGTGGCATGGTTGGGCTCGTGCAAGGTCGTGTCGCGCGTGAATGGAGCATGAAGATGCCCGTATCGCGTGCCAAGAACGGACGCTGGCGCTACCGCGCGCAGATCCGGCTCCCCGACGGTACCGTGACCCGAATCAGCGGGACGGCGCCGGTGCAGTTCAACACCAAGCTGGCGGCGCAGCAGGCCGAGCGCGATCACGTCGCGCGAATGCAGCGGCCCGACGCCACGCCGAAGAAGAAGGAGGTCCCGACGTTCGACGAGTGGTTCAACGGTCGCTTCTGGCGCGAGTGGGTGATCGGCCGCAAGAACAAGCCGACGGAGGTGCGCTCGAAGGAGATCATCTATCGCGTGCACCTCGCGCCGGTGTTCGGGGCAAAGCGGCTCGATGCCATCGGAGATGGTGACGTCGCGGAGTTTCGTGCCCGCCTGATCGAGACGGTGTCGCGCTTCGGTCGGCCGCTGAGCGAGAAGCGGATCAACAACATCCTGGCGGTGCTGTCGAAGCCGCTCCACTACGCCCACAAGTGCAAGCTGATCGACAGCGTGCCGGAGATCGGGATCCTGAAGGTGGAGCGGCCCGAGATCGAGGCGTGGGACTTCGATCAGTATGTGCGGATCCTCGAGACCGCGCGCCGGAGCCACGACGAGCCCGAGTGGTACACCGCGGTGTGCCTCGCGGGGGAGGCCGGGCTTCGCATCGGCGAGATCAAGGCGCTGCGCTGGCGAGAGGACGTCGACCTGATCGCCGGCACGTTGACCGTCAACTTCCAGACGTGCAACGGCGCCACGACCACGCCGAAGGGGCGGACGCGGCGCACGATCCCGATGACGACCACGCTCGCCGCGGCGCTCCGGCGCCTCGACGTCGTGCGCGACGGGCTCGTGATCCGCAACCTGGACGGCACCGCGAAGACCGACGGCGAGGCCAACCACGCGATCGACCGCCTGATGCGTCGGGCCGGCCTGCCCTCGGTCGGCTGGCACCGGCTCCGCCACACCTACGGCACCCACGCCGCGCTGTTCGGCGTGAACCCGTGGCGGCTCCAGGCGTGGATGGGCCACAAGCGGATCGACGAGACGATGCTGTACGTCCACGTCGCCCACGCCCACGCGCGGGCGCTGCCCGACGCGGTCCGCGACGGCGCGCACGGCATCGCCGACCCGGACCACCGGGTCATCGCGATGCTGGGCGCTCGTGGCAACCACGTGCCAACGCCCCCCGCCGCCCTGCCCAAAACCGCTGCGATGTCAGCTCAGTAAGTCGTGCGCGGAGGGGGACTCGAACCCCCACAGTTTTACCCACTAGCCCCTCAAACTAGCGCGTCTACCAATTCCGCCATCCGCGCAGGATGCTTGGAGATACTCGTGAGAGCGAGGGGACACGTATCTACGGCACCGCGCGGCCGGTGTCAAGGCTCGCGGGTGCAGTGCCCCGACTGACCCGATCCGCCGACGGGCGGCTCGTTCCAGGAGAGACCGGCCCGCGCCTCCGGCGGTCGGTTGCCCGCTCTGCGGGCCGGTCTCGTATGCGCGGTCACCCGGCCGCGCGGTCCAGAATCCGCGCCACCCGGCGTGGGCGGACCGGTCCCCGTGGCATGATGCCGCGGTCCCGATCAGGGGCGAGGGCGCCGGGGGGCGCCACGGCCCTGCTCATCTGCTCTGGGAGGAGATTTTCCGATGAACCGAGTTGCCTTGCTGTTGATCGCGAGTGCCTTCGCGCTGGGCGCCTGCAAGAAGGACGAAAACAAGGACTCCGCTGGCAAGGCCAGCGCGGAGAAGAAGGTCGAGCACGGCAAGGCCGTGGGCAAGGGGACCGGCGGCGGCGACAAGACCGCCACCGGCTCCAAGGACGGCAAGGTCGGCAGCGGCAAGGGCGCGGTCGATCACGGCAAGGGCGAGGGCAAGGGGACCGGCGGCGGCGACAAGTCCGCGACCGGGTCCAAGGACGGCAAGGTCGGCAGCGGGGACGGCAAGGTGATCGAGCGCGGCAAGTACCTCGCCAGCCTCGGCGGGTGCGCGCTGTGCCATACGCCGATGGGCCCCACGGGCCCGGACATGTCCAAGGTCTTCGGCGGCGGCATGAAGATGACCGAGAAGATGCCGGGCGGCGCCGAGATGACCTGGATCGGCCCGAACATCACGTCGCACGACACCGGCATCGGCAAGTGGACCGACGAGCAGATCATGGCGGCGATCCGCGAGGGTGTCCGCCCCGACGGCAGCAAGCTGCTGCCGATCATGCCGTACGCGCTCTACAACGGCCTCACCGACGACGACGCGCGCGCGATGGTCGCGTTCCTGCGCGCGGTGCCGCCGGTCGATCAGAAAGTGGAGAAGTCGCCGGCGCAGCTGCCGCCGGAGGCCTACCCGCCGGTCGGCAAGCCGGCGAACAAGCCGGTCGGCGACGACCCGATCGCCAAGGGCGCGTACCTCGCGTCGCTCATGCACTGCGTGATGTGCCACACGCCGTACACCGACAAGGGCCCGGACATGTCGAAGGCGTTCGCCGGCGGCATGGAGATGCACCTGCCGCCCGAGATGGGCACCGGCGTGCTCTACACCTCGAACCTCACGAGCGACCCCGAGACCGGCATCGGCAAGTGGACCGAGCCGCAGATCATCGACGCGGTCCGCAAGGCGACGCGCCCCGACGGCAAGCCGATCTTCGGGCCGATGATGTTCTACGTGCCGCTGTGGAGCCAGATGACCGACGACGACGCGATGGCGCTCGCCAAGTTCATCAAGTCGCTGCCGCCGGT
>WYBA01000273.1 GCA_011526095.1 Myxococcales bacterium | reverse complement strand
GCGTCACGCCGCGGTCGCCGCGGACATCGACGCCGCGATCGGCAAGGCGCTCGAGCGCAACGCCGCGCGCCGCTACCTCACGCTGCGCCAGTTCCTCGACGAGGTCGAGCGGATCGCGCGCGGGCCCGAGGGCGGCACCGGCGCGACGGCGCCGTTCGGCAAGGCGGGCAAGCCGCGCGAGCTGGCGCAGACGCTCATGGGCTTCGGCGGCCTGGGCGCGGCCAGGAGCGGCGCGTCGTCCGCGCCGCAGAACGAGGCGCGCACCCGCCAGATGGACGTGGAGATCCCGCCCGAGGCGCTGCGCGACGCCGCGGCGCTCGATCAGGCGGTGGCGCGCGGCGGTGGCATCGCCCACGACGCGACGATGCCGCAGGCCACGGGGCCGCTGTTCGGCGGCGCGCCGGCGGCGAGCCCGTCGGCGCCCGTCGCCGCGGCGCCGGTGCTGGCGGCCGCTCCGGTCGTCGCGGCGCCCGCGGCTCCCGCGGCGTCTCCGTGGGCGGCGCCCGCGGCGGCGATGCAGCAGGCGGCGCCGGCGATGGGCGCGGCGGCGGTGGCCGCGCCGGCGGAGCCGTTCGCGCCGGCCGCGGCGGCGATGCAGCAGGCGGCGCCAGCCATGGGTGCGGCGGCGGCCTCGGGCTCGCAGGTCCCCGCGGCGCCCAAGGTCGGCGCGGGCGCCGCCGGCAAGAAGAAGGCGGACGACAAGCCCAAGCCCGACGCGGGCAAGGACGCCAAGGGCAAGTTCCGCGAGACGATGTGGTTCAAGAAGGGCGAGCTCGACGCCGCCGCGGCCGAGGAGGCCGCCGCCGCGAACGACGCCAACGCCGCCGGCAAGGCCGACACCTTGCCGATCGACGAGCGCTACTCCGACGACGGGTCGATCACGCGCGGCGACGCCGAGAAGTACAGCCTGCACACCGGCCACACCTCCGCGATGCCCGCGATCCGCGACGAGGTCTCGCCCGCGGCCTCGGTGTCGGAGCGCGAGCTCGTCGGCGAGATGAAGGGCGGGCGCAACCTGCTCATCATCGGCATCGTCATCGGCGTGGTCGCGATCATCGGCGTCGTGCTCGCGTTCACGCTGTAGCCCGCGCCGACGCCGGGGCCCGACGCTGGCGCCGACGCCCGGTGCGCCGCATCAGCGCGCGAACGTGGCGACGAGGGCGGTCGCCGGCCGCGTGGTCGCGCGCCGCGCCCACGCCGCGGCCAGGTCTTCGCGCGGCACGAGCTCGGCCGCGCCGACGGGATCGAGCTCGCCGCGCACGGCGAGCGCCGCGACCTCGGTCAGCAGATCCGGGTGCGCGCCGGCGACGCCGACGATCGTCACCTCGCGGGCGAGCGCCGCGCTGGTCGCCGCCGCGTCGGTCACCGGCGCCGCGCCCGGCGGCGCGGCGAGCGCGACCACCGCGCGCGGGCCGGCGATCGCCAGCGCGCGCGCGCGCAGCGCCGCCTCGCCGGTCGTCTCGAGCACCTTCCACGGGCGCGCGCCGTGGCCGGCGGCCGCGGCGGCGGCGACGAGCCGGGCGCGAACGGCGGCAGCGTCCTCGTCGTCGTCGGGTCCGGCGGCGCCGCCGTCGAGCACGGAGGCGTGCTTGGCGGCCAGGATCTGGCGCAGCAGCGACGCGACGGCGTCGTCGCCGATCACCACCACCGGCTCGCGCGGGCCGACGCCGGCGCGCGCGTACAGCGCGTAGGCGAGCGCCGCCTCCCACCCGAGCACCGCGGCGGCGGCGCCGGCGACGGCGAGCGGGCCCTCGAGCGGGATCAGCCAGCGCGCGGGCGCCGCCAGCCGGCCGTGGCCGTCGCCGAGCGCGCCGCGCGTCGCGCCGAGCGCCTCGCCCGTCGGACACACCACCGCGCCGCCACGCCGGCACACGTCGCACTCGCCGCACGGCGCGAACCGCCCGGCCAGGACGCGCTGGCCCAGCAGGTGCGCGGCGCCCGGCCCGCCGTCGACGACGCGCCCGACCGCGGCGAGCCCCGGCGCGGCGGCGCTGCGCGCCCACGCGTCGGGCCCGACGCTCGCGGCCTCGACCGCGACGATCGCGCTGTCGCCGACCAGCTGGGCGGCGCTAGCGGCGGTGGTCATCGCCGCCGACGACGGTCGCTTCCTCGAGCACCTCGTCACCGGCGTCGAGCGTGTCCTCGGGGACCGTCGCCGCTGGCGCGCCATGGGCGCCGTGGGCGGTGTACCCGGGCGGCGGCGTCGGCGGGATCGCGGCGAACTCGTCGTCAGGATCGATCGCCGGGTCGTGCGCCGGATCCATCGCGGGATCGAGGCCGCCGCCGTAGCCGCCGGCCGCGTAGCCGTCGACGTTGCCCATCGACGTCGGCTCGTCGGGCGCGGCGGCGCCGCCGATGCTGCCCGAGACCGCGCCGACCGGGTTGCCCGCGAACGCCATCGCGTAGTCGTCACCCTCGTTGTCGTACTCGTCGACGCCGGGCGGCGGCGCGGCGGGCGGCGGCGCGATCGGATCCGCCTCGGCCTCGGCGTCGTCGAGCATCTCGTCGTCACCGAGCGCGACCACGTCGCTGTCGGTGGCCGGGCGGACGGCGGGGCCCGCGGCGGCCGGCCGGCTCGTCGGGGCGTACGCCGGCGCCGGCGCCGGCACGTACGTCGCCGGGACGACGGGCGCCGCGACGGCCCCGGCCGCGGCGACCTCGACCGACGCCAGCGGCAGGCCCTTGCGAACTCGCCAGCGGTCGAGCGCGGCGACCAGCTCCTCGAAGGCGATCATGGCGCGAACGTACCACGGGCCGG
>WYBA01000031.1 GCA_011526095.1 Myxococcales bacterium | reverse complement strand
GGCGGCGCGCAGCCTGCTAGCGGCGCTGCGTCGGCCGGCGGGCGCGCCGACGTCCGCGGTCCGCGCGATCGCCGAGATCAAGCGCGCCTCGCCGTCGGCGGGCGCGATCCGCGCGGGCGCGGACCCGGCGGACATCGCGCGGCAGTACGCGCGCGCCGGCGCCGCGGCGATCTCGGTGCTGACCGACGTCGACTTCTTCGACGGGCGGCTCGCGTTCCTGGGGCAGGCGAGGGCGGTCCCGGAGACGGCGGCGGTGCCGCTGCTGCGCAAGGACTTCCTGATCGACGACTACCAGGTGGTCGAGGCGCGCGCGGCGGGCGCCGACGCGGTGCTGCTGATCGTGGCGGCGCTCGACGACGGCGCGCTGCGCGGGCTGCACGCGGCGGCGCGGGCGCTCGGGATGGACGCGCTGGTCGAGGTCCACGACGAGGTCGAGGCGGACCGCGCGGTCGCCGCGGGTGCGACGCTGATCGGCGTCAACCACCGCGACCTGTCGACGTTCGCGATCGACATGACGCTGACCGCGCGACTGGCGACGCGGCTGCCGGCGGACACCGTGCTCGTCGGCGAGAGCGGCATCAGGACGCGCGCCGACGTCCTCGCGCTCGGCGCGGCCGGCGCCCACGCGGTCCTGGTCGGCGAGTCGCTGATGCGCGCGCCCTCGCCGGGCGACGCGCTGCGCGAGCTGCTGTCATGAGGGGTGCGTGAGCCGGCCGCGCGTCAAGCTCTGCGGCTTCACCCGCGCCGAGGACGTGCGCGCCGTCGCGGCGCTCGACGTCGACTGGATCGGGCTCAACTTCTGGCCGCGGTCGAAGCGGCACGTCGCGGCGGACGCGGCGCCGGCGCTGGCGCGGCTCGCCCGGGACGCCGGGATCGAGGTCGTCGGGCTGTTCGTCGATCAGCCGGCGGACGAGATCGCGGCGGTCGCGGCGGCGGTCGGGCTCGACGTGATCCAGCTCCACGGCGACGAGCCGCCGGCCGTGTGCGCTGAGGTGGCGGCGCGCACGGGCCTGCCGGTGTGGAAGGCGATCGCGGTGACCGGGCACGACGACGTCGCGCCGGCCGCGCTGGCGCGGTGGGCCGACGCGGGCGTCGCCGCCATCGTCCTCGACGCGGCGAGCCCGGGGCGCGGCGGCTCCGGGCAGACGATCGACTGGGCGGTCGCGGCGGCGGCGGCGCGCGGCCCGCTGCCGGTCGTGCTCGCCGGGGGGCTCACGCCGGCCAACGTCGCGGCGGCGGTCGCGGCGGTCGCGCCGTGGGCGGTCGACGTCGCGTCCGGGGTCGAGGTCGCGCCCGGTCACAAGGATCCAGCGCGGGTCGCGGCGTTCGTCGCGGCCGCGCGCGGCAGCCAAGGAGTCAGCGGATGAGCGGATTCGAGATCGCCGGCGCGGAGCCGGCGCCGGGCGGGCGGTTCGGGGCCGGCGGCGAGTTCGGCGGGCAGTACGTCGCGGAGACGCTGATGCCGGCGATCGCCGAGCTCGAGGCGGCGTGGCGGGTCGCGCGCGTCGATCCCGCGTTCCTGGCCGAGTACCACGCGCTGCTCACCGACTACGTCGGGCGTCCGTCGCGGCTGACGCTCGCCGGGCGGCTGTCGGCCGAGGTCGGCGCGCGCGTCTACCTCAAGCGCGAGGACCTCAACCACACCGGCGCGCACAAGATCAACAACTGCATCGGCCAGGCGCTGCTGGCGCGGCGGATGGGCAAGCGCCGCCTGATCGCCGAGACCGGCGCCGGGCAGCACGGCGTCGCGACCGCGACGGTCGCCGCGCTGTTCGGGATGCCGTGCGACGTCTACATGGGCGCCGAGGACGTGGCGCGGCAGGCGCTCAACGTGTTCCGCATGCGCCTGCTCGGCGCCCGCGTCATCCCGGTGGAGTCCGGTTCCCGGACACTCAAGGACGCGATGAACGAGGCGATGCGCGACTGGGTGACGAACGTGGGCGACACGTTCTACCTGATCGGCTCGGTCGCCGGCCCGCACCCCTACCCGTGGATGGTGCGCGAGCTGCAGTCGGTGATCGGGCGCGAGGTCGGGCCGCAGCTCGAGGCGGCCGAGGGCCGCGGCCCCGACGCGCTGATCGCGTGCGTCGGCGGCGGGTCCAACGCCGCCGGGCTGTTCGCGCCGTTCGTCGCCGACCCGCGGGTGCGGCTGTTCGGCGTCGAGGCGGCGGGCGACGGCGTCGGCACCGGGCGGCACGCCGCGACCCTGAGCGCGGGGCGGATCGGCGTGCTGCACGGCAGCAAGTCGTACGTGCTCACCCACGAGCGAGGCGACGAGGTGGGGCAGATCGCCGAGGCGCACTCGATCAGCGCCGGGCTGGACTACCCGGGCGTCGGCCCGGAGCACGCGGCGTGGAAGGCCGACGGCCGCGTCACGTACGTCGCGCGCACCGACGCGGACGCGCTCGCGGCGCTGCAGCGGCTGGCGCGCGCGGAGGGCATCCTGTGCGCGCTCGAGACGGCGCACGCGGTGGCGGCGCTCGACGAGGTGGTGGCGACGGTCGGCCAGGGCTCGATCGTGGTGATCGGGCTGTCGGGACGAGGAGACAAGGACATGCACTCGGTCGCGAAGGCCCTGGGGGTGGCGCTGTGACCGCCGCGAGCGGCGGGGCGGCGCCCGCGGCGCGGCTGCGCGCGAGGATGGCGGCGTGCAAGGCC
Source organism: Myxococcales bacterium (assembly GCA_011526095.1). Taxonomy (GTDB): domain Bacteria; phylum Myxococcota_A; class Polyangia; order Haliangiales; family Haliangiaceae; genus WYBA01. The sequence continues at coordinate 4,797 of WYBA01000031.1, read as the reverse complement.
GAGGGCCGGCCGGCGCTGGTCGCGTACCTCACGTTCGGCGATCCGACGCCGGCGATCTCGGTCGACGTGATCGAGGCGGCGGTGAAGGCCGGCGCGGACGTGATCGAGCTCGGCGTGCCGTTCAGCGACCCGTCGGCCGACGGGCCGGTGATCCAGCAGGCGATGCAGCGGGCGCTGGCGGCGGGCGGCAGCCTGCCGGGCGCGCTGGCGGCGGTGGCCGAGCTGCGGCGGCGCGGCGTCGACGCGCCCGTGGTGCTGTTCGGCTACTACAACCCGCCGTTCGTCTACGGCGTCGAGCGGTTCGCCGCCGACGCCGCGGCGGCGGGGGTGGACGCGGTGCTCACGGTCGACCTGCCGGTCGACGAGATCGACGAGCTGCGGGGCCCGCTGCGCGCGCGCGGGCTCGACGTCGTGCCGCTGCTGGCCCCGACGTCGACGCCGGCGCGGGTGGCGAAGGTGCGGGCGATCGAGCCGCCGTTCGTCTACTACATCTCGCTGACCGGCGTGACCGGCGCGGCGTTCGACGCCGCGCGCCTCGCCGGCGCGCGCGTCGACGAGATCCGCGCCGGCACCGGCGCACCGGTGGCGGTCGGCTTCGGGATCAAGACACCCGCGGACGCCGCCGCGGTGGGCAAGCTCGCCGACGGCGTGATCGTCGGCTCGGCGCTGGTCGCGCGGATCGCCGCCGGCGAGCCAGCCGGCGCGCCCGCGCGCGTCGGAGAGCTGGTCGCGGCGCTGCGCGCGGCGCTGTAGGCGCGACACGGCGGAGGCGTAGACGGAGGCGTAGACGGAGGCGTAGACGGAGGCGTAGACGGAGGCGGAGCCGGACGCGGAGCCGGAGCCGGAGCCGGAGGCTGTGCGGGCGATCACCGGCGCCGGCGCCGCGACCCGCGGTCGCGCGCGCGCCGCTTCGTTCGCTCGGCGCGGGCCTCGCCGGTGTCGTCGTCGGGCGGCTCGACGTGTGCGTCGTGCCAGGCGGCGCGGACGTCGGCGGCGTCGACGAGACGGGCGGCGTCGCGATCGGTCGCGGCGCGCAGCGTCGCGCGCGTGCCGCCGCGGTCCTCGACGGTCGGCGCGTCGGCGACGACGAACGGGCCGGCGACGCCGAGCATCCAGCCCAGCTCGGCCCGCGGGTCCGGCGGGTCGACGCGGAACCGGAAGACGTGGTGGGCGAGCACCGCCTCCGGCTCGTCGACCTCGACCTCGACGACGTCGAGCGGCTCGATCGCCGCCGGCGGGTGGCCGAGCTGATCGGGCGCGCTCAGGTGCTCGACCAGCACCGCCTCGGCGAGCGCGGCCTGCGTCGCGAACCTCGACGGGAAGCGCTTGCGCCAGCCGGCGGCGGCCATCGTCTGGAAGAGCCGCGCGCGCGCCTCGGGCCGCGCCGCGAGCGCGGCGACCGTGGCCTTCGGCGGCGGCGTGCGCAGCCGCGCCAGCGCGGCGATCGCGGCGAGCGCGACGGGCGCGTCGGGCGCCGCGGCGGCGTCGCGCAGGGCGGGCAGGGCGGCGGCGCGCGGCAGGCACGCGACCAGCTCGATCGCCGCGGCGTCCGCGGCGGCGCGCCACCGCGCATGGAGCCGCTCGGCGTGGGGCGCGAGCTCGGCGGCGGTGACGACGCGGGCGCGGCAGTGGTCCGCCACCGCGGCGGTCACGGACGCGCCGTGCACCGGGTGGTCGAGCAGCGGCAGCAGGGCGAGCGCCAGCCCGGGCCGGCGCTGCTTCTTCATCGCGATGTACAGGGCCGGCGGCGCCGGCTCCTCCGTCGCGGCGAGCAGCCGCGCCAGCGAGGCGTGCGCGGTGGGCTCGGGCGTGACCGCCAGGCCGATCAGCGCGCGCGCGCGCGCGGCGGGTGCGAGCGTGGCGGCGTGGCGCTCGATCAGCGCGCCGTGGCCAGGCCGGACGTGGAGCAGCAGCGCGTCGATCACCCCGGGCTGCGCCTCGGGCGGCAGCGCGACCGCCGCGTCGAGCAGGGTCGCGGCGTCGCTGACCGTCAGCGCGCCGCGCAGGCTGGCCTGGGCGAGCGCGGTCACCGTCAGGGCGTGCGCGGGCGCGTCCGCGTCCTCCGCGGCGACGCGCAGCATCGCCGCCTGGGCCGCGGCCCACCCGGCGGGCGGGGCGGGGGCCGCGGGCGTGGTGACCACGAGCGGCGGAGCGGGCGGTGCCGCGGGCTCCGCGCGGCAACCCGCGGTCAGCGCGACGACACACCCCCCCGTCCAGGCGATCGCGATGATCGACATCGGGGAGACCCGGCGACGCCCCGCGGGCAGCGTCACGTCACGAGCCTACGCCCCGGGCGCGGCTCAGGCCAGCCCGGCGTTCAACGCGGCGCGGCGCTGTGTCCAGACGTACTCGCGCAACACCCGCAGCTCGGAGCTGGCGGCCCGCACGATGCGAACCCCGGTGGCGCGCCACAGCGAGCCGCGCACCTGGTGGACCCGCTCGAAGCACGGCATCCCGAGCGCCCACAGGATCACGTCGGTGCCGGGGATCTCCAGCTCGAGCTGGATCGCCTCGGGCGTCGGGCCGGCGACGAACGGGCGGTCGAGCCGCAGCCCGGTCGCCGAGGCGTCGACGACGAGGGCGGGGCGCTCGACCCCGGCCGCGATCTCGGTGCACAGGGTCTCGATGCCGACGCGCGGGCACAGCCGGCGCGCCTCGGGGGACTCCAGGCCATGGACGACGGGGTCTTGTCGCATGAAAAAAATTGTCCCGCGCCCTGGCCGCGCGGGACAAGAAACCGGCGGTCGGCCCGCCTGCGGGCCTACTGCGCCTGGGCGCCGGCCGAGGCCGAGACCTCGGCCGAGACCTCGATCGACACCGAGACGCGCGCCTCGACCTGGGCGACCGCGGCGAACGCCGCGGTGAGCTGGCCGGCCACGCACAGGCCCTTCTCCCCCAGCTCCTCGACGAGCTGGCCCGACGCCTTGATCAGCGAGCCGAGCGTCTCGGCCCACTTCACCATCGCCTTGGCGACGAGCTCGGCCTTGGCGCCGACGCGGAGGATCGTCGGCATGCCGGCGTCGATCGCGGCCATCGCCTTCTGGAACTTGGTGTCGTCGACGACCGTGACGTCCTCCTCGACGACCTCGACCTTCGGCTCGGTGCAGGTCGTGTTGACCGTGGCGCGGACCTCGGCCGACGCGGTGCACTCCGCCGACGCGTCGACGTCGATGTAGCCCCGGCAGTCGGCCGAGCACGAGCCGCGGCAGGTGCCCTCGCACTGGCCGTCGCACGCGCCGCCGCCGCCGCCGCCGGAGCAGGTGCCGTCGCACTCGCCCGAGCACGTCCCGCCGCAGTAGCCCTCGCACCGGACGTCGACGTCGGCGGCGATCGAGGCCTCGCACTCCGCGACGATGCTGGCCGCGAAGTCGACCTCGGACGTGCACTCCGGCGGCGTGTAGCGGGTCACCAGCTGCTTCTCCGTCGACACCGAGACCTCGAGGTTGGCCTCGAGCTCCGCCGCGGCGCGCTTGCACACCTCCTTGGTGGTCCCGCCGTCGTCGACGCCGAGCTCGCGCGCCATCCGGCGGCACGCGTCGCCGACCGAGCGCTCGAGCTCGACCGACGCCTTGTCGAGCTCGGCCGAGGCGACGAGGAAGCTGTACAGCTTGCGGCCGACCTTGCCGGTCGAGATGTTCCCGCACGAGTCGGGCGCGATCGCGCTGCCGCCCCCACCGGCGCCGCCACCGCCGCCCCGGGGCGGCGGGCAGGCGGCGAGGAGGGTGACGAGGAACACGACGCCGATCGCGCGCAGGCAGGTCTTGCTCATGAAGTCTCCGGATCTCGGTTCTGTGGGATCGATGCTCGGGCGGCGGCAGTGTCGCACGAGATCACGATCAGAACGGGATCGAGAGGCCCGCCGACGCCTCCAGCGCGGCGCGCGCGCCGTCGTCGTCGATCAGCGCGTGGACGCGCGCGGCGACGTCGACGGTCAGGCGCTCGGCCTTGTAGACCTCGACGCCGGCCGCGGCGCCGACGACGAACGCGTGGCCGCCGTCGACGTAGCCGTAGCCGAGCTGGCCGCCGAGGTAGGGGTTGCCCCAGCGGCGGCGGCCGTCGCCGAAGTAGTCCGAGTAGGTCGTGCCGCCGGTCGTCGCGAGCACGGCGCGGCTCTGGCCGTCCTGGCGCGGCATCACGACCAGCTCCATCCGCTGGCCGGTGGGGAAGCGCAGCGTGACGGCGCCGCCGAGGCGGAGCGCGTCGGCGCCCTCGGTCGGGTCGAGCAGGTACAGGGCCGTGGCGCGCCCGCCGACGTGGACGCGGGCCCGGGCGTCGACGGAGGCGATGCCGCTGCCGTGCAGCGACAGCTCGAACGTCGCGAACGCGACGCGGTCGGCGAGGTAGCGGTGCTCGCCCTCGAGCCGCTCGAGCTCGCCGCGCACGCGCGTCATCTCGCGCTCGATCTCGAGCACGTTGGCCGTGGTCAGCCCCGGGTTGGCGAGCAGCGCGGTGAGCCGGTCGAGCGTGACCCGCAGGTTCTTGATCGCGAGCTCCTGGTCGAAGAACTCGCGCGACACGTCGGTCGCTTCGATCGTCTTGGACTCGATCGTGCCGACCGCCCCGAGGCCGGCGACGAACGCCGCGACCTCGCCCGGCGGCAGCCGGACGCGCATCGTGCCGTACCAGTCGTGATCGCGGCCGGCGTCCTGCTCGTGGACGACGCGGCCGCCGGCGGCCTCGACCGCGGCGCGCAGCGCGGCGAGCGCCGCCGGGCCGTCGTCGACCGCGAGGGTGACCGCGCCGGTGACGACGAGCATCTCGTCGGCGCGCGGCGCCGCCGACGGATCGCCGGGCGAG
>WYBA01000272.1 GCA_011526095.1 Myxococcales bacterium | reverse complement strand
GGCCGGTTCCGGCCCGACGACGCCCTCCTCGCCTTCCTGCGCGAGCTCTGATTATGCCGCGTACACGCCCAGGCTCTCCGTCGAGGAACCCGCCCTACGCGGCATAACCGCGTGCTCGGCATAATGTGCGCATCACCACGCCGCGGTCCATCACGGTCGCCTGCGCGTCACCGGCGAGGCCCCGCACGCGCTGCGCTTCGAGCGCGTCGGCGACACGCCCTACGCGACCGACGTCGTCGCCGAGGTCAGGGCCGCGCTGCGCGGACTCGGCTTCCGCCCGGCGGACATCACGCGCGCCGTCGAGCAGGCGAGCGTCCACGTGGACGCCGACGCGCCGCTCGAGACCTGGCTCCGCGCCAGCCTGCGTGCGTGCTCGCGGCCGGCCTCGTCAGTGAGCGTGTGCGCCTCCGTCTCCCCGCTCACCTCGAGCAGGCCCGAGCGCCAGGCGCTGCTCCTACGAACAGCTCGTCCAGGCTCGCAGGATCTCGAAGTCCGCGCATCCTGGGCCTGGCCGAGCGCCAGCGCCCGTCGACGGGGCTCAGGGTGAGCGGGACAAGGCTGCTCGTCAGACCGCGATCTCCGACGACGTCGGTGGGAAGCTCGGGACGAGCGGAGGGGATCTACGCTGATCGACCCTCCCAGGGTGAGCGGCACAGGGCTGTTCCCAGACGGCCATTCCCGACGACGTCGGTGAGAGGCGGCGGACGAATGGACTCTTGCCTGCGTCGCTAGCTGACCGGTATTGCGCCTCACCGCTTGCGCGGCGGGCGCTTGCGCGGCGACAGGATCCGGCCGGGCAGGACGTTCACCGGGACCGGCGGCGTCAGCTCGTAGAGGAAGCCGCGGGTGGTCGTGCGTGCCTCGAACACGTGCCCCTTGTGGCGGACCTTGCGCTTCCACGGGTCGTGGGTCTGGCCGCGGCGGACGTGGTCGCGGTGGGCGAGCAGGAACGAGCCGAGCCGCACGGCGAGGTGGTTGAGCAGGCGGTGGCAGCCGTGGCTGGTGCCGCGCACGACCGAGGTGACGCTGGCCGAGCCGTGGACGCGGATGCCGTGGTCGTCGTAGCGCGTGCGCTTGCCGCGCTTGACCGGCTGGTGGTGGATCAGCATCGCCATGCCGTAGGCGGAGCGCGGGCCGGGGCCGAAGATCTCGTCCTTGAGCCGCCACTGGCCGTTCCACAGGTTGCGCACGAGGTCCTTGTCCGGCGTCGACGCCGGCGGGTTCCACGTCGGCGCCGCGTACAGCTCCTTCCACACGCGCGGGCCGACCTCGGACTCCTTCCACTGCTGCTTGACGCGCCCCGACGGCGCGCGCTCGTCGGCCCACCCGCCGATCGTCGACGGCCACCGCACCAGCGGCACGCGCGCGCCGTCGACGACGGCGTAGAGGATCAGCGCGGGGCGGCGCTGGATCGTGCGCGTGCGCGGGCGGTCGTCGTACCAGACGTCGCCGCGATCGAGCTCGGCGACGAGGTCCATGTGCGCGGCGTGGTAGGCGGGCGGCGGCGGCAGCGCGAGCGCGACGCGGCGCGGGTGATCGGGGCGGGCGAGGAACGCGCGCACGGCGTCGGGTGAGGTCCAGCCGAGGTGGCGCGCGGCGGCCTCGGTCGCGGGGCCGACGAGATCCGGCGCGGCGCCGGGCAGCGCGAGGTGGCCCGCGGCGTGCTGCATGACCTCGGGGTCGAGCGCGCGGCCGAGCACGGGCACCGGCCCGTGGCCGGCGGTGCCGTCCTCGAGCAGGCCGGTGGCGTCGACGACGCGCTCGCGCAGCACGCGGAGCGCGGCGCGGAACGCCAGCTCGCGGCTGCCCGCGGCCAGCGCCTCGCGGGTGTCGGCGTCGAGGCTACCGTCGGGGAGCAGGAAGTTGGCGCGCTGGTAGTTCTCCAGCGCGTTGCCGGTGAGCCAGATGAGGCGCCCGTCGAGCCACTTCTTGCCGAGCAGCCCGTCGCACACCAGGTGGCGCTGCGCCGTGGTGACCGCGAGGTGCTCGGCGGCGACGCGCTCGTAGTAGGCGACCGACTTCTTGAACTTGGGCAGCCGGCCGAGCGCGGCGAGGTCGGGGAGCTTGCGCTTCTGCTGCTCGCGCGCCAGCCAGGTCTTGAGGCGGCGGCGCTTGCGGTCGACGGCGTCGATCTGCGCGTTGGGCGCCTCGGCGAGGCGGCGCAGCGGCGCGGCGAGCGGCGCGTCGTCGATCGCGTCGTGGCACGCGTGGCGCGCGTCGTCGGCGAGGCGGCGCAGGATCACGCTCGGCGCGGGCGTGATGCCGTAGAGCTCGACGAGGCGATCGCCGACGGGCAGCTCGCCGGCGCCGGCGTCGCGGGCGTGGGCGAGGTACTCCTCGCGGTAGCGCGGCGCGGTGCCGTCGGGCCCGGGCGCGAACAGCCGCGGCGTCCACTCGTCGGACAGGTCGACGACGGTGAGCCCGGACTTGGCGGCGTCGGCCGGGCAGATCGGGCCGCGCTCGACGCCGTCCTCGACGACGATCGCGGCGGCGGCGGGATCGCAGGTGAGGGCGGTGGGGATGGATGACGTCCTTCGACTCGGCCCTCGCTGGCGCTCGGGCCGGCTCAGGACGAGCGGGGCGGACGGAGACGGAGACGGAGACGGAGCCGGAGACGGAGACGGAGCCGGAGCCGGAGACGGAGCCGGAGACGGAGACGGAGCCGGAGCCGGAGCCGGAGCCGGAGCCGGAGCCGGAGACGGAGACGGAGCCGGAGCCGGAGACGGAGACGGTGACGGATCACCGGCGCATGCCGCGAGCAGCGCCAGCGCGATCCCCAGCCGTGGTCGCCTCGTCACCACCTCTCGATCGTGCGCCGCTCGATCGCGCGTGGCCAGCTTTGTTCGCGCCGCACAGCCGCCCACATCGTCGGCGGACGTCGGCCCGCGCGCCGCGTCAGGTGCGTCAGGTCACGGGCAGGTAGCGCTCGAGGTCCATCGCCAGGATCCGCCGGCTCTCGTCGAGGTCGT
>WYBA01000030.1 GCA_011526095.1 Myxococcales bacterium | reverse complement strand
CGCCGCCGCGTCGCCCGGCGCCGTCGGCCGCGCCCGCCTCGCGCGCGCATCCGCCGACGCCCGGCGGTCCGGGCGGGTACGTCGCGCCCCAGCACCAGGCCTACGCGGCCGCGCCCCAGCACGCGCCGGCGCCCGCGCCGCCGCCGGCGATGCCGGGGATGGCCTCGGCGTCGATGCTGTACCTCATCTACAACGGCCAGCGGTACGGCGTGAACAAGGACCAGTTCATCATCGGCCGCGGCAGCAAGACGTCCGATCTCGCGATCAAGGACGGGAACATCTCGCGCAAGCACGCCGCGGTGATCCGGCGCAACGGCACGTACTACATCAAGGACCTCGGGTCGACCAACGGGATCGACTACAAGGGCATGCGCATCGACAACAAGCGCATCGACGAGGGGGACGTGTTCCACCTCTGCGACTACGAGATCCGGTTCACCTATCGCCCCGACTGAGTCGGGACCAGGGCTGCGGTGTCGGGCCGATCTGCGATAGATCGTGGCCCGTGCGCGAGCTCGATCGTCGCCTCGAGGCCCTGCGTCGCCCGCTGCTGCTCGCCGCGGCGGACGGCTTCGCCGGCCTGACCCGGATCACCGGCATCGGCCACGCGCTGCGCGCCGCGTGCGACGGCGTGATCGAGCTCGCGGCGCCGGACAGCGTCGCGCCGCTGGTGGCGTGGCGGCGCGGGCTCGGCGCGTTCGACGCCGCGCCGCAGGACGCGCAGGCGATCGAGGTCGCGCGCGGGCTGCGCCTGGTCCAGGGGCTGGCGGGCGCGGTCAAGCCGCGCGAGGCCGAGGCGGCGCGCGCCGAGGCCGCGCCGCCGGCGGTGAAGGCGCAGGCGGCGGCGCGCGCGCAGGCCGCCCTGGTCGACCCGCTGGCCGCGCCGGTCACGGTGATCAAGGGCGTCGGCGCGGCGATGGCCGAGCGGCTCGCCGAGCGCGGCGTCACCACCGTCGAGGACCTGCTGTGGTTGCTGCCGCGGCGCTACGACGACGCGCGGCGGATCGCGCCGCTGTCGGCGGCGCTCGCCACGGCGGTCCCGGGCGAGCGCGTCGCGCTGCGCGCGCGGGTGGTGTCGGTGCGGATGATCCGGGCGCGCGGCCGACGGTGGGCCGACGTGCGGCTCGTCGACCCGGACCCGGCGCAGCCGGCGACGCTGGTCGTGCGCTGGTTCAACGTGTGGGGCGGGTTCGAGCAGCGATTCCCGGCGGGCGCCGAGGTGTCGCTGTCGGGCGTGCTCAAGGTCCGCGGCGACGCCGCCGAGATGGCCAACCCCGACGTGCTCGGGATCGGCGGCCAGCTCGAGGCCGGCGCGCGGATCCTGCCGCGCCACCCCGACGTGCCGGGGGTCCCGCCCGGGCGGCTGCGCGCGGCGTGCCTGGCCGCCGTCGACCGCGCCGCCGCGCACATGGACGATGGCGTCCCCGCCGCGGTGATCGCGCGGCGCGACCTCGGCAGCCTCGGCGACGCCGTCCGCCTGCTCCACGCGCCGCCGGCGGAGCTGGCCGACGAGGACGTCGACGCGCTCGACGCCGGCACCTCGCGGTGGCAGCGCCGGCTGGCGTGGGGCGAGCTGTTCGTCCTCGGCGTCGCGGTCGCGCTGCGCCGGCGCGCGCGCCGCGCCGACGTCGCCGTGCCGTGCCCGCGCGCCGCGGACGTCGACGACCGGCTGGCGCGCGCGCTGCCGTGGGCGCTGACCGGCGCGCAGCGCCGCGCGATCGCCGAGCTCGCCGCCGATCTGGCGCGGCCGGTGCCGATGAACCGGCTGCTGCAGGGCGACGTCGGCTCGGGCAAGACCGCGGTCGCGTTCGCCGCCGCGCTGCAGCTCGCCGCCGCCGGGCGCCAGACCGCGGTGATGGCGCCGACCGAGATCCTGGCCGAGCAGCACTTCGCGACGATGTCGCGGTGGGGCGAGCGCGCCGGCGTGCGGGTCGCGCTGCTCACCGCGTCCACGCCCAAGGGGGTGCGCGCGTCGCTGCTCGCGCTGGTCGCCGCCGGGCAGGTCGACGTCCTCGTCGGCACCCACTCGCTGATCGCCGACAGCGTCGGGTTCGCGCGGCTCGGGCTGGCGATCATCGACGAGCAGCACCGGTTCGGCGTCGCCCAGCGCGTCGCGCTGCGCGCCAAGGGCGACGACGGCGCGCCGCACCTGCTGGTCATGACCGCCACGCCGATCCCGCGGACGCTGGCGCTCACCGCCTACGGCGACCTCGACGTCACGATCATCGACGAGCTGCCGCCCGGGCGGACCCCGCCGGTCACCAAGGTCGTCGGCGGCGCCAAGGGGCGCGCCCAGACCTACGAGCTGGTCAAGAAGCGCGTCGCCGCGGGCGAGCGCGCGTTCGTCGTGTGCCCGCTGGTCGAGCCGCCGGATCCCGCCGACGAGGCGCGCGCCGGGTGGATCGACGCGACGTCGACCGCGGCCGAGCTGGCCGGGGTGCTCGCCCCGGCGCGCGTCGGCCTGGTCCACGGGCGGATGCGGTCCGACGAGCGCGACGCGCAGATGGCGATGCTGGTCCGCGGCGAGCTGGACGTGCTGGTCGCGACGACGGTGATCGAGGTCGGGGTCGACGTGCCGGCGGCGACGGTGATGGTGATCGAGGACGCGGACCACTTCGGGCTGGCGCAGCTCCACCAGCTGCGCGGGCGGGTGGGGCGAGGCGGCGGCGCGTCGTGGTGCGTGCTCGTCACGCGCGGCGCCCGCACCGAGGACGCGCGGCGGCGGCTCGACGTCATGGCCCAGACCCACGACGGGTTCCGCATCGCCGAGGAGGACCTGCAGCTGCGCGGCCCGGGCGAGCTGCTCGGCGCGCGCCAGGCGGGGCTGCCGCGGCTGCGGTTCGGCGATCTGCGCACGCACACCGAGCTGCTGCTCGAGGCGCGCGCCGAGGCCGAGGCCGTGCTCGACGCCGACCCGCGGCTCGACCACGCCGACCACGCGGCGCTGCGCCGCGCGCTCGAGCGCCGCCAGGGCCAGCTCGTCCAGGACGTGTTCGGCGCCGAGGGCGGCTGAGCGCGGCGAAGCGAGGCTCAGGTCACGGCCGGCGCGTCGAGCGGCTCGCCGGTCGCGTCGGGGCCGCCGGGCGCGCCCGGGCCGCCCTTGGGCTTGCTGAACACCGAGGCGAGCACGCCGATCGCGAGGATGCCGGCGATCAGGCCGAGCGACAGCTCGTGCGGGAAGTGGACGTGGCCGTGCAGGCACATCTTGACCCCGATCAGGATCAGCAGGATCGCGAGCGACAGCTTGAGGTAGTGGAACTTGGCCATCGCGCCGGCGAGCACGAAGTACAGCGAGCGCAGCCCCATGATCGCCAGGATGTTCGACGTCACGACGATGAACGTCTCCTGGCTGACCGACAGCACCGCGGGGATCGAGTCGAGCGCGAACACGATGTCGGTCAGCTCGACGACGATCAGGCAGACGGCGAGCGTGGTCAGCGCGCGCCGGCCGCGGTCGTCGCGGACGGTCAGCTTGCCGTCGTGGTGGCCATCGACGATCCGCACCATCTTGCGCAGCGTGCGCACCGCGAACGTCTCGGCCGGGACCTCGTCCTCGTCGTCGTCGCCGTGGCGCATCAGCTTGACGCCCTGCCACGCGAGGTAGGCGCCGAACAGGTAGAAGATCCAGTCGAACGTCTTGGCCAGCCACACGCCGCCGGCCAGCATCGTGACGCGGAAGAAGATCGCGCCGATGATCCCCCAGAACAGGATCCGGTGCTGGTACTGCTGCGGGACGCGGAACTGCTGGAACACCAGCGAGATGACGAAGATGTTGTCGATCGACAGCGCCTGCTCGAGCAGGTACGCGGCCCAGTAGGTCGACGCCACGCCGAAGCCGCTGACGACGGCGCCCTTCTCGTCCCGCATCTCGGCGCCGAACCAGTGGTTCTCGTAGATCAGGTAGACGAGCCCGCCGAACGACAGGCCGAGCATCACCCAGCCGATCGTCCAGGACATCGCCTCCTTGAACGACATCACGTGCGCCTTCTTGTTGAAGACGCCGAGGTCCAGGAAGAGCAGCAGCGCGATGAACGCGAAGAAGCCGATCCAGAACCAGATCATCCGGGGCTCACGTCGAGGGCCAGCAGAGTCGGAGCAGGATGCCGTTTGCGGCCCGGCAAGGCAAGGCAGCCGGCGTGGATGTTCGCCCCGCCCGCCACGGCCTGGCCGGCCGTCGCGGCGATTCGCCGCGCCGGCGGCGGCGTGACCACCGCGCGCCGCGTCACACGCTCGACAGCACGCGCTCGACGTCCGCGGCGCGGCGCAGCCCCAGCCGCGTGAACACCGCGAGCGCCTCGCGCAGCTGGTCCTTGCCGGCGAGCGTCTTGCCGTTCTCGATCAGGAACCGGCCGTAGGCCTCGAGCCCCTTGGCGTGCTCGGCGTCGTTGCCGATCGCGCGGAGCAGCTCCAGGCCCTGCTGGTAGTACGGCTCGGCCGGCAGCGCGTCGGGCAGCAGGCCGTCGACCGCGGTCTGATCGGCGTCGAACAGGCTGGTCGACAGGATCTGGCCGGTGGCGAGCAGCGCCAGGCCCTCCTGCTCGCGCAGCCCGGCGCGCGCCGCGACGTCGTGCGCGCGCTTGGCGAACTCGCGGGCCGCGTCGACGTGACCGAGCTGCGCCTCGAGCAGCGCGAGGTTGCGGCAGCACTCGCTCTCGAGCAGCCGGTCCTCGATGTCCTCGATGATCTCGAGCGCGTCCTCGAGCCGGCTGCGCGCCTCCTCGAGCTTGTTCTCGCCGAGCGCGAGCTCGCCGAGGTTGCACAGGATCATCGCCGACGTCGGCAGCGCGCCGATGTCCTCGGCCTCGGCCAGCGCCGCGGTCCAGCCCGCGCGCGCCTCCGCCGGATCGCCCAGCTCGAACATCAGCACGGCGAGGTTGTTCTGCGAGACGATCACGCCGAGGCGGTCCCCGGCGTCGCGGCGCAGCGCCAGCGCCTCGCGGTGGCAGTTGAGCGCGGCGTCGTACTGGCCGCGATCGATCTGGACGTTGCCGAGGTTCGACAGCGACGCGGCGATCGAGCGCTTGTCGCCGCCCTTGCCGCGGCGCGACAGCGCCTCGGTGATCTTGGCGAACGCCTCGTCGGTGCGGCCGAGCAGGTGGAGGACCTTGCCGATGTCGTCGAGGGAGCCGGCGATGCCGCGCGCGTCGGCGGCGTTGCGGAACAGCTCGAGGCCGCGCTCGAGGTACTCGAGCGCGAGCTTGAGGTCGCCCTTGCGCCGCCACACCCGGCCCATCTTGTTGAACGCGACCGCCGCCTTGGTCTTCGACGCGACGACCCACGACAGCCGCAGCATCCGCTCGAACGCGCCGAGCGCGGCCTCGAAGTCGCCGATCAGCTCGTAGACCGAGCCGAGGTCGTGCCACAGGTGGATGCGCGCCGCGACGTCGCCGCCGGCGGCGCTGCCGACCGGCGCCTTGGAGGTGCACGCGAGCGCGCGGTCGTAGAGGCGGATCGCGCGGTCGTTGTCGTAGACGGCGCGCGCGGCCTCGGCGGCGCGGCGGTAGCGCGCCGCGGCCTCGTGGGTCTCGCCGGCGAGCTCGAGGTGGCGCGCCACGTCCTCCTGCGCGATCGGGCCGCGGCCCTCGGGCCGCAGCTCCAGCCACCGGGCGCAGGTGAGGTGGTCGGCGCGGCGGCGGCCCTCGTCGGCGCCGCGGTAGACGATCGACCACAGGTTCGCGTACGCGAACCGCAGCTCGCGCTCGCCGGGCACGCTCGACTCGGCCTGCTCGACCAGCCACTCGCGCTCGACCAGCCGGGTCAGCGCCGCGGTCACCGCGACGCGCGACTGGTCCCCCGAGGCGGCGATCTGCGCCAGCGTCGGCCCGTCCGGATCGGTCCGGGTCGCAGACGGCGTGGTCGCGCGGTCGAGCGCGACGACCGCGTCGAGCCAGCACGTCTCGCCGATCGCCGCGCACATCTCGAGCACGCGCCGATCGTGCGCGTCCATCACGCGCAGGCGCGCCGCGACGATCTCGTCGTAGCTGCGCGGCAACGACGTCGCGGCGAGCTTTTGCTCGTCGATCAGCCACATCGCGCCCGGGCCGCGGACGATGCAGTCGCTCTCGAGCAGCAGGCGCACCAGCTCGTGGAGCGCGCGCGGCGAGCCGCCCATCGACCGCGCGTGGACGAGCAGGCGCATCGGGATCGTCTCGAGCGAGCGGCACAGCTCGCGCAGGAGCTGCTCCGCCTCGTCGGGGCCGAGCTTGTCGACCTCGATCCGCTCCGGCGCGACGTCGCCCTCGCCGAAGCTGGGGTGGCGGTCGAACACCGCGGCGGTCGCGGTGCCGATCAGGAACACGCGGGCGCCGCGCAGGCCGGCGGCCAGGTAGGACAGCAGGTTGACGGTCTCGGGGCCGGCCTGCTCGAGGTTGTCGAAGCACAGCAGCAGCGGGTGCTGCTCGGCGTCGGCGGTGAGCAGCCGGCGCAGCGCGATGAACGTCCGGCTCTCGAGCTGCTGCGGCGACTCGACGAGCGGGCCGACCACGGGGCTGCCCTCGAACCCGATGCGCATCAGGTGGGCGAGCAGGTGCGCGACCTCGGTGACGCGCGCGGCGGGCAGGGTCTCCGCGACGCCGGCGATGATCTTGTCGCGGGCCTCGGCGGGCGTGTCGCCGGTGGCGATGCCGAACCGGCGGGCGAGGATCCGCGCGATCGCGGCGTGCGGCGTGCCGGCCTCGTCCGGCGCGCCGGACAGCACCTGCGTGGTGGCGTCGCGGCCGAGCGCGATCCGCCCCAGCTCCGCGACCAGGCGGCTCTTGCCCATGCCGGGCTCGCCGACGACGACCACGAACGCGAGCTCGCGCTCGCCGAGCATGCGGTCGAGGTGGCCCTCGAGCTTCTCGAGCATCCGGCCGCGGCCGGTGAACCGCGGCTTGAGCTCGAACGGCAGCGCCGCGACCATCGTGCGCTCGCCGTCGCCGAACCCGTCGCCGAAGCCATCGCCGCCGAACAGCTCGCCGGTCTCGAACGTCGGCACCGGCTCGGTGATCAAGGGGCGCTTCGACGTGGTGTCGCCCGCCGCGCCTGATGACGCGCCCGAAGCGTTCGACCCGTTCGGCCCGCCACCCCCCGTGGCGTGACCGTCACCGTCGCGGGTGACTTGCACGGGCTCACGATACCACGGGCCGATCGGCGGCTCGCCGTGCGGGCCCTGGGCAGATCGCGTCGTTGGAACAGGCATGGCTTCCCCTTGGTCCGGCACATACCCCACCGGAGCGGCGCGCAACCTACGGGGCGACCGTGTGGTTGTCAACCGGAGAATGTAGGGTGATCGGCGCCTGACCTACGAGTCAGAATCGCCTGATTTCGGGCGCTTCGCGCATCGCGCGGGGAGGCCGAGCCGGTAGGCCTGGGTCCGCGCCTCGACCTCGGGGGGGATGGCGCGGGGCTTGCCGCCGTCCCGGACGAAGTAGTGCAGGGACACCGGCACGATCGGGGCATCCCCGGCCGCGAGCCGGGCGCAGTTGGCGGCCTCGAGGTCATCGAGGATCGCGGCGATCGTCCGGGCGGTCAGCTTCTTGGTGTCGTGCATCAGCACGACGCCGCCGTTCTCGCGCAGGATCCCCGCGACCATCGCGGCGCGCATCCGGTCCGCCTTGGGCTGGCGCCAGTCGAGGCTGTCGATGCTCCACTGCACCGTCGTGTGACCGGCGCGCGCGACCGCGCCCGCCGACTCCTTGTCGAGCGCGCCGAACGGCGGCCGGAACAGCGTCACCGGCTCGCCGATCAGCTTCGCCAGCACGTCCGCGGTGTGGCCGATCTCCTTGTCGAGCGCCTTGCCGCTGACCGTGCGCAGGTCCGGGTGGCTGTAGCTGTGGCTGCCGACGAGGAAGCCGTGCTCGAGCATCCGCGCGACCAGCTCGCGCGCCGGCTGCGCGCGCTTGCCGACGAGGCGCTTGCCGACGACGAAGAACGTCGCGGGGACGTCGTAGGCGAGCAGCGCGTCGATCACCTTGTCGGTCGTGCCGGGCTTGGGACCGTCGTCGAACGTGAAGGCCACCAGGCCCGGCGCCTCGTCGCCGTCGATCGTGTCCGCGCCCCCGAGCCCGCGCGCCATCCCCGTGCCCGTGCCCGTGCCCGTGCCCGTGCCCGTGCCCGTCTCCGTCTTCGTCTCCGTCTCCGTCTCCGTCTTCGCCGCCGTCTCCGACTCCGCGCGCGCGGCGGCGCTGACGACCAAGGCCACGCCCGCACACGCGGCGGCCGACGAGACGATCCCGACGAGGCGCATCGACGACCACGGTAGCACGCGTGCTACCGTGACGCCGTGCGCTGGCGCATCGTGAGCACCGCGGCGTTGCCGGCCGATCTCGCCGCGCTGGTCGGCGGCGAGGTCGAGCTGATCGCGCCGGTCGCCGGCGCCGTGTCGCTGGCCTCGCTCGCCCGCGAGCTGGCGACGGCCGACGCGCTGGTGCCCCTCTTGACCGAGCGGGTCGACGCCGCCGTGCTCGACGCGGCGCCCCGGCTGCGGATCGTCGCCAACTACGCGGTCGGGTTCGACAACATCGACGTCGCGGCGGCGACCGCGCGCGGCGTGTGCGTCGCGAACACCCCGGACGTGCTGACCGAGGCGACGGCGGACCTCACGTTCGCGCTGATCCTGGCCGCCGCCCGCCGGCTGGGGGAGGGCGAGCGCCTGGTGCGCGGTGGCCGCTGGACCGGGTGGGCGCCCGATCAGCTCCTCGGCGTCGACGTGCACGGTCGCACGCTCGGCCTGGTCGGGTACGGGCGGATCGCGCGCGCGGTGGCGCGGCGCGCCGCCGGGTTCGCGATGGAGGTGCTGTACACGACGCGCGGCGGGGGCGTGGCGCTCGACGAGCTGTGCGCCCGGGCCGACGTGATCAGCGTGCACTGCCCGCTGACGCCGCAGACGCGCGGGCTGTTCGACGCCGCGCGGCTGGCGCGGCTCAAGCCGACCGCGATCCTGGTGAACACGGCGCGCGGGCCGATCGTCGACGAGGCGGCGCTCGCCGCGGCGCTCGCCGCGGGACGGCTCGCCGGCGCCGGGCTCGACGTGTTCGCCGAGGAGCCGGCGATCCACCCGGCGCTGCTCGCGTGCGAGCGCGTGGTCTTGGCGCCGCACATCGGATCGGCTACCACTACGGCACGAAGACGCATGGTCGAGCTGTGTGCCAGCGCGGTGCGCGCGGTGCGGTCCGGTGAGCAGCCGGCCAACCTGGTGAACCCCGAGGTGTGGCCCGAGGCGCGGCGACGCGCGCGCGCCGCGGAGGCGCGGGCGTGACCGCCGCCGAGCCGGGCGGGGCCGCCGCGCCGACGCCGCACGTGCTGGTCGTGACCTCGGCCGGCGCCCAGGCGGCGGTGGTCGTCCCGGTGCTCGCGGCGCTCGAGGCGTCGGGGGCGCGGGTCCGCGCGCTCGACGTCGGCGCGGCGGGCGGCGGCGGCGCCAGCGTCGGCGACCGGCTGCGGCGCGCGCTGCTCGGCGAGTCGGCCGAGCGCCGGCTGCGCAAGGAGCTGGAGCTCAACCCGCCCGACGTCGCGGTCGCGTTCGATCCGCACGCGACCCAGGCGCTCGGCGTCGCGCGCGATCAGGTCGCGACGCCCGCGCCGGTCGTCGCGATCGTCGGCGAGCTCGATCCGTCGCGGGCGTGGGCCGAGGCCGGCGCGGATCGCTACTGCGCGTGCGACCCCGAGTGCGCGGTCGCGCTCGCCGACCTCGGCGTCGAGGGCGAGCGCGTGCTCGTCACCGGCGTGTTCGGGCCGCGGGCGTGGGCCGACGCGGCGCGCGACGACCGCGCCGCGCTGCGCGCCCGGTTCAAGCTCGCCGGCGCGGTCGTGCTCGTCGAGGTCGCCGGGCTCGGCGCCGAGAAGACCGCGCAGCTCGCGCTCCAGATGTCGCTGAGCGACGCCGCGGACGGGACGACGTACCTGTTCGACGCCGGGACCGACGTGGACGCGGCCGCGGTGCTGCGCAAGCAGGTGCCAGCGCTGGGGCTGCGGGCCAAGCTGTTCGGTGCGACCGCGGACGCGCCGCTCTTGTGGCGGGCGGCCGAGGTCGCGGTCGCGGTGCCGCGCGCCGACGCGCTCGCCAAGGCCGCGCTGGTCGGCGCGCGCCTGGTCGCGCTCGTCGACGACACCGTCCCGGGCGTGGTCGCGGCGTCGGCGGCGATCGAGGCGCGGCGCCGCGGCGTCGCGGCGCGGAGCCTGCTGCTCGTCGGCTCGGCGATCGACGCGATGGCGCGGGCGCCGGCGGTGACCCCGGCCCCCGACGGCGCCGATCGCGTCGCCGACGTGTGCTGGGTGGTCGCCGCGGACAAGCGCGCCGTGGTCGACGAGCGCCACGCCGCGGCGCGGGCCGAGACGCGCGAGCGCGTGCGCGCGGCGACCTCGGCGGCGCAGGCGCAGGCGCGGGTCGTCGCGGCCCCGGGCGAGCTCGAGGATCTCGGCGGCGGCGGTGGGCTCGGCGGCGCCGGCGCCGGCGCCGACGCCGTGGACGACGACGGGCTCGGGATGGATCGCGACGCGCTGGCCCGGCTGCACGCCGAGACCCGCGCGCGCAAGGCCGACCTCGAGCGCGCGATGACCCAGGCGCGCGCGAGCGCCGACGGCCTGTCGCGGCTGGCCGAGTCGGCGCGCGGCGCCGGCAAGCTCGACGAGGCGCGGCAGGCCGAGCGCAAGGCCGACGCCGAGCGCGCCCGGATGCACGGCCTGCTCGGCGAGCTGGCGCAGATCGAGACCGAGCTGATCGAGCTGGGCCGCGCGGTCGAGGCCGCGGGCAGCGCGGACGCGCGCGCCACCGCGGCGCGCGCGGCGCGCTCGGCCGCCGGCGCGAGCGCCGCCACCGACGATCCGTTCGGGGGCGCGGGCGGCGGGGCGCCGCGGCGGCCGGCGCCCGGCGCGACGTCGATCGAGGATCAGCTCGCGGCGCTCAAGCGCCAGGGCGGGGCGGCGCCGGGGGCGCCGCCCCGGCCGTCGTCGTCGTCGTCGTCGGGCTCGTCGCCGGGCGGCCGCTCGTCGGCGACCCCGGCCGGCACGGTCGACGACGAACTGGCGGCGCTGAAGCGCAAGATGGCGCAGACTCCCCGCAAGAAGTGACGAAGCCGTGACGAGGAAGTGAGCCCCGTGACCCGATCCACCCGCTGGCTGTGGCTGCTCGTGACCGCGCTCGTGGTCGCGCTCGCGGCCGGCGCGTGCAGTGGCTCCTCGCGCTCGTCGTCGAAGCCGCACAAGCACAAGGTCAAGAAGTCGAAGACCAAGAAGAAGCCGCCGCCGCCGCCGACCGCGAAGCACCCCAAGCACGAGCACGCCCACGGCGCGCACCCGCACGACAGCGGCGACCACCATCACCACCCGCACCCGCACCCTCACCTGGCCGGGCCGGACGGGCACCACCACCCGTACTGACTCCGCCTCCGCCTCCGACTCCGCCTCCGTCTCCGTCTCCGCCTCCGTCTCCGTCTCCGCCTCCGCCTCCGACTCCGTCTCCGTCTCCGTCTCCGCCTCCGCCTCCGTCTCCGTCTCCGCCTCCGTCTCCGCCTCCGCCTCCGCCTCCGCCTCCGTGAGGGCGAGTGGGAGCACGAGAGCGGGACGCGCCCGACATCGCCGCTACGGCGCGCCGCACTGGCCGCGCCACCGCAGCCAGTGGTCCGCGAGCACGAGCGCGAACATCGCCTCGACGATCGGGACGGCGCGCGGCAGCACGCACGCGTCGTGGCGGCCGCGCGGCGTCAGCGTCGTCGGCTCGCCGGCGACGTTCACGGTCTGCTGCGGCCGCATGATCGTCGCCGTCGGCTTGAACGCGATCCGCAGCGTGACGTCCTCGCCGTTGCTGATCCCGCCCTGGACCCCGCCGGAGTGGTTCGTCGTCGTGCCGATCTTCGTGGCGCGGCCCGGCGCCGGCACGAACGGATCGTTGTGGGCGCTGCCGGTGAGGCGCGCGCCGGCGAACCCCGAGCCGCACTCGAAGCCCTTGACCGCCGGCAGGCTGACCATCGCCTTGGCGAGATCGGCGTCGAGCCGGTCGAACACCGGCTCGCCCAGCCCGGCCGGGACGCCGCGCGCGACCGCGCGGATCACGCCGCCGAGCGAGTCGCCGTCCTTCTTCGCCGCCTCGATCCGCGCGATCATCGCGGCCGCGGCCGCGCTGTCCGGACACCGGACAGGCGTGCGCTCGACGTCGTCGACCGTGACGGTCGCGCCGTCGACCGCCGCCGCGACGTCGGCGACCTCGTCGACCCACGCGACGATCGTCACGCCGAGCGGCGCGAGCACGGCGCGCGCGACCGCGCCCGCGGCGACGCGCCCGACGGTCTCGCGCGCGCTGGCGCGGCCGCCGCCCGCGACCGCGCGGATCCCGTACTTGGCCTGGTAGGTGAAGTCGGCGTGCGACGGCCGGTACGCCTGCGCGACCTCGCCGTAGTCCTTGCCGCGCGCGTCGGTGTTGCGCACGAGCATCGCGATCGGCGTGCCGAGCGTCACGCCGTCGAGGACGCCGGACAGGATCTCGACGCGATCCTCCTCGCGCCGCGGGCTGACCAGCGTGCTCTGCCCCGGGCGGCGCCGGTCGAGCTCGCGCTGGACGTCGGCGATGTCGAGCGGCAGCCGCGGCGGACATCCGTCGATCGTGACGCCGACCGCGGGCCCGTGCGACTCGCCGAACGTCGTCACCCGGAACAGGCGACCGAAGCTGTTGCCCATGGCGGCAGCCTACCGCACGATGACCGCGTGTCGCCCACCCGCACCGCCGTCGTCGTCGCCGCGCTCGCGCTCCTCGCCGTCGCGCTCGCCGCGTGTCCGCCGCAGAACACGCCTCAGCCGATGCCGCCCGGGCCCGGTGGTGGCACCGGCGGCTACGAGCCGCCGCCGCCGCCGCCCGATCCGCCCGGCGGCGGGACCGTCGAGCCGCCGGCCGGCGAGGTCGGCGCGGCGTGCGACACCGCCGCGGACTGCGCCTCGGGCGTGTGCGAGGGCGAGGGCTGCGGCGCGGGGCAGGGCGTGTGCGCCGCCCCCGATCGCGTGTGCACCGCGGACGTCGTCCAGTACTGCGGCTGCGACGGCCGCACCTTCGACGGCTCGAGCAGCTGCGCCGGCGCGCGCTACGCGGCCCGCGGCGCGTGCGCGCCGCTGGCCGACGGCGCGGCGTGCCTCGCCGACGGCGACTGCGCCTCGGGCGTGTGCGAGGGCCAGGGCTGCGGCCCCGACGAGCCCGGCGTGTGCGCGCCGAAGAGCCGCGCGTGCACCAAGGACCTGCGCCCCTACTGCGGGTGTGACGGTCAGACCTTCCGCACCTCCGGCTCGTGCCCGGGGCGGCGCTACGCCGCCAAGGGCGAGTGCCCGTGATCGCGCGAGCGACGCGCCCGGCGCCCCCACGCCGATGAGGCGCGGCGCGGTGCTTCGTGATCCTGATGGTTTGCGGCGCACGCGCCTTCCGGTTTACCCTCAGAGCGCCGCATGACCTCCCCCGCCGCCCGGCCCACTGCCGACGAGCTGGACCGGCTCATCGATCAGGTCCGTCGTGACCCCGCCTCGAGCGCGTTCGTGGCGCTGGGGGAGATGTACCTCGCGCTCGGTCGACCGCGCGACGCGCTCGACGTCGGCCTCGCCGGGCTGCGCGCGACGGGCGAGGGGCCGGCCGCCAGCGACGGTCGCGTGATGGTCGCGCGCGCACACGCCGCGCTCCACCAGTGGAAGGAGGCGCAGGCGGAGCTGCTCAAGGTCGTGAAGGTCGACCGCAACCACCGCGATGGCTTCGCGCTGCTCGGCGAGGTGCTGATGCGACGGGGCGACACCGAGCGCGCGCTCCCGGTCCTGCAGCACGCGCAGAACCTCGACCCGTCGAGCCCCGGCGTGCTGGCGCTGCTGCGCCGCGCCCGCGCCGGCCAGCCGCTCGATCCGCCGCCGCCGATCCCGACGCCGATCGAACCGGTCCGCGGCACCAGCGTCCGCAAGCCGGGGACGCCGAGCCGCCCGCCGCCGCCGGTCGCGGCGCGCCCGCCGACCAACCTCGACGAGGGCCCGACCAGCGTCGGCGCCAGCCCGTTCGAGATCGCGTCGGCGCGGCCAAGCCTCGACCGCGGCGACCCGACCGAGCTCGGCGGCGGCCCGACGTTCGCCGAGACCACCGGCGAGATCACCGACGAGAAGACCAACCTGGCGCCGCCGCACCTCGGCACCAAGGGCGGACGCGCCGCCGCGCCGAGCGCGCCGCCGCCGCCCGACGCCGTGCGCAAGGCGGCGCGCCCGAGCGCGCCGCCGCCGATGGGCGCGATGGCCGCGGCCGCGG
>WYBA01000271.1 GCA_011526095.1 Myxococcales bacterium | reverse complement strand
CGCGGCCCAGGCCGCGCGCGCCGCGCTCGCGGTCGACGCCGACGAGCCGCGCGCGATCGCGGCGCTGGCGCGCGCGCTCGGCGCGCTCGGCCGGTGGGACGGCGCGCACGCGGCGCTCGCGCAGACGACCGACGTCGCCGACAGCCGCGCCGCCGCCGCGGCCGAGCTGTGGCAGCTGCGCGGCCGCGCCAGCTACCGGCTCGGCGACACGGCGCGCGCGCTCGACGAGCTCGCGCGCGCGGCGGCGCTGCGCAAGGACGACGCCGCGACCTGGAACCTGATCGGCGTGGTGCGGCTCGACCGGAGCGAGCCGGCCGAGGCGATCCAGGCGCTCGAGCTCGCGCGCAGCCACGCGCCCGGGTCGGTGGCGATCGCGACCAACCTCGGCAGCGCGTACCGGCGCGCCGCGTCGCTCGTCACCGGCGACGACGCCGACGCGCTGTACCGCAAGGCCGAGCGCAGCTACCTCGCCGCGCTCGGCGCCGCGCTCGGCCGCGGCCGGGGCGACGCCGCGGCGTACCTCGGCCTGGGGCTGCTCTACCTCGACGCCCCGAGGCTGCCGGGGATCGACGCGGTCGAGCGGCTGCGCCGCGCGGTCGAGCACCTCGCCGAGGTCGACCCGCGTCAGCTCGACGGCGTCGATGCGACCGAGGTCGCGCGCTACCTGGCGGAGGCGCGGCGCGCGCTCGAGGCCGCGCGCCGCGAGGCCGAGCGTGGGCGCGGGGGCCGGGCCGGCGCGCCGTGAAAAGTTGCCCACCGCCGCGCGCCGGGCGGATGGTGAAGGCATGCGGAGGGACATCGCGCTTGCCGGCTTCGTACTGACCGGCGACGAGTGGGAGCGCCTCGACGACTGGTCGCGGTCGCAGCTCCTGCTGGTCGCGCTGCGCCACGACGGTGGCTGGATCGCGGGCGCGCCGCCGCCCGACCTCGACGCGCGCGCCGCCGAGAGCGTCGACGTGTACGAGGCGTACGAGCTCGTCCTCGGCGCGGCGTGAGCGCGCGCGCCGACGGCCGGCTCAGAACCGGCCGGTCGCGCCGAGCGTCGCGCCGCCGGGCGTGAGCGTGATCGCGGGCGCCGGACCGTGGTCGGCGTCGTCGTCACCGAGCAGCATCCACACGCCGACGCCGGCCGCGATGACGCCGGCGCCGAGCGTGAGCAGCGCCGGGACGGTGGTCTCGCGGTAGCGCTCGACCTGCGCGCCGTCCTGCACCGGCGCCTCGTCGAGCAGCGACAGCGTCGCGCCGGCCGCGACGAGCGCGCCGCCGCCGAGCGTCAGCGCCCATGGCAGCGCGCGCCCCGGCCGCGGCGCGGCGTTCTCGTGCTCGGGCACGCGGACCGGGCCGGCGGGCCGCGCCTCGGTGTCGGCGGTGAGCCGGACCTCGACCGTCATCGACTCGCCGTCGCCGACGACGACCTCGCGCGACTCGCCGTGGTAGCCGCGCTTCTCGAAGTAGACCGCGTGGACGCCGGCGTAGACCTCGACCTGCAGGTCGGTGACGCCGACCGCCTTGCCGTCGATCTTGACCGTCGCGCCGGTCGGGATCGAGCGGACGTCGAGCAGGGTGGGGCGGGCGCGGGCGCGCGCCTCCTTGACCAGCGCGTCGACCAGCTCGCGCACCGCGGCCTCGACCGCGTGGTCCTGGCACTTCTCGCACGTCCGCTTGTCGGTGACGAGCAGCTCGCCGGCGCGCCGGAACACCCAGCCGGTGACCGTGTGGGTCGTGCCGCGCTTGCCGCGCTCCATCGTGACGCGGACGATCACGCCGCGGTCGACGTCGTGGTCGTCGAGGTAGCCAGGGACGCAGTCGCCGCCGAGCCCGTTCTGGACGCAGGTCAGCAGGTCGGCGAGCGGCCCGGGCTCGACCGGCGGCTCGAACACGCTCCACCCGGCGGACTCGATCGTCGCGCGCGCGGTCTTGGCGAGGCCGGCGCGGGCCGGGTCGAGATCGGCGGCGACGCCGACGAACAGCGCGGCGCGCTCGGCGCGCGCCGCGGCAGGGACGGCCGTGATCGCGAGCGCGACGCAGGCCAGGACGAGACGGGAGGTGGAGATCATGCGGGGCTCGCGGGCTCGACGCGCGCGAATCGTCGCGGAGCCCGCGGGTGAAAGCAAGGCGTCCCGAGACGGAGACGTCCTTCGACACGGGCCTCGCTGGCGCTCGGCCCTGCTCAGGATGAGCGGGGAGACGGAGACGCTACCCCGCCAGCCAGTCGACGCGGCGGCCCCACGCGGCGACGCGATCCGGATCCCGCGGGTAGGTCGCGTAGAGCGCGCGGATCGCGGCGCCGCGGGCGAGCGTGCGGGCGATGCCGCCGGCGAGCGCGGGCGAGGCGAGCAGGGCGCGCGCCTTGGTGGGCAGGGTGCGCGGCGCGACGCGCGGCAGCGCCTGGTCGAGGCCCGCGCGCAGCACGTCGGCGTCGACCAGGCCGGTGGCGAACGCGCGGCCGAGCGCCGCGGCGTCGACGGTGACGTTCCACCGGCGGACGACGTCGAACGTCGCGTGCAGGCCGCCGTGGCGTCGCTGCCACGCGACCTCGTAGTCGCGCAGCGAGCCGCCGGTGGCGAGCGTGTCGGCGAGCAGGCGCGCGGCGATCATGCCGGCGCCGACGCCGGAGCCGTGCGCGGGGAACACCTGGCAGCCGGCGTCGCCGAGCAGGACGACCTGATCGTCGGCGAGGCGATCGAACGGGCGGCGCAGCGGGATCGGGCCGGCGCCGCCGAACAGGCGCCGGCCGAGCCACGGCTGGGCGGCGACGAACTCGTCGAGCATCGCCTTGCCCGACGGGTGGCCGAGCGCGGGGATCGAGCCGGTGAGGACGCCGGCGCGGTGATCGTCGAACAGCTTGACGTTGAGCACGGAGAACCCGCCGGCGACGCCGACCTGCACGATCGCCTCGCCGGGGCCGACGCCGTGCGCGGCGAAGAACGCGCGCGCCGCCGGCAGGTCGGCGATCTCGCGCACCTCCTGCGCCGCGGCGCACAGGTCCTCGCGCGCGAGCGCGGGCGTGCCGAGCAGGCCGGCGCCGCCGAGGCCCGACGCGTCGACGATCCACCGGCAGCGCACCGGGCCGGCGGAGGTGCGCAGCACGCCGCGGTCGCGGCCGAGCGCCGTGGCGCCCTCGACGAACCGCGCGCCGGCGGCGGCGGCGCGCGCCTGCAGCCGCGCGACGAGCCTGCGCATGTCGACGTCGATCACGTCGTGGTCGTGGACCGCGGCGCGGCCGCCGGGCGCGATCATGTGGGCTGGGTGCGGCCCGCCGAGGTGCTCGTCGCCCTGCGGGAGGTCGACGCCGGCGGCGTGGAACGAGGCGCGCGGTACGCCGTTGACCCAGCGCGCGCCGGCCTCGTCGAGCGCGCGCCGCTCGAGGCACAGGACGGTCAGCCCGCGCTCGGCGAGGAACGCGGCCGCGGCCGCGCCGCTGGTCCCGGCCCCGATGATCGCGACGTCGACGGAAGGGTGCTGCACGCGCGGTGCGTATCACGGGCGCCCGGGGCAGGTGGCCAGGATCGTGTCAGGACGACTCTGACTCCGGCTTGGCCTCGGCCTCCGTCTCCGTCTCCGTCTCGGCCTCCGTCTCCGTCTCCGTCTCCGTCTCCGCCTCCGTCTCCGTCTCCGCCTCCGTCTCCGTCTCCGCCTCCGCCTCCGTCTCCGTCTCCGTCTCGGCCTCCGTCTCCGTCTCCGCCTCCGTCTCCGTCTCCGTCGGGGCGCCCCCGCTCGTCCTGAGCAGGGCCGAGCGCCAGCGAGGCCCGTGTCGAAGGACGCTGACAGTCCGCTGCGCCTCGCGCCGCGTGCGCGTGGCTGACACGGGTGACGGAGCCCACGCGCGCCTCGGCCATGGGGTCGCTCCGGTGGTGGTTCACCCCCGTGGCGCGCGGGTTCTGCGCCAACCCAT
>WYBA01000270.1 GCA_011526095.1 Myxococcales bacterium | reverse complement strand
GAGCGCGTCGAGCAGCGCGCGCATCGACGGCCAGCGCGCGGCCGGGTCGGCCCGCAGGCCGCGCTCGAGCACCTCGCGCAGCCACGCGGGCACGCCGGGCGCGGTCGCGGCCGGCGCGGCCGACTCGCCCGGGCGCGCCCCGGCGAGCGCCTCCCACAGGGACGCGCAGAACGCGTACTGGTCGGCGGCGGCGCCGACGACCCCGCCGCCGCGCTGCTCGGGCGCCATGTAGCCGGGCGTGCCCATCGCGGCGGTCGGTCGGGTCAGCGGCGCGGCCTCGCGGGGCGCGGCCGGGGCGCGCGCGTCGGTCTCCGTCGGCGCGGCGCCCGGCACGTCGGGCGCCGGGTCGGCGCCGACCAGCCCGAAGTCGGCGAGCCGCGCGACGCCGTCGGCGCCGACGAGGATGTTGCCCGGCTTGACGTCGCGGTGGACGAACCCGGCGTCGTGGGTCGCGACCAGGCCGCGCCCGGCCGCGGCGAACACGGTGAGGATCTCGGCGGCGCGGCGCGGCGCGGCGCGGAGCCACGCGCTCGCCGGCTCGCCCTCGACGTGCTCCATCGCCAGGAACACCCGGCCGGCCCACGTCCCGGCGTCGAACACGCGCACGACGTTGGGGTGCGCGATCCGCGCGAGCGAGCGCGCCTCGCGCTCGAGCCGCGCGGCCAGCAGCGGCGAGCTGCGGTCGGCGCGGACGAGCTTGACCGCGACCGTCCGGTCCAGGATCGGGTCGTAGGCGAGCACGACCACGCCCATCCCGCCGCGGCCGAGCGGGCGGAGCACCACGTAGCGGTCGATCAGGCTCCCCGGCGTCGGGCCGGCGGCGTCGCCGGCGCCCGCGCCCACCACCGGCGCCGCCGTGATCGTCACCGGACCCGACGACGGTGCCTCGACGGGGACGCGCAGCGCGGCGACCACGTCGGCGCACGCGGCGCAGCCGGCGAGGTGCGCCGCGACCTCCGGCGCCTCGTGGCCCGCGGCGTGGCACGCCAGATCCTCGTCGGACGGGCAGCCCACCCGGCCGATGCTAGCACCGCCGCCTGGCGCGCCGCGGGGCACGGACGGACGGGGCGCGGACGGGACGAGGGGCACGCCCGTGAGTGCCGGCCAGGCGGCCGCGGTCGCGATCCTGGCGGTAAGTCCGCGTCCAGGCTCCGTGCGATAGTCCCGGAGCGTGACCGTGTCCCCGGATCTGGAGGCGGTGCTCGACGCCGCCGTCGCGGCGCGGCCGACCATCGATCGCGCGGCGCTCGCCGCCCACCTCGCGACGCTGCCCCACGTCGGCGCGGCGTCGGCGGCGGAGCTGGCGCTGGCGTTCGAGGCCGCGGCCGGCGCGCCGGCCGCGGTGGCCGAGCTGCACGCGCTCGTCGCGCGGTGCGCGCCGGTGCTGGCCGCGACGGGCTACCCGGCGGCGCTCGTCGACGACGCGGTCCAGGAGACCTCGATCCTGTTGCTCGTCGGGCGCGAGGGCGGCGGTCGCCCGACGCTGCTGACGTACGAGGGGCGCGCCCGCCTCGGCGCATGGATCACGACGATCGCGCTGCGCATGGCGTCGCGGCTGTCACGGGCGGCGAGCGCGGCGACAAGCGACGACGCGGCGCTCGACCAGCTCGCCGGCGCCCACGATCCGGCGGCGCAGGTGCTCAAGGCCGAGCTGCGGCCGGCGGTGCGCGCGGCGTTCGCGGCCGCGGTGCGGCGGCTGTCGTTCTTCGACCGCGAGCTGCTCGCCGACACGATCGTCCGCGCGCGCACGATCGACGATCTCGCGCGCCAGCACGACGTCCACCGCGCGACCGCCGCGCGGTGGGTGGGGCGCGCGCGCGCCACGCTCGACGACCACCTGCGGCGCGAGCTCGGCGCGACGCTGGCGCTGGCCGAGGCGGACGTGGCGAGCGTGCTCGGCGCGGTCGCGACCAGCATCGAGCTCACGCCGGCCCGCCTGGTCGATCCACCGCCCGCGCGGCGGCGCTGAGGCGAGGGTCCGCCCGAGCCGACTCCGTCCAGGCGCCGCGAGCCCGTCCGAGGACGAGCCAGCCGATCGACACCGCCTGCGAGGCTGGAAGCCTCACAGGCGCCGAGGCGCGGCCGCTACTGCGGCGCGACCGCGACGCGGCCGGTGAGCGTGACGTCGACCTGGGTCGCCGGGCCGGTCGGGCACGTGCGATCGACCGTGGCGCCGCCGTCGAGCGTGATCGCGAACCCGGCCGGATCGAGGCCGTCGCCGCAGAACCCGTCGAACGTGATGGACCCGGTCAGCGCGCCGGCCAGGCTCCACGTGCAGCCGTCGTCGAACGCGCCCTGGACGTCGATCACCTGGACGCGCGCGTCGTCGGGCACCGGCTGGACGTCGTCCTCGAGGTCGAACGTGGCGCCGGGGCCGATCAGGTCCGGCCGCGGCAGGCACAGCGTGAGGAACGCGCTGCCGGGCTCGAGCTGGCCGCCGAACACGGTGACGCTGACCACGCCGTCGGGCGGCGAGGCGGTGCGGCAGTCGTTGTTGGCCGCGGCGACGAACCCGCCGAACGTGCGCGTGTCGCCGCCGCCGGCGACCGTGATCGGCGCGTCGGGCGCGTCGCCGGACCCGGGCGTGCAAGCGTCGTCGTCGCCGCAGCCGGCGGACGCGGCCGCCGCGAGCGCGAGCGCCGCGGCGGCGAGCCCGCGCTCAGTACTCGAACGGGACGGACAGCGCGGCATGGGCGATCCCGGCGTTGCCGAAGCGGTTGTTCTGGTCGACATACTCGAAGATGACCTCCCCGCGCCATTCGGCCATGCGCTCGGGCAGCCCCAGCGCGCGCCCGTAGACGGCGAGCTTGAAGCCGAGCGTGTGGGTCGTGAACCCGCTGATCTTGACGTCGTCGCTGCGGAGCTGGTCGTCGGGCGCGTACTCGTCCTGGTAGAAGTCGGCCGCGCGCTGCCAGTGGAACCGGTAGCGCAGCCCGACCTCGAGGCCGGCGTCGACCTCCTTGACGATGCGGACCTCGGGCGTGAGGCCGAGGATCCCCCAGTCGTCGTCGTAGACGCGGTGGCTGGCGATGAACGTCGTCTCGCCCGGGCCGGACCACCGCGCGCTCGCCGCGGCGGCGTGGCGCAGGCGGGTCCGCGGGTGGGCCTCCGGCATCAGCACGCCGTCGACCCGGACCGAGCGGTACGGGCTGTGCTGCACGCCCGCGAGGTAGATCAGGTCGTAGGTCGCGCCGATCACCAGCCGCGGCGACACCAGCTGGCTCACCGACACCGAGCCGAGCTTCGTCGTGAGCTCGCCCTCGAACCCGCCGGAGCGCATGTTGGGCGCGTTGCTGGTGATCAGGTCGTGGCCGTAGCCGCCGGCGACGCCGATCACCGTGTTGTCGTCGGCCAGCGCGACGTCGCCGCGCGCGCCGACGAACCACGAGTCGTAGTCCGGCTCGCGCGACCACCGCCCCGACGCGCCGAGCCGGAACCGGTCCATCACGCGGTGGAGGTAGCCGCCGCCGAACTGCAGCCGCTTCTCGCTGAACGCCTCGCCCGCGGCGCCGGCGGCGACCGAGGCCGAGGTGATCGCGTCGACCAGCAGGTGGCCGTCGACCTCGCCGTTGTCGCCGACCGTGCCCTTGCCGTCGAGCATCGGCTGGATCACGCGGGTCGAGCGCTCCTTGTAGTAGACGCCGCGCATCGTCAGCTCGCCGTCGGCGCGCGCCGGCGCCGCGGCGCTGCCGAGGACGACGACCGCGCCGACGATCGCGAGCGCGCCGGCCGTGCTCGGGCCGCGCATCAGTTGCATCCGCAGCCGCCGCCGGGCTCGCCCGTCCCGCCGTCGGCGCCCTCGCGGGATCCCGTCTGGTGCTGGCCGAACCGGCGCTCGCCGGCGTCGACGTCCGCGGTCATCGAGCGCTTCGACAGGGTGCCGCGCTGGTACGGCCGGACCCGCGCGCACGCGCCGAGCGCGGTCGTTGCGACGATCGTCACGAGGATGAAACACAGCGACAGGCGTGACACCGGCGGCATCCTACCACCGGCCTGCCGCCCGTGTTATCCACGCCCCCGATGCTGCGCACCCGCACCTTCGCCTCCGTCGCCGCTGTCCTGCTCGCCGCCGCCGCCTGCGGCCCCGCCGCCAAGCCGGATACCGGCCCCAAGGACGACGGCGTCAAGCCCGGGCCGCAGCCCGAGGACATCGAGCTGGCCTACGAGGCGATCGAGCTGCCGGGGACGTACTTCGCGCCCGACGGGCTCGATCGCCCGTCGCTGCTGCTCGTGCGCCCGAAGAAGAAGATGACGCTCGCCAAGCAGCGCGTCGCCTACCAGAAGGCGACGCTCGAGTTCAAGGTCGTCGAGGCCGAGATGCTGGCCACGTTCCTGTGGGAGGCGTCCGGCAGCGAGGCCGACGACGCCAAGCGGCTCGCGCTGCGCCAGGAGGCGCGCAAGGTGCTCGAGGAGGCGCGCGCCGCGTCGCCCGCCGCCGTCGACGCCGTGCTGCTGCACAACCTGGCGTGCATCGCCTACGTGCTCGGCGACGAGGCCGCCGCGGCCGAGGCGCTCGCCGCCGCGGTCGCGCAGTTCCCCGACGACGCCGGCACGACCGAGCGCCGCGGCTACCTCGCGTACTACCTGGTCAGGGCCGGCAAGGACGCCGACGCCCTCGCCGCGGTCAGCGGCGTCACGCCGTCGAAGGACGCGCCCGAGGTCGCCTACGCGGTGGCGTGGGCGCAGTGGCGCGCCGGCAACGACGCCGCGACGCGCGCGGCGATCCTCGCCGCCGCCCAGGGCTGGCGCAGCAAGTCGACGTTCCCGGCGCTGTTCCGCGACACCGCGATCTTCGCGGCGCGCGCCGGCGCCTCGGTCGACGAGACGGTCGCGCTCGCCGGCGAGCTCGCCCGGTTCCTCAAGGACGACCCGGCGATCGGCGGTCAGGCCAACGCGACCCGCAAGGTGCTGGTCGACATGTACCCGGCGTTCAAGTTCTCCGGCCGGTTCGCGGAGTCGATCGAGCTGATCGAGCGCACGTTCGCCGCCGAGCCGCCGGTCCACGCGATCGACGTGCCCGGCCTGCGCCTCAACCAGGCGGAGAACGCCAAGAAGCTCGGCCGCGCCGCGGACCTCGCCGCGTTCACCAAGCAGGCGGTCGACGGCCTCGCCGCGTGCGGCGCGGCGTGCTCCGCCGAGGACCGCGAGCTGCTCGCGAAGAACGTCTTCAACTTCGCCCGCTACGCCGGCAACCTGTACTCGACGTCGCGCGACGAGCAGTGGTACCAGGCCGCCTCGGCGCTCTACGCCGCGTACCTCGCGCTGCCGGACCGCGCGGACGCCGCGCAGGTCAAGGCCGAGGCCGACGGGATCGAGGCGACGCACCGCACGCCGGCCGAGGGCGCGGGGCGCCACGACAAGACGACGATGAGCTACGTCGTCGAGCCGTACGCGGCGCAGGTGCTGTTCTGCTACGACCGGTTCCTGCAGCGCGACAAGGCGCTGTCCGGCGCGCTGTCGCTGACGCTCGAGATCGGCGTCGACGGCAAGGTCGCGGGCGCGACGTCGAGCCCGGCGGGCGGCGAGGCCGGCCTCGCCGGCGTCGCCGCGTGCGCGGTCGAGCTGGCGCGCGGCTGGACGTTCCCGGCCCGCACCCGCGCCGGCACGACGCGGCTCACCGCCGCCTATGCACTGGCGCCCGCCGCCGCCGCCCGCTAGCGACGATCAGCAGGCCGCACGCCGCGGCGAGCGCGGCGGCGCCGCCCGCGCCGCCGCCGTCACCGGCCGCCGAGCAGCAGCCGCCGTCGTCGCCGGCGCCGGCCGGCTCGCACACGCCCGGGTCGTCGGCGAGCGGGTAGATCGTGCAGATCGCGTCGACCTCGTCGTCCGACACGGTCGCCTTGTCGGTCTCGCCGCAGTCCTGGTACGGGTACATGGTCGCCTCGGTGATCGCCGGATCGGTCGTCTCGGTGCACCGCGGCACCTGCGCGCCGTCACCGTCGAGCTTGGGCGGGTCGTCGGCGTCGAGGCAGGTGTGATCGAGCCCGAGCAGGTGCCCGAGCTCGTGGACGAGCGTGTTGGCGAGGTCGGCCAGGCACGGCGCGTCGCCCTGCGACGCCCCGTCGGCCGAGATCGCGAAGTGCTGGGCGTTGAGCTCGATGTCGGCGTCGACGATCTCGCCGTCGCGCGCCGAGTCCTCGTCGTCGACGAAGATCATCGTGGTCAGGCCCGCGGCGGCGGCGGACAGGCACAGCTCGGGATCCTCGTCGGTCGCGGGGCGGCACCACCGGTCGCGGAACCGGATGATGTTGAGCCCGTCGTGGCCGATCTCGGCGTCGGGAGCCGGCTCGCCGGCGACGAGCTCCATGTACGAGCAGCCCGCGACGGCGTCGTTCCACTCGGCGAGCGAGGCGGCCACGATCTGGCGCTCGAGATCGCCGGCGAGGTCGCCGGTGTCGTTGGTGGAGGTGACGAACGCGCACCCCGAGGGCCAGTACAGGTAGCTGCCGGCCCCGGTCGGGCCGGTGCGGACGAACCGCGCGGCGCCGCCGGCGAGCACCACCACGTCCTCGGCGGCAAGCCGCGGCGCGCCGCCGCGCGTGACGCCGGCGCGCGCCGTGACGGTGACGCGATCGCCGGGGTAGAGCCGCGGCGCGGCGTGCCAGGTGTGCTGGGTCATCGCGGGGCGGCCGGCGGCGGCCGGCGCGTGGCCGCCGAGCTGGGTCACGGTGACGCGGCGGCCGTCGTCGGTGACGATCACCGCGTCGGTGACGATCGCGCGGTCGTCGGCGGTCCACCGGCCGTCGGCGCGGGTGACCACGCCGGTGACCGTGGTGGTCGACCCCGGGGCCGGCGCGGGGGGGGCGGTCGGGGAGGCGAGGGCCGTGGCGGGCAGGGCCAGGGTGGCGGCGGCGAGCAGCAGGGGGAGGCGCACGACGGCAGAGGGTAGCAGCTCGCGCGGCCGCCCCGCCGGGGAAGCTCGACGGGGCGCCAGGATCACGGTGATCGGCGGTGGTCGCCGGTGCTCTCCAGCGGCGGCCAGCGGCCGTGATCCACGCACGCCGTGCGTGCTACAAGGCCCTCCCATGGCCTCCGAGGACCGCCCCGTCAGGGTCCGCATCGCCCCGTCCCCCACCGGGGATCCGCACGTCGGCACCGCCTACATCGCGCTGTTCAACTACGCGTTCGCGCGGCAGCGCGGCGGCAAGTTCATCCTCCGCATCGAGGACACCGACCAGAGCCGCGCCCGCGCCGATAGCGAGCAGATGATCTTCGACGCCCTGCGCTGGGTCGGGCTGTCGTGGGACGAGGGGCCCGACGTCGGCGGCCCGTTCGGGCCGTACCGCCAGAGCGAGCGCCGCGCGATCTACGCCGAGCACGCCGCGCTGCTGGTCGAGCGCGGCGGCGCCTACCGCTGCTTCTGCACCGCCGAGCGGCTCGGCCAGGTCCGCGCCCAGCAGCAGGCCGAGAAGCGCTCGACCCTCGGCTACGACCGCCACTGCCGCGGCCTCGAGCGCGACGAGTCGGCGCGCCGCGCCGCCGCCGGCGAGGCCCACGTGATCCGGCTCGCCGCGCCGCTCGCCGGCAAGGTCATCGTCCACGACAAGCTGCGCGGCGAGGTGCCGTTCGACGTCGGCCAGATCGACGACCAGGTGCTGATGAAGTCGGACGGCATGCCGACGTACCACCTCGCCAACGTCGTCGACGATCACCTGATGCAGATCAGCCACGTGATCCGCGCCGAGGAGTGGATCTCGTCGACGCCCAAGCACGTGCTGCTGTACCAGGCGTTCGGCTGGGACGCGCCCGAGTTCATCCACATGCCGCTGTTGCGCTCGGCCGACAAGTCGAAGATCAGCAAGCGCAAGAACCCGGTCTCGATCAACTTCTACCGCGACGCCGGGATCCTGCCGGCCGCGCTGCTCAACTTCCTCGCGCTCATGGGCTGGTCGTTCGGCGGCGACCGGGAGAAGTTCACGCTGGCGGAGATGATCGAGGCGTTCGCGTGGGACAAGGTCTCGCTCGGCGGCCCGGTGTTCAACCTCGACAAGCTGGTGTGGCTCAACGAGAAGTACATCCACGAGCTGAGCCACGCCGAGCTGGTCGACGCGCTGCTCGGGTGGCGGCTGTCGCGCGATCACCTGATCGAGATCGCGAAGCTGGTGCGCGAGCGGATCAAGCGGCTCGACGAGTTCGTCCCGCTCACCGAGTACTTCTTCTCCGGCGACCTCGACTACGCGCCGGTGATCGCCGAGATGGGGATCCCGGAGGTCGAGCCGGCGCTGGTCGGGCGCGGGCTGCTCGCGCTGGTCGAGCGGCTCGACGCGCGCGACGGGTGGGAGGCCAAGGGGCTCGAGGAGGAGGCGCGGGCGTGGGCCGAGGAGCACCAGTGGAAGACCAAGCACGCGTTCATGCTGCTGCGGCTCGCGGTCACCGGGCGCAAGGCGTCGCCGCCCCTGTTCGACACGATCGTCGTGCTCGGCAAGGAGATCACCCGGCGCCGGCTGCGCGTCGCCGCCGAGGCGGTCGCGGCGCGGAAGGCGTAGCCGGTGGGCGCGCGCGCGGCGGCCGCGACGGTCTGGGCGCACACCGGCGGGTGGGCGATCGGGCAGCTGCGCGCGATCGACGAGGACACGCGGCGCGAGTACGGCGCCGACGCGGGCAAGCTCGACTGGCGCGTCGCGGTCGTGCTGATCTCGGCGTGCGTCCTGCTGACGCTGCAGGAGTACATCGGCGACCGCATCTACTACGAGAAGCTGTGGCCGTACGACCCGCGCAACCCCGACAAGTACTGGCACCTCAAGGGCTTCGCGTGGTGGTCGCTATGGCGGTTCGCCGGCTACCTCGCGATCCCGATGGTGATCGTGCTGTGCATGCCGGGCGAGCGGCTGCGCGACTACAACCTGTCGCCGCGCGGGTTCCTCCGGCACCTGTGGATCTACGTCGTGCTGTTCGCGCTGGTCGCCCCGGCGGTGTACCTGGCGTCGAAGACGGCGTCGTTCCAGGGCACGTACCCGTTCTACAAGTACGCCAACCGCAGCGCGTTCGACCTGTGGGCGTGGGAGGCGCTGTACATCCTGCAGTTCCTGTCGCTCGAGTTCTTCTTCCGCGGCTTCCTGCTGCAGGGGCTGCGCCGCGCGATGGGCTCGAACGCGATCTTCGTGATGATCGTGCCGTACTGCATGATCCACTACGGCAAGCCGATGTCCGAGACGCTCGGCGCGATCGGCGCGGGGCTGATCCTCGGCACCCTGGCGATGCGGACGCGGTCGATCTGGGGCGGCGTGCTGATCCACGTCGGCGTCGCGGTGATGATGGACCTGCTCGCGGTCGGTCACTGCCCCGACGACGGGCGGCGGCCGTGCAAGGGCGACTGACCGCGGCGCGCGTGTAGGATGGGCGCGCCGTGATCGCCGGCGTCTACCTGGTCGCGCTCGCCGTGCTCGCCGTGTTCGGCGCGCACCGGCTCGCGCTGACGCTGCGCGCGGCGCGGGCGCGACGGGGCGAGCCGGCAGCCGCCGCGGCCCCGGCGGCGCTCGCCGACGACGCGTGCCCGGTCGTCACCGTCCAGCTCCCGCTGTGGAACGAGGCCGCGGTCGCGGGCCGGCTGCTCGACGCCGTCGGCGCGCTCGACTGGCCGCGCGCGCGCCTCGAGGTCCAGGTCCTCGACGACTCGACCGACGAGACCGCCGCGATCTGCGCCGCCGGCGTCGCGCGGCTGCGCGCGGCCGGGATCGACGCGCACCACCTGCGGCGCGCCGATCGCGCCGGGTTCAAGGCCGGCGCGCTCGAGGCCGGCCGCCGCGTCGCGCGTGGCGAGCTGCTGCTCGTGCTCGACGCCGACTTCGTCCCGCCGCCGGAGCTGCTGCGCCGCGCGGCGCCGCCGCTGGCCGACCCGTCGGTCGCGATGGTCCAGGCGCGGTGGGAGCACCTCGACGCCGACGCCAGCGCGCTGACCCGCGCCCAGGCGCTGCTGCTCGACGGCCACTTCGGCGTCGAGCAGGCGGCGCGCGCCGCGGCCGGGCGGATCTTCAACTTCAACGGCACCGCCGGGGTGTGGCGCGCCGCCGCGATCGCCGACGCGGGCGGCTGGCAGGCCGACACGCTGACCGAGGACCTCGACCTGTCGTACCGCGCCGCGCTGCGCGGCTGGCGGTTCGTCTACCTGCGCGATCTCGCCGCACCCGCCGAGCTGCCGGCGACGATGGCCGCGTTCAAGTCGCAGCAGTTCCGCTGGGC
The DNA here is from genome assembly GCA_011526095.1 of Myxococcales bacterium. Classification (GTDB taxonomy): domain Bacteria; phylum Myxococcota_A; class Polyangia; order Haliangiales; family Haliangiaceae; genus WYBA01. Next base: position 7,953 of record WYBA01000270.1, on the reverse strand, counting down.
CAAGGGCGCGGTCGAGTGCGCGCGCAAGCTCTTGCCCGCGGTCGCCCGTTCGCGGCTGCCGTGGCGGTCGCGGCTCGAGGGCGCGCTCCACCTGACGCAGAACGCCGCGTACCCGGCGCTGCTCGTCGCGATGCTCGCGGCGGCGCCGGTGCTGGTCACCGGCGCGGTGCCGGCGTGGCTGCACGGCACGACCGCCGCGCTCGCCGCGCTGTCCCTGGGCGCGTACGCGTGGGTGTCGGCGCGCGGCGCCGCCCGCGGCGTCCGCGGCGCCGCGCTCGCCGTCGCGCGCGTCCCGCTGCTGGGCGCGGTGACCGCCGGGATCGCGCTCCACCAGACGCGCGCCGTGATGGAGGGCGCGCTCGGCCGCCGCTCGCCGTTCGTCCGCACGCCCAAGGACGGCGGCGCGCGCCGCGCGCGGCGCTACCGCGTCGCGCGCGGGAGGGGCTGGCTGGCCGAGCTGGCGCTCGCGGCCTACCTGGCCGCGGTGGCCACGCTGGCGGTGGCGCGGGGCGAGCCCGCCGCCGCGGTCATGCTCGCGGTGTTCGCGATCGGCTGCGGCTGGGTCGCGATCGCGACCGCGCTCGACGCCTGACGTCGCGCGGTGCCCCGAAAACGAGAGCGCCCCGGCGAGGCTCGCCGAGGCGCTGGAAAAAATGAGCCCGGACCGTCCGAACGAAGGGCCGATTCTACCCCCTACGTTTTACGTAGGTGGGCTCCACGGTATCTCATCGGGCTTCCCGACGTGCGGGCGTGCACTCCCGAGACAGAGGCAGATCCCTGGGCAGACGAAGTAGGAGACAGATTCGGCCCCGCTTCCGTGTCGGGCCGTCCTGGGCTCGAAGACAACCCTAGCGACGACGATCGTCGGAATCAAGCGCGATCTTCGTCGCAGATCGCTCCCGCCGACAACGTCGCGAGATGGCGACGTGATCGTGTGCGTGAGGCGCGAGATCGCGCGGCCCTTGCGGGCCGCGACGCGATCACTTGCACGCTCGCTTCCGGCGCTCCCGCTCCTTCGGCGCGGTGCCCGCGCCGGCTCGCGTCACTTCTTGCCGCGCCAGTCGGCGCCTTCACCACCCTGGACGGCGGTGGAGCGCGCGCCGAGCTCGAGCAGCAGGTCCTTCGTCATGATCGCCTCGTGGCGCTCCTCGACCGGCTTGGCGTGGATGCCGGTGTCCATCCGGATCGCGTCGCACGGACACGCCTCGACGCACAGCCCGCACACGACGCAGCGCAGCTCGTCGATCTCGAACGTCGCGGGGTACTTCTCGATCCCGTTGTCGTCGGTCTGGGCCGGGACGATCGTGATGCAGTGCGCCGGGCACACCGTCGGGCAGCACATGCACGCCACGCAGCGCACGGCGCCGTCGTCGCGGTGCATCAGCCGGTGCAGGCCGCGGAACCGCTCCGGGTACTCGAACTTCTGCTCCGGGTACTCGATCGTCTCGATGTACGTGTTCTTGCGCCGGCTGAACGTGTTCTTGACGAAGTGCTTGAGCGTGACGCCCAGGCCCTTGGCGGTCGCGGCGAGGTAGGACGACTCGGCGGGCGTCGGGCGCTTGACCTGGATCGTCCGCACGCGCGGGTTCTTGTCGGAGACCGACAGCACCTCCGGCCCGTCGCCGTGGTCGTCGTGTGCGTCGTGAGCGTGTCCACCAGCCATGGGGTGCTCCTAGAGGCCTACAGGAACGAGACGAGCTTGGCGAGCGCCGCGACCATGATGAGGCCGAGCGAGGACGGCAGCAGCACCTTCCAGCCGAGGTTCATCAGCTGGTCGGCGCGGAACCGCGGCAGCGTCCAGCGGATGAGCAGCTGCAGCCAGCACAGCAGCACCACCTTGATGGCGAACGCCCCGAACTGCAGCGCGACGACCGCGCCGTGCGGCACCGGCAGGTAGTACCCGCCGAGGTGGACCTGCTGGCCGTTGACCGTCACCCAGTCGCCGAGGAACCGGAACCCGTCGGGGTCGAGGAACGGCACCTGGTAGCCGCCGAAGAACACCGTCGTGATCACCGCCGAGATGAAGACGATCTCGATGAACTCGGCGAGGAAGAACATGCCCCAGCGGATGCCGGAGTACTCGACGAAGTAGCCGATGATCTCGGGCTCGCCCTCGGGGATGTCGAACGGCGCGCGCTTGGTCTCGGCGATCGCCGCGGTGAAGAACAGGATGAACGCGACCAGGCCGAGCGGGACGAACGGCCACAGCACGACGCCCCACTTCCACGGCTCGCTGCCCTGGAGCTGGACCATCGCGCCGGGCTCGAGCGTGCCCCAGATCAGGAACATGCCCATCAGCGACAGGCCCATCGACACCTCGTACGACATCATCTGCGACGAGGAGCGCAGGCCGCCGAGCAGCGCCCACTTGTTGTAGCTGGCCCAGCCGGCGATCGTGCCGCCGTAGTTGGCGAGCGTGAGGATCGCGAAGTAGAAGATCAGGCCGAACTCGATCTGGAACACCTGGGCGCGGATCGAGTCGTCGTAGGTCGCGGCCCACGCCGCCTGCTGGGCGGCGTCACCGACCGGCCCCGAGGCGAGCTGGTAGGTGTTGAGGACGTCGCCCATGACGTGCGGGTAGACCGTCGGGCCGAACGGGATGATCGCGAACGCGACGAGCACCGGCGCGAGCGCGAGGATCGGCGCGAGCGCGAACAGGCCGCGGTGGACGCTGCCCGGGATGAAGTCCTCCTTGGCGATCATCTTCACCGCGTCGGCGATGAAGTGGAGGATCCCCCAGATCTTGAGCGGCCCGAGGTTGGCGCGGTTGGGACCGAGGCGGTCCTGCATCATCGCGCTCTGCCGGCGCTCCGCCCACGTCAGCAGCGACGCCAGCGGCATCACCATGATGAGGACGAGCACCGCCCACTTGAGGGCGGCGTTGTCGAGGATGGCGTAGACGATGTCCATGGCGTTCGGTCATCCCCTCGAGTTGGCGAACCGCAGCTGGATCGGCCGCGCCTCGCGGCCCCACTGCGAGCCGGCGAACGCGGGCACCGCCGCGACCATGTCCTTGTGGACCTCGCGCGGGTGCGACCACGCCGTCTTCGACAGCGAGGCGCCGGTGGCCTGGGCGAGGCGGACGAGCGCCTCCCACCCGGCGACCGCCTGACCCGGCGGCAGCACCGCGGCGTGCTGGCGCTGGACCACGCCGGCGCGGTTGGTGATCGTGCCGCCGCGCTCGGCCCACGCCGCGATCGGCAGGGCGACCGTGGCGGCGCGCGCCGCGCCGACCTCGCGCCACGCCAGGACGATCAGCGCGTCGAGCTCGTGCAGCCGGCCCTGCGCCGCGTCGCCGAGCGCGAGCGCGTCGCCGAGCGCGACGACGGCGCGGATCGCGCCGGTGTTGATGCCCGCCTCGAGCTCGGCGAACGGCTTGACCGCGGCGCCGGCGATCGCCTGGACGCCGCGCGCGTTGGGATCGACGTCGGCGTCGCGCAGGATCGCGTCGGCGCGGCCCGGGGCCGGTGCGGAGGCCGAGACGAACACGTTCGTCACCTTCCACGCGGCGGCGAGCTTCGCGAGCGCGAAGTTCTCCTCGTTGCTGTGCTGCGCGCTCAGCACGACGGCGACCTGCGCCGGGCTCTTGAGCGCGGCCTTGAGCTGCTCCGCGGCGCGCGCGAGCGCGCGGTCCCACGTCGCGGGCAGGCCCTCGATCGTCGGCACCGCGAGCCGGTCGTCACGCAGCCCGTGGTAGGTGAACCGGCCCTCGTCGCACATCCAGTACTTGTTGACGTCCGGGTTGTGGCGCGGGACGAGCCGCCACACGCGGTCGTTCTTGTGGTGGATCTCGGTGTTGCAGCCGGTCGCGCAGCCGTTGCACACCGACGGCGTCGCCTCCAGCTCCCACGCCCGCATCGTGAACCGGAAGTCCTTCGACGTCAGCGCGCCGACCGGGCACACGTCGACGGTGTTGAGCGAGTACGGGTTCTCCAGGCGCGCGCCCGGCGCGGTGCCGAGCTCCTGGTGGCTGCCGCGCTGGGACATCTCCAGCTCGTGCACGCCCGCGACCTCGTCACACACCCGGATGCAGCGCGTGCACAGGATGCAGCGCTCGGCGTCGAGCACGACGTGCGGGCCGAGGTCGACGACCTTGGGCTTCTCGATCTTCGGCACGTCGACGCGCGAGTCGGCGTTGTCGTGCTCGAAGTACAGCTTCTGCAGCGTGCACTCGCCCGCCTTGTCGCAGATCGGGCAGTCGATCGGGTGGTTCACCAGGGTGAACTCCAGCATCTGCTTGCGCGCGTGCGTCGACTGCGGGTCGGTGGTGTGGACCACCATGCCCTCGCCGGCGGTCTGCTGACAGCTCGGCTGGAGCTTGGGGTTCTTCTCGACCGACACCAGGCACTGGCGGCAGCACGCGGCGATCGACAGGCCCGGGTGGTAGCAGAACGCGCTGATGTCGATGCCGAGCGCGCGCGCGGCCTCGAGCACGTTCGTGCCCTTGGGGACGGTGATCTGGCGACCGTCGATCGTCAGGGTCACGCCAGGTTCGGATGGCGGGTTCGGCGGCGGGGCCGCAACAGCAGCGTCACTCACTTGTCGCACTCCCCGCCGATCATATTAATCATGCCGAAGATCGGCACGATGTCGGCGATGAGGTGGTTGTGCATGGTCTTCTCGACGCTCGACAGGTGGACGAACGACGGGCTCCGCACGTAGCACTTGAACGGGCGCCCGGTGCCGTCGGCGACGATGAAGAAGCCGAGCTCGCCGTTGCCGCCCTCGACGAACGTGTACGCCTCGCCGGCCGGCACCTTGATGCCGTCGACGATGTGCTTGAAGTGGCGGATCATCGATTCGATCGTGTTGTACGCGTCCCGCTTGGGCGGCAGCGCGACGCGCGGGTCGTCGATGATGTGGCGCTCGCCCGGCCCCGTCGGGAGCTGCCTGGCGCACTGGCGCAGGATCCGGATCGACTGCTTGATCTCCTCGACGCGCACCAGGTACCGGTCGTAGCAGTCGCCGGTGGTGCCGAGCGGGACGTCGAACTCGAGCTCGGGGTAGATCGAGTACGGGAAGTCCTTGCGGACGTCGTAGTCGATGCCGCAGGCGCGCCCGACCGGCCCGGTGAGGCCGAACGAGATCGCGTCCTCCTTGCTGAACACCCCCACGCCCGCCATGCGGTCGCGGAAGATCTTGTTGTTGTTCAGCATGGTCTCGACCTCGACCATGACGGCCTCGATCTCGTCCAGCCTGGCGAGGAGCTTGTCCATCCAGCCGTCCGGCAGGTCCTTCGACACGCCGCCGACGCGCACGTAGGAGTGCGTGAGGCGCGCGCCGGAGACCTCCTCGAGCAGCACGTACAGCCACTCGCGGGCCTTGAGGAAGTACAGGAACGGGGTGAACCCGCCGAGCTCCATCGCCGAGGCGCCGACGCACGTCAGGTGGTCGGTGATGCGCGACACCTCGGAGACGATCACGCGGACGTACTCGGCGCGGCGCGGGATGTCCTTGGTGATGCCCAGGAGCTTCTCGACCGCCATCGCGTAGCCGACGTTGTTGATCATCGGCGAGACGTAGTTGAGGCGGTCCGTGTACGGGAACACCTGCGTGTACGTCGCGTGCTCCGACTCCTTCTCGAAGCAGCGGTGGAGGTAGCCGGGCTGGATGTCGCCCTTGACGATCCGCTCGCCGTCGACGGTGAGCACGATCCGCACGGTGCCGTGCATCGCGGGGTGCGACGGGCCCATGTTGATCGTCATCAGCTCCGAGGGCAGCTCCTGCTCCTCGTCCATGTCCTGGACGTCCTTGCGGCCCAGGACGAGGGTCTTGAGGTCGGCCATGATCCTTGGGCTCCTCGTCAGCTCTCGCTGCTCGGCAGGTCGGAGCGGCGGACCAGCGGCTGGCGCTTGTCCTTGGGGTAGTCCTTGCGCAGCGGGTACCCGACGAACTCCTCGTACAGGTAGATCCGGCGCAGGTCGGGATGCCCGTCGAACTTGATCCCGTACATGTCGAACGTCTCGCGCTCCTGCCAGATGAACGACGACCACAGCCCGGTCATCGAGGGCACGCGCGGGTCGGCCTCGGTGACGCGGATCTTGAGGCGCACGCGGTGGCGGTGGCGCAGCGAGCGGAGCTGGTAGCAGACCTCGAACCGGGTCGCGCCGGCGGCCTCGAGGTCGACGACGCGGATCGCGCCGTTGGCGTCGGGGCGCCGCAGATCGAGCGTGTCGATCGCGGTGACGAACATGCCCTGGTCGAACGCCATCGCCGGGTCGTTGCGCAGCCAGGTCGCGACCTCGACGAGCTTGTCGCGCTTGATCCACGCGACCTCGTCGCCGTGCTGGGTCTCGGTGCGTTCGACGGCGTCGCCGAACTTCTTGGCGAGCGCGTCGAGGACTTTCTGGGACACGGCTACTCCTCCAGTGCGCCGGCGGCGCGCTGCTGCTCGAGCACGAGCTTCTCGCGCTTGTGGCGGAGCTGGCTGTGGCCGCGGGCGTCCTGCACGCGCGACATCAGCAGCATCAGCGCGTCGAGCACCTGCTCGGGGCGGGGCGGACAGCCCGGGATGTACACGTCGACGGGGATGATCTGATCGGCGCCCGGCGTCGCGTGGTAGTTCTGGTAGAAGCCGCCGGTCGAGGCGCACACGCCGAAGGCGATCACCCACTTGGGCTCGGCCATCTGGTCGTAGACGCGCTTGAGCGCCGGCGCCTGCTTCTCGGTGATCGTGCCGACGATCATCAGCAGGTCCGCCTGGCGCGGCGAGAACCGCGGAAACTCGGCGCCGAACCGCGCGATGTCGTACTTGGGCGCGGCGACCGACATGAACTCCATGCCGCAGCACGCGGTGACGAACGGGTACGAGAACAGCGAGAACTTGCGGCCCCAGTTGGCCGCCTTCTCGAGCTGCGTGGTGACGAGCTCTAGTCCCATCCGATGGCCTTCTTTCTCCACACGTAGGCCAGCGCGACCACCAGGATCAGCACGAAGATCAGCATCTCGACGAAGCCGAAGAGGCTGACGTGGCCGCCCGAGAACGACAGGTGGCGGTAGAGCAGCGCCCACGGGTACATGAACGCGGCTTCGATGTCGAACACGAGGAAGAGGATCGCGACCTGGTAGAACTTGACCGAGTAGCGTCCGCGCGGCGTACCGATCGGCTCGGAGCCGCACTCGAACGGCTTGAGCTTCTCGGGTGTCACGACCTTCGGGCCGATGAGCACGGCGAGCGCGACGAACAGGCCGCAGAACCCCAGGGCGCAGACGATGGCCAGCCCGGCTGGCATGTATGCCTGTAGCTGCAAAGCGGGGTGAGTATAGAGCACCGCCAGGGTGCCCCGGTCAATGCTACCCGACGGGGATCGCGAGCGTTTTCGCGTCGGGCGGCGGCGTCGAACGCGCGCGATCGCGCACGCGCGAGCCCGCGGTGCGCGGGCCTGCCGCGGCCTCGTTCGCGGCCTCGCGCCTACCTCAAATGTTCTGCTGCGCGTTGCGCAGGGCGTCTTCGAACGCCTCGACCACGGCCGTGCTCACGTCGACCAGGTAGATCGTCTCGGGGAACGGGCGCTTGTGGGCGCGGATCTCCTCGACGATCGCGCGCGCGGCCTCGTCGGCCGGGACGTCACCGAGGTCGGTCCCCATCCCGGGGAACGCGATCACCTTGAGCTGCATCCGATCGGAGGCGATCAGCGCGGCGCGGGCGGCGCGGCGGACGTTCTCCGCGCCGATCTTCATGCCGGGCTCCTCCATCGTCGGAGCGTGGATCACGTGCTGGCAGGGCAGGGCGCCCGCGCCGGTGACCACCGCCGCGCCGACCGCGATCGGCGCGCGCGCCATCGCGTCGTGCTGGATCACGTCGCCGCCGTGCCGCTTGATCGTGCCCCCCGTCCCGCCGCCCATGATCCCCGTGGAGTTCGCGGGGTTGACGATGGCATCGACCTGCAGCTTGAAGATTTCGGCCTTGGCGACGTGAACCTGCATCCCGGCGGCTAAGTACCGAGTCGAGGG